>JBLIND010000121.1:0-15802 GCA_047639095.1 Candidatus Omnitrophota bacterium | reverse complement strand
GGTGCTCACTCAGATCGGCACCACGGAAACCGCTATCACGCAGGCTTATTCGCCCAATCAGTACATCACCTTTACCCTCGCCACACCGCTTCCGCTCGATCCAAACACCGCATACGGATTCCTCTGGGGCTCTGCGGGTGCAGGCTTCGTCACCGTTAACAATCTAAATGACGCCACGTACACCGACGGCACCGCACTCAGCAGCGGCAATAATAACAACGCGGATCTGAACGACGTGCTTCTCCGGAACGTCGATCGTGTCTTTCACCTCGACCTCGATGCCGCCATACCTTCGGGGGCGGCCGAAATCATCAACACGGCTGCCACTGTGATCACCGCTACGTCGGCACAGCTCAACGGTTCCGTCGTCGACATCGGCGATGCGGCTCCGGTCATCACGATCCGCTGGGGCGACGACGATGGTGGTGCGGACCCCGGCGCCTGGGATGAAGCAGAATTGCTCCCAGGGAGCCAGGGCGTCGGTGCTTTTTCCGCGACGACGAGTACCGCGCTTAGCCCCGCGAGCACCTACTACTTCCGCGCCTTCGCGACCAACACTGCGGGCGACTCGTCGGCCTCGCCGAGCCTTGCGTTTACTACTCTGCCCAATCCACCGGCGGTGACCAATATCCCTGCCAGCAACATCGAAGTTGGCACGGCGAGGGTCGGCGCACAGGTCACCGGCACCGGCGGCGAGAATCCGACGGTGTTCATCTACTGGGGAACGGTCGACGGTGGAACGACTCCCGGAACTTGGCAGCACACCGTCGTCCTCGGTGTGCAGAACGCATCCGCGACCACCGACCTGAGCGGCCTGAGCGGCGGGACGACCTATTACTTCCGCGCCTTCGTCAGCAACAACGGGGGTGCGAGCTGGGCGGGATCTACGGCGAGCTTTACCACCGCCACGCCGCTGCCGCCGACGGTCGAGAACCGCTCCGCGAACGGCATCTCCGGCAGCGCGGCCAACCTGCGTGCGAAAGTGACCGACACCGGCTTCGACCCACCGGCCGTCACGCTCTATTGGGGCGACGAGGACGGCGGTGCCTCCCCCAGCGCCTGGGACAACGCGGTTAACCTCGGCATCAAAACCGGCGACTTCTCGCTCTTCGTTTCCGGGCTCACGCCGCTGACCAATTATTTCTATCGGGCAGCCGCGATGAACGGTGCGGGAACCGCCTGGGCACCGGACACCGAGACCTTCAGCACCACCGACCTGCTGACCAGCTCGATCGTGATCAACGAGATCCATTACGATCACGAACCGAAGACCCAGCGCGGCGAGTTCATCGAGCTGTTCAACCCGAGCGATGTCGACGTTGACCTCTTCGGCTGGACCATCCGCGGCGGGATCGACTACGCGTTCACGAACACTACCCTGATCCCCGCCAACGGCTTCCTGGTCGTGGCGGAAGATCCGGCGACCTTGAACGCCGTGTTCGGGGTGACCGCCATCGGCCCCTACACCGGCCAGCTGAGCAACGACGGCGAACGGGTCGAGCTCGAGGATGCGGGGGGCCTCACGGTCGACGAAGTCAGCTACGGGGTAGGCTTCCCCTGGCCCAGCGCCTCGCGCGGCGGCGGCTCGTCGATGGAGCTGATGAACCACACGATCGACAACGACCTCGGCAGCTCCTGGCGCAGTTCCCAGGCAGGGTTCAGCGGTCCACAGGTCAGCTACCTTGATGCTGGCGAGACCTGGACTTACCGCAAGGGGACCAGCGAAGCTTCGAATCCGATTTCCGATTGGCGTCAGCAGGGATTCGCCCAGGACGCGTCGTGGTTGAGCGGTGCCGCGGTGATCGGCTACGGCGATGGCGACGACACCACGCTGCTCAGCGACATGCAAAACGGTTACGCCTCGGTGTTTCTGCGCAAGGAATTCGTGTTGAGCGGGACGATTCCGAACGAACTCCTGCTGCGCGTCTACTACAACGACGGCGCGATTGTCTGGATCAATGGCCAGGAGGTGGCGCGGCTCAACCTGGACTCGGGTGACCTCACTTACGAAGGCATCCGCGCATCGGACCCGCCCGGCGGATCCCCCGGTGCCGCGGTGAGCGCACACGCGCCGGCCTGGGTCGATGTCCCGGTCTCGGGCGCGGCGAGCTTTCTCGTCGCGGGGGCCAACACGATTGCCATCCACGGGTTCAACGACACGCTTGGCAGCAGCGGATTCTCGATCGACTGCGAGCTCAAGACGCCCGCTCCGCCCGCCTTCGCCGCTGGCAGCCCGACGCCTCTGGCCGCGAACACGGTCTTCACGCCGAACGCGCCGCCGAACATTCGCCAGGTCGATCATACGCCCCAACAGCCCATCGCCGGGCAGGACGTGCTGGTTACGGCTAAGGTGACCGATCCGGATGGCGTGGGTTCGGTGACGCTCAGCTATCAGCTGGTCGATCCCGGTGCTTACATCCATAAAGAGGACGCGGCCTATGCGACTAACTGGACCGACCTGCCGATGGTCGATGACGGCACCAGTGGCGACCTCGTGATCGGCGACGCGGTGTATACGGTCACGGTCCCCGGAGCGCTGCAGTTGCATCGTCGGCTCGTGCGTTATCGCATCACCGTCTCGGACACGCCGGGCGTTTCGGTGCAGGTGCCCTTCGATGACGACGAGTCGCCGAACTTCGCGTACTTCTGTTACAACGGCGTGCCCGATTGGACGGCATCGAAGCAACCGGGTTCGGCCCCGGCTGTCACCTATCCGACGGCGGCGATGGACAGTGTCTCGGTCTATCACATGATCACCAAGGAGAGCGACGTCATCCTCTGCCAGTGGACGGGTCCGACCGATGGCGTGTATCGCTACTTCGGCACGATCGTGTTTGAGGGCAAGGTGTACGACCACATGAAGTATCGTATCCGCGGCCGGGCCTCGACTCGACAGGTTGGGCGGAACAAATGGAAGTTCAATTTCACCCGCGCCCATCCCCTGGAGGCGCGCGACAACTATGGCAAGAAGTACGACGTCCCGCTCGACAAGATCAACGTCCTGCCCGGCTCGAACCCCTGGTGGCGCAACAACGCGTCGACCGATGGCACCCTACTGTGCGAGTCGGCGGGCTTTCGCGCCTACCAGATCGCCGGTGCCACCGCCAGCCATACTCACTTCTTTCACTACCGGGTGATCGACTCCGCCGAGGAAGCGCCGACCGACCAGTATGCGGGTGATTTCTGGGGGCTGTACGTCGCGATTGAGCAGCCTGAGGCCGAATTCCTGAACGAGCGCGGCCTGCCCGATGGGAACATGTACAACGCGCACGGAACCCCGGGGAATACGTCGAAACGCAACCAGGGCGCGACCCAGAGCGCGGACTTCTCCGACCTCTCTGCCTTCCAGGGACTGCACAACAACGGCACCTCCCAGGCGCAGTGGGAAGCGAACCTCGACTTCGACGACTACTTTGCGTTCAACGCGATCAATCTCGCGATCAACAACTCCGACATGCGGCCGCAGGAGAACATCAACTACTACCACAATTCGCTGACTGACAAATGGCACACCTTGCCGTGGGACATCGACCTGACGTTCGAAGATGGCACACACGGGGGTACGCCCAAGGAGAATATCTACCACTGTCTGCAGTACCCGGCGATTAACCAGGCCTACGAGAATCGGGTGCGCGAGGTCCTGGACCTCTTCCTCGACAACGACCAGGGCGCCCACCTGATGGACGAGTACGCGGGCTTTGTGACCGTGGGAGGTGTCGACAACCTGGTCGAGGCCAGCCAGGCGATGTGGGATTACCACCCGCGGAAGAACAAGAAGGGGATCTGGTATGCAAATTTTAATAATACGCGGCTGCCCAACCGGGCCTTTACGGATTACGTGCAGTACAGCAAAGATTTCATTACCGTGAGTGGATACGGAGGAAGCCGGCTCGCGGCGATGCAAGTCGACCCGGCCATCCCGGACCAGCCGACCCTCACCCATATCGGGGCCGCCACCTTCCCGACCGATGACCTGACCTTTACCTCCTCGGCCTTCTCCGATCCAGATGGCGCGGGCAGCTTTGGATCAATGGAGTGGCGGATCGGCCGGGTGCACAACCCCGGCACGCCCGGATACCTCGCGGGTGATCGTTACCTGTACGAGCTCGAGACCTTTTATCAGACGCCTGGGGTGACGCCCTTCAACGGCGGCTACACCTTCCCGACAACTGTCGTTCGCGTCGGCAACACCTACCGCGCCCGCGTGCGGCACATCGACGATACCGGCCGGGCGAGCAACTGGTCGGCGCCAATCGAGTTTACCGCCAGCGAGCCCGATGTGACGCCCTATCGCGATGGCCTGGTGATCAGCGAGATCATGTATTTCCCGCTCGCCGGCTCGGAACTTGAGTTTGTCGAGATTCACAACGTTGGGCCTGCGCCGATCGACCTCACGGGTGTGCGCTTCACGAAGGGCATCGATTTCGATTTTCCCGATGGCATGATCATCGCCACCGGCGCGTACCTCGTGGTCGTCAACGACCTCGCGGCTTTCACGGCCGAATATGGAGCCGCTGTCCCGGTGGCCGGGGAGTGGGAGGTTGGCGATAATTTAAGCAATGACGGCGAGAACCTGAAGCTCGCCCTCGGCCTGGGTACCGCGATTCACGAGTTTGAATATCTGCCCGGGCTGCCCTGGCCCAGCGCCGCCGCGGGTGCGGGCTATTCGCTCACCCTCGCTTGTGCCCAATCGGGTGTCGATCACACGGATGCCGCCCTGTGGCGATCGAGCGTCGCGATCGGCGGTTCTCCCGGAACGGCGGACACCGTCCGCTTGACCGATTGGCTCACCGCTAACGGCCTCTTACCCGGCGACGAGCTGAGCGATAACGACGGTGATGATCTGCCCGCCATCGTCGAATACGCCACCGGCGGCGACCCAGCCGTTGACGACGGCTCCGGCGCACCCATCGCCTCGTTCGTCGCCGGCGAATACCGCCTCACCTACACCCGTAATCGCGCCGCGGATGACGTCCAGCTCGTCGCTCAATTCTCCCTCGACCTGCAGACCTGGTCGCCGGTCGAAGTCCTCAGCATTGATCCAGGCAGCACCGGCATCGACACCGTCACCGCCCGGATGCTCGGCGCGGATGCGCGCGGGTACTACCGTCTGAGTGTCGTCGAGAAATAATCGCGTACCTGCTGCCGGACGGGGCGGCTTCGTGTCTGAAAATCCGAGCCGATCTCACCCTCCACGGCATGCGTTCCGATGATCGTAAGCCTGTTCAATAAACGTTCCTATGATAGGAACATCCGATCCAGGTGCTTAGCCGCCGAAAAAGGGGGCGAAAACCGAAAACCACCGCTAAGACCCGTTTAACCCCTGATTGGTTTTGTCAGTCGTTCTGGCTCTAGAGAAACCTTTGGCCAGCCTCCGCCTTACTACTAATCGCATCCGGAAAGCGACCCTATCAAGCTGTCGCATGGCCAAGGTCGATTGAATCATCAATTAAAGACGAATCCTGAATAAATGCGACCGTTTCCATATTTACACGGTGTCGCCGCTTTTGGCTTCTCCCTCAAATTAGGTGATTGTAATTCATCATGCTTTAGGCTAAGCCTCTTTGGAGGTTCAATGGGATTAAAGGTGCATACTTATCGGTCGGGGCTGTTGCTTTGTTTGTTCGGCCAACTTCTGAATGCCACGGCCTCAGACTGGCCGACCGAATCCGGCAGCTTTGCGCGCACCGGGTACGTGGATGCATCCATGGGTACATTCGAGCCTGCTCACCTTTGGAGCCTGGACATGGGGTCATGGACTCGGAGTCCCATCATCGTCGATGGTCGTCTGTATGTTACGATGCATAACCGGGTATTTGCAGTTGACGCGATGACGGGTGGGGTTATCTGGCAGAAGCAGTTCCCAGGTTCTTCGATCTCGGATATGACCATGGCTGATGATTTCCTGGTCTTTCAACACCATTCAGGGATCAGCAAAGCTGAACTACTTAAAGTCGATCTGCGTGATGGCGCCGAGCAATGGGCCCATTCTTTTGAGAGCCAAAGTATACCGATCTACGGGTCGCCGGTTGTGGTGGATGGCCGGATTTATTCGGTCGGGGGATATGTGGGTGGGCTTTACGGTCATGACTTCGAGACGGGGGCCGAACTGTTCTTTCATCCTTTCACAGACAACGGATGGACCCCGACCTTACAGTACAACAAGATCCTTACGTTTCTTGGGGGTTCGCTGCGCGAGCACGATTTGCTCAACGGCCAGGTTGATCGGAGTATCACCTTAAACGATCAAAACCATTGGGGAGCAGCTAGCGTAGTTGCATTGGACGGGAAGGTTTACGTTACTTCTTCGTTCACCCTGTACGCCTTTGATCAAACGAGCATGAGTTTGGATTGGAGCGTGCCCAACCAGGGGCTGGCTGAAATACCGGCGGTTCAGGGAGGCGAAATATTCGTCATTTCGGACGATTCGGTTCGCGCCTATAACGTGAGCGATGGCGTCTGGCGTCGCACGTACTTCGCAGGCAGTGATATTCGTGAATTTACCGCCCAGCCTTTGATTACCAATGACCGCCTGCTGGTTGCTACTCGAACGAACATCCAGCTCTTCGATCGATCCACGGCTTCGCCCATGCACACGATACCCTCGTCCGGCACGATGGCTATGGCGGATGGTGTGCTCTACGTTACACATGCATCCGGGGTGGAGGCCTGGCAGGTCACCGCCGATGCGGGACAGCGGGTACACGCACCGGTAGCCGTGGGTGATCGTTACCAGGCTTATGCCGGCCTGACCCTTAACATTCCCCAGGCGCTGTCGGTGACCAACAATGACTCCCACGTTACCGGCTCCATTACATCCGCACTGCTGGTGCAGTCACCGGAGCATGGTTTCTTTCAGTGGGCTTCAGACGGATCGTTTAACTACCAGCCTCAACCCGGGTTTCATGGGTTGGATCAGTTCAGCTACCGCTGTGTGTCCGACGTTCATACGTCCAAGGAGGCGACTGTACATCTGGATGTGCTCGACACGAATCAGACCTATGCCGTCTTCGAGGTGTTTCAGGATGGGCTCCCGGTGTATGAAGGCGTTCCCGTCGGCGGGACGGTCACCGGTCGGGTCAGATTCTATAATGCCGAGGGTCAACACGTACAGTTCTACAAGAATTTTCGGACCTTGAAAACGGATCAGCATGGGCACAATGCGGGTCCCGACGGATGGGAGCGCACGTTCGTCCTGGATACTTCGGACATGTACGACGGTGAGAACCTGCTTAGCGTGCATGTGCATCCACACAACGTGCCCGGCGTGCCCTACCAGACCGATTTTTACTATGCCACATTCATGTTGGTAACGACCAATGGCGTCCCTGCGCCTGATGGTGATTGGACCCTGCCGGGTCTGGGGCTGGACCCCGAGGGCATTTTCGTCGATCATTTACCTTTGGCCGAACTCCAAGTGACTACCGACCCGGTCCTGACGGATGACGTCGGTTTCGCGTTAACTATTGATCAGAGCGAGCTGAGTTCCCGTGGTGGCCAGGCGATTACCCACATTGGTGGATCCGTGCTCGGACGATTTCGTTGGGGAGGACGAACCCCCCCCTTTGCGGAGCGTTCCATGTTCGGAGGAAACTTGCTTCACCCATTCCAAAGGGACACGGCTCGCTCCGGTCGTATCGTAATTTTTTTCAGCGATAAAGTAGGACGGGCTAATTATGCGCATCATGATTTTGTCATACCTTCTTCTTCTTCTCCACCACCTGAAAACGCGTTCGACCCCCTGGATGCGCATATCCTGAACCTCCACCAGGGGGAGCAGTTAATCATCCCCGAGGGGGAGTCCTACGGTCTGGACGTGCTGATAACCGGCGCCTCGAATGGCGGCATTACGGGAAAGTACGACACCTTGTTTGCCTGGGTGGGGAACCGCGCCGTAAGCCAGCTGGATCTGAAACCCCATTTCGCGGCCTTGGCGCCCGGAGAAACCAGCTTCCGGGTTGCCCTGTCCATTCCATCAGATGAAGTCAAGCGGCTGCAGGAGGCTCGGCACCCGGGCGCATACTCCACCGCCTTTGCCGTGTGGTTGGATTTTTCGACGGGTGTCCCCACGGATGATAGCCTGCCCTCAAGCGAGCATGTGCATTTGGATAGTGTCCGGACCATGGGTTTTCCCTTTCCATACGGTCCGCCGACCGTGCTGCGACGAACTTTCGCGGAATCCTTTTCCTTTACCGGTCATGCCGAACTGAATTTCGTCGCATTCGGCGAGATGCCCGAAGGCGCCACCACCTGGTACCGAATCAACGAAGGCCCGGCCATTGCCTTTGATCGTGCACAGCCACTGGTAACCGATTCACTGCCTCGTGGTGAACACGTGGTCCGTGTGTTTCTTCGAGACCGCCATGGCGTGGATCTACCGAATCCGGAGGCCTCGCTTGAAACCCGGGTTCAAATTCTCAATGAACCTCCCCGGGCCATCCAGGATGTTTACCAGTGGACGACCGGTCAGGTCTTCTCGATTACCGCTGCCGAAGGGGTGTTGGCGAACGATATCGATCTGGAAGACGATACCTTGCAGGCCGAGTTCGCGGGTCAGGCTCGGTTTGGTCAGGTGGTTTTGAGTTCCGATGGGGGCTTTGTCTACACGCCTCCGCCGGGGTTTCGAGGCCTCGATGAATTTCGCTACCGGGCGAGCGATGGCGCACAATATTCAGCGGAGATCGAGGTCCTGGTGTACGTGAACCCGGACGGCTTACAGCCATTCACGGGAGGGCCATGGCAGATGGATGCCGGAGATGCATCCCACCGCTCGCAGGTTCCGGTTATATTGGGAGACGTTACGCCGAGCTTGCGCTGGACTGCCCACGTCAATCCAAAAGAAGCGCATGCTGCCGTCGCAGGAGACGGGAAGGTCTTTTTAACTCCATCATTCGGTCGTGGATCAACCGTACTAGCACTCGATGCCGCGACGGGCCAGATCCTGTGGGAACAGGTTATTCCGGATGCGGATTTTTCGCCTCCCGCGTATGTGGATGGACGACTCATTTTCATATATACAGTCGGTAACACCATGAGGGTGATGGCGCTGAGTGGAGTAGACGGACGCCCCTTGTGGTCGTCAACTTTCCGGACAGACCTGAGGCGCAGTCATGGTCCAACCGTTCATGATGGCATGGTTTATTGCCCGTCGACCGTGGGTGTACTCGCAGGGTTTGATCTGCAAACCGGGCGACAACTCCTGTATAGCAGCGTTCCGCGGGTGGAATCCTGGACACCGACGGCTGGAGCCGGGAGTCTCCTGACGTTCATAGGTGGAACCTTGTACGAATATGACCAGCGAAGCGGCGTCCTGCTGGATCGATGGGAGACGGGTCAGGAGAATTTCACTGCGGCAACCGTCTGTTATGACAGTGGGCTGGCGTTCATCGCGCAGGGCTCGAATCTCCATGCAGTTGATCCGGCCTTGATGAAACCGGCCTGGACCCGGGTGTTGCCGGATGGGGCGTTCTCACCGGCCGTTCATGCAGGAGAGCTTTTTGTGTTTTCCGGTACGACGCTGTATGCTCTGGACGCCTTCACGGGCGCGGACGTGCGCAGTTACCGTCCCGGCTACAGTATTCCCTATGGTCGCCCCATCATTACCCGGGACCGGGTTATATACACCTCTTTGCTCAAAGCGGAGACCTATATCTTTGATCGTGCCAGTAGCGCGCTGTTGCATACGATCGGTTTTGCCGGGAAGATGACCCTCGCTTACAATCTGTTATTTTTCACGACCGAATGGAATGCCATACGGGCCTATGAAATAGGGGCCTCCTCACAGCCCCGCGAACAGCCTTTGATTACACGGAGTGATCGTTTCACCTGTTATAACGACACGCCATTTGTCGTGCCGGGATCGATTGGCATGTTCGCAAATGACGAGCTGGATGCGGTACACGCCCAGGTGTTGTGGATATCGAATGCCGAGCATGGGGAGGTAGCTGTAGACGATGATGGTGGATTCACTTACACACCGGCGTCCGGGTTCACGGGTCGCGATACATTCGGTTATCAGATGGTTGCCAGCAACCGATACTCTGCTCCCACAAGCGTGGAAATCGATGTGCTGGAGGGAAGCGAGACCCATGTGCTCTTCGAGCTTTACCAGGATGGCCGTCGGATCGACGGAAAGCAGCCGGTAAGCGGTTACATCGATGGCGTGGTGAAGGTCATTAACGGAGAAGGCCAACACGTTCAGTTCTATAAAAATTTCCGCGGGCTGGAGGTGAATGAACATGACCACCACATCCAGGGTTCACCCTGGGAACGCTCCTTCACTCTGGATAGTTCCGATATGTATGATGGACAGAACCTGTTGTCCGCCCACGTGCACCCCAACGTAGTTTCCGGCGAGCCATTTCCGGTCGATTTTACGTTGGGACTGGCTCACATACAGACCTTCAACCATTACCCCGCCCCCAATGGAGACACCGAACTGCCCCAAGTATCCGCCGATCTGGACAAAATATCGATCCGACAAGTCGCCAGCCCGTTGGACGCTGCATTTATCGATGTAGCCTTTACTGCATTCTCTTATTATGACGACGTCGGGAATTTTTCCTTGGATACCCGATCGGGTTTCAGCGAAGGCTACCAGGCGATCGCCCATTTGGGTGGGTCCGTGCTCGGACGCAGGAGGTGGACGGATCGAACCCCTCCATTTGCGACTGGTGAGTTGTTCGATGATGTTTACCTGCACGCCTTTCAAGGAGATCAGCCGCGGGAGGCGCGGATCACCATCTTCATCAGTGATGAGGCCGGGCGAGCAAATTACGGCATCGTGCCAATCACCATTCCTGCTCGTTCGGGTGAAACCTATGTGACCGATCCTTCCGAGTCGTACGATGCCCGGATCCTCAACGTCTCGCAAGGCGATACCTTGATGGTGCCCGAGAACGGCGTGTTCAATCTCGACGTGGCAGTCTCCGGTATGTCTGCGCCCTTTGCACGCACGTTTCCAACACTCACGGCCTGGGTGGGCAACCGGTCCGTGGCCAAGGTCTCCTTGCAGTCAATTCTCAATCAAACACCCCCACCACTTAACCACCTGCTCAGCATACCAATTCCATCTGAGGAAATCGCCAGGCTGCAGGATGCGAGGTTGAACGGGAGGGATGCAGGCGCCTTTGCTTTGTGGTTGGATTTTTCTCGCACGGGAACCACTGCGGAATCCCTGCCGACTTCCACACATGTGCATCTCGACGGAATTCACACCTCCGGCTTTGCCCTGCCATATCATATTCATCCAGCTGCCGGCCTGCAGCATGGACGGATCGCGTTGGATCCACCCCTTGTCCCGGCCGGTTCGAATAGTGTTGCCTCGATCACCGCTGAGGAGGGTTACCTGATCGATCAATTGTGGATACACGGAATACCCTACGACTTCAATGGGGCGTTTGAGAGTAACCTGACGGTCGATGTCAGCGCTCTTGCCCCGGACATGGTGTTAAATGCTTCCTTTGTCGAGTCTGACCGGGTGTTCAACCTTTTATTGGATGCTGAATTAGCCTCGAATCAAGAGCGCTTTGTAAGGGTATATTGCAAGCCGGGATTTCTCTACCAGCTGCAAACCAGTATAGACCTTTCGACCTGGTTAGATTATGGACCGCCCGTGATCGGTATACGCGGAACCCAACGGTTCTCGTGTGATGCCGTCGAAGGCCGGTATTACATACGGATCCTTGAGACCCCTTTGCCATAAGTCGAATCCGCCATTCGGGGCTGGCTACCGGTTTCCGTTGTCGGCGGCCGCACCCAAACCAACACCTGTTGCGTTCGCCATGTGCCAGGCATCACCCCAAGCTTGTGATGAGATGATGAGTACACAGCTCGCACGGCAAGCCTGATCTTGGCTCCACTTCGCCCAACCGCCATCCGGGCCGCCGGGATGGGCATCGAGATACAGGCCATCGTGTGCGACCTCAAAGCCCCGTGCAACCAGACGTTCGGCTAGGGTACGCACGGCCGTGCTATGGCCGGGGTCAAATTGTCTGTAGGATATAAATACGTTGCCCCCCATCGCAATCAAAGAAATGAAAGCAACGCCTGGAGTCTAGAACAATATTTACGTATCTTCGAACCATGTGCACCTGCTGATAAAAGATACGTGTTCGGGCGTGCCATCGAATGCGCGACCGGCGGCAACTCGGACGTTGACGCCAGCTCCGGCGTACCCGTCGCCTCGTTCGTCGCCGGCGAATACCGCCTCACCTACATCCGTAATCGCGCGGGTACTACCGCCTGCGCGTAGTGGAGAAATAGCCACAGCAAACAGCGTAGCGCGGACATTCGTCCACGGAGTGGACATGGTTTTTAGCCCTGGGCTTCAGCCCGGGGTTCCCTGATGAAATACCACTCGTCCCCGAGGGACGGAAGGATACTGTGGATACGTTCCTTCCACCCCGCCGGGGTGGTTGATCTTTTTTGGGAACGGCCCCGGGCTGAAGCCTCGGGGCTAAAGAATTCCGCCACTCCGTGGCAAGGAGCGGGAATGCCGACGGTTCAAACAGCATTCCGTGGACCTCCATCCACGAGGGGTATGGTTTTTAGCACTGGGTTTCATTGGTGTATGATCTTGATCATTTCCGGATGTGGCTATGAAGTATTTCCGCGTTGTTTGGGACTTCTTTTGAATACCTCGATCACGATATTTGCATGTTCCCTACGTACGCTGTGCACACCGGGTTTTCGGGGGGGGCGGAATATCATTTCGAAACGGATGATTCGATGTTATGGGGAAGGAGCGGATCCAGGGAAAACCTGGGAAGAAGAATAGCCATTCGCCTGAGAGGGCGTGCACGAGAAAAAGGAAGAACGATGAAACCATCCACCGAGCCTAATCGACGAACATTCCTGAAAGGGGCGGCCTTTGCTTCGACCATTCAATTCCTCCCCAAAAATGTTTTTGGCGCACCGGGCAAGCCTTCGGCCAATAACAAATTGAATATTGCCGCGATCGGTGTGGGGGGAAAAGGCTATCACGATGTTCGCGGTGTCCCCACCGAAAATATCGTGGCCCTCTGCGACGTGGACACCCGGGCTTCGGCCCGCGCGGCAAAGGGTCTATCCAATCCGGTCATCTATCAGGATTTTCGTAAAATGTTGGAGACGGAGAAGTCTATCGATGCGGTGATGATCGCCACGCCCGACCATTCCCATGCCGTGATCACCATGATGGCGCTCAAGATGGGAAAACATGTGTTTTGCCAGAAGCCCTTGACCCATACGGTCCATGAAGCGATTGAAATCGGAAAGGCGGCGAAGGCCGCCGGAGTGGCCACCCAGATGGGCAACCAGGCCCAGGCCACCGAAGGTGCCCGACTGGTTTCCGAGTTCATCATGGATGGCGCGATCGGCAAGGTCCGGGAGGTCCACGCCTGGTCGAATCGCAGCAATCCGATTTCGCCTCGCGGCATCCCTCGACCGTCTGACTCGCCGGCCGTTCCCGAACAACTCGATTGGGATCTCTGGCTGGGCCCGGCCCCGGAGCGACCCTACCATCCGACCTATCATCCCTTCAGTTGGCGCGGTTGGTGGGACTTTGGTTCCGGCGTGCTCGGAGACATCGGCTGCCATCAGCAATCGGCGGTCTACAAGGCACTGAACCTCGGTTGGCCGGAAAGTGTTGAGGCTTCCTCCACGCACCTTCACGCCTCCGAGGCGGTGAAGCGGGAGACGGCACCGCATGCATCCATCATTACGTATCAATTCGCTGCGACCGATCACCACGGCCCGATCACGCTTCGCTGGTATGACGGCGGCATGATGCCGGTTTTCCCCGAAGGGGTGGATTCCAGTCGAGCGCTTTTCCTGAACGACGGCTGCATGGTGGTTGGGGATCAGGGCGCGCTACACAACCATCGATTGTTGCCAGAGGAAAAGATGAAGGACTACGGCAAGCCGCCCCGCGTGCTCGAACGTTCTCCGGGCCATTACCAGGAGTGGCTGCGGGCCTGCAAGGGAGGCCCAAAGGCGGGTAGCGATTTTGTCGACCATGCCGCTCATTTAACCGCCGTGGTGCAGATGGGAAATATTGCCATTCGAACCGGTGGGAAACTGTACTGGGACCCCGAAAAACTTCGGTTCAAGAATTCGGATCGGGCCAATGCGCTGATGGCTCCTCCGTATCGAGCGGGTTGGTCGCTGACCTGACACGAAGGCCACCTCGATTTCGTCTCAAAGGACGTGGAGAATAAACACCGTACTCTGTGTACGCCGGGTTGTGCATCACTTGCCGATCCTACCAGTTGCCTCGGTTCCGTCCGCATCGTTGAACGCCTCTCCGGCAGCGTGGTAAGCTGAGAATTCCCGGATGGCCGGATTGCCGTCTTGGGTTGCGATGATGCGCAGGCGAAGGGCCCGGGTCTTCCGGCTGATGATCGGAGCAATAAAATCGTCTCCGATCGCCATCCCGTTAAAGCAGCCGATCCACTTCCTGCTTTTGGCATCCGCGTACTGAATCTCATAGCGCGTGATTGAGGAGGACGGATCCTCTTTGATCCTGACCTCCTCGATTGCCTGTTCGGTTGGGAACACCAGTTGGACCCACTGGCCTTCGGACGATGCTGCCCGCCACGCGCTGTCCGAGTTGCCATCGTTGACCTTCCCGGCCTCATGGCCCCTCTGCTGCGACGAGGCGTAGGCCTTCGCCCTCAACGCCAGGTTCGGGGTGTTGCATGCTTCACTCAGGTTGATGACCGTGCAATCGACAAATCTCGTCTTCTTGTCCTGCTCAGGATCCATGACCTTCATCAGGGCTTCGCCCGGTGAAAGATAGAATCGACAGTTCTTCCACGTTGACTCGTTCCAGTCGGTCGTGTTCACGATCGCACAACGGGGCAGTCCGATAGGCCGCTTCGACTTCCCGTTGATGACGCAATTTTCCATCACGATTCCGCTGTGGGCATGTCCATCGGAGGCGTAGCAGCAGAGCAGGAACCCGGGGCCGTCGGTGTCGTGAAAAAGGCAATTGCGCATCGTCATGTTGTCGCAGTTACCCTCGAAATCAAATGCCTCGCCGTCGCCGCTACCCAATCCAATCGAAACAAACCCCCACTCGCTGTTCTCGAAGATCCAGTCTTTGCAGCGAAAGAACATCGCCCCCGCAACCCCGTTGAAGGACCGGAAATCCCGGCCGATATCGTGCGTGATGCAATGGCGCATTACCCCGCCAGCTACCCCGCGGATCCCCTGCTGCCACTGGTACCCCTCCTCGAAGCGGCACCTGTCCATGATCATGTTCGCGAAATTGTAGATGTAGGACGCACCCTTGTTGAAATTGTCCGGGCTATTGGTCCAGACACCCGAGGCCAGACGGCGGAAGACGCAATCCCTGATCAGGATCTCTTGCAGTACGACCTTGTTGTCGCGCTCATGGGAGAAGAGGCAGATTCCCAGGCCGATCTTGCGATTCGGGTAATCCTCGTAGTGCTGGTACTTGAGAGAATCGCGGAAATAGCAGTCCTCGATCCAGAGGTACTCCCGGGGCTCGCCGTCGTCCGGATAGTCTGCGTAGATCCCCGTCATGCAATGGGCGAACTCGAGCCCGGATATCTTGAATCCGCCCTGGTCGGAGAGACGAATTCCCGTCAGGTCCTGATTGTCGTCCTCGCGATCGATGACCGGCTTGGGCCCTTCCCCGTAGGCACCGATCGAGATCGGTCGGTCAGCCGATCCGTTGCCCAGAGGACGCAACTCCTCGTTCCAGGTGTCGCCGCGTTTCAGGAGCAGGACATCGCCGGGAAGATAAGTTCGAGAGGCGTTCTTGAGCGTCTTCCAGGGGCCGCTTCCTTCCGTCGGT
>JBLIND010000120.1:0-15878 GCA_047639095.1 Candidatus Omnitrophota bacterium | reverse complement strand
TATTGGACAATTCGATCCAATCGGAGGTATCATCATCCGCGTCCTGAAGGCCTGATTGATTTGAGGCCATGAACTCCGAGATGAACAGCGCACCCGACACCGGGAAGTTCGGTGCACAACAGGCCAGGCAGATCCAAAGAAAATAAAACGGGTGTTTCATACGGGTACAAGGACCCACAAGGCAGGACATGGCGCAGTAGATAAACGCAGAATAGAAGGCGTAATGAAACACCCGGGATCTTTACCCTTTTGTTCGCCGGATATTTCCTGGAAACGCATGGTCACTTCCATTGATGTGCGTAAACGGGATCACGCTTTTCTGCGGAGCCTGGCAAATCCAATGCCACCTACGCAGCAGCTTTTTGCTCACGCGTTGCAGCATCCATCGCGGAGCGAAAGAAACGAATCAAGCCAACTCCCAGGAAGAGGAACATACCCGTCGAAGGCTCCGGCACCGAAGGGTGACCTAGCTTGAGCCCGGCAATGTAAACAAAATCGGGCGTGGCACCGGATGCCGCAGATCCAAGCTGGATGGACGTGACGGAAGCGCCCTTGGGAACGCCAAAATCGGAAAGGTTTACACCGATACCAAAAATATTCTGGGTGAGATCAAAGTTGGAACTGGCCCCGTTGTTTTCGAGTTGAAAAAGGGTCGAGGGGGTCCCGCCGATGACCTGGGCGTTCACCGGCACGGGGCCACCATGCTGGCCGTTGTAACTCCCGGTCGTGTATTGTTGTGTGATGCCGTTGATGCGAACCTGAAATGGATCGCCTGCGCCTCCCGTGTTCCATTCGAATAACACCACATCATCGCCCCGATTATTAAATACAGGTTGGTCGAAAAGAAGGGTCATCGCGGTGGGGCTGCGGGCCGGATTGATGACCCCGGTATCGAAACGCAAATCAGCATCCAGGAGTGCGGCCCGCGAGCCGACGGGCACGTTACCCGCACCTTGAGTGTTCAGCAGACTCGTTCCGGAATCGCCCGCAAAGGCGGTGAGATCGAACCCAATGATGTCATTTATACGGTAGGTGAAATTCACCCCCTGCTGATCGACGTGCACCGCCTTGAATTCGAAGTTGGAGTAGTCCAGATTCAGGGTGGTTACACCCGCGAAACCGGATAGGGCGAGACATCCAAAGAGGGTACAGATCAATCGATTCATAAAAGCCTAATTGCCGCTCCCCAACGCTTTGAGACAGGAAATATCGAACATTTTAACCGCGGGAGCCAGCCTCCATCGCCCGAGCCTGATTACCTTGTATCCATCACAAGGATAGGAGCTTGCAGATCCTGTGGGTCAGGCAGCCGCTTCTTTTTCCCGCTTTGCGGTAGCCATGGACCGGCGGAAAAAGGTCATCAAGCCCACACCGAAAAAGAGAAACATGCCGGTGGAGGGCTCCGGCACGGAGGGATTACCGCTTTTAAGGCCGGCGATAAACACAAAGTCCGCATTCTCACCACCGCCTACCCCACCGAACTCGATGGAACTGATGGATCCCGTGGTTTTGGCGATTCCGAAATCAGACAAATTGATACTGATCGCAAACAGGTTCTGCGAGGTGTCCGATATTTTGGATACGCTGTTGTTCTCCAGTTGCGTGAGATTCCCGGCGGTGATGCCGTACACGTCGACGGGCAAGGGACCAAACAACTGTCCTGTATAGTCCGCCGCGCCATACGTTTTGTCGATCCCGTTGATTCTGACTTGAATCGGATCCCGCGCGGTCGCGTTATCGAATTCGAAGATCAGGATATCATCACCCCGATTATTGAAGACCGGTTGATCAAAGACGATTTGTGCCGCAGTCGGGCTGGCGGTTGAATTGATCACGCCGGTATCAAAGCGTAAATCTTCATCCAGCAAGGCCGCCCGGGAGCCGACCGGCGGAGCGGGGTCCCCATCGCCTACCAGCAGTGCAGCGCCACTCCAGGCCGTGAGGTCGAAGCCGATAATGTCATTCACGCGATAAGTGAAGTTCACGCCCTCCTGGTCTACTTTAACCGATTTGAATTCGAGCGTGCTCGGATCAACGTTCAAGGTCGTGATGCCGCAAAAGGCCGCATTGGAGAAAATACAGGTTACAAAGAGTGTGATGAAATTTTTCATAATCGTTTCCTGACCGTTAATACGACGTCCCGAATAGTACAACCCGGCACCGGCAAATGTAAAGCAGGCAAAATCAGCCCGCACCGGCGCCCATATCAAGCCCTTATAAAAAATCATAAGGCCTCCAGCACCCGGATTGCGCGATCTGCATGGCCGAGTTCCCGGAGCGTCAGCGCCAGGTTATAGAAAACCACGCGTCTCAAACGAGCTTGGGCCGGACTTTGCTGCTCCGGATCAACCACTTTCACAGACGCAAATGCCCGGCCCAAACAGCGAGCGGCCTCGATCTGTTCCCCCTGGTTATGGAGAATTTCCGCTTCGAGCACGTCATTCAAGGTAAACGGACGGCCCTGTTCCCTCAAAGCCTGGAGCAGAAACAAGGCGGTTTCATCATCACCGGCGAGGTAGATGGACTGAACATAACGCAGCGCGGATTGGCGATGAAAGGGCACCAACCTTTGGTAAGCCAGGTAATGTTCGGCTGCCTGCGAATACTCACCGAGCCCAAAGGAGGTCCCAGCCGCCTGCAGGTAGTAGGTGGGATTTTTCGGCTGTCGACGCAGGGCGTAAAACAACTTGTACTGTTGCTCTTTGAGCTTCACGCGGTCCTGCTCGGAGATCAAAGGCAGAAAACTTTCGGCGAAGCCCTGCCAGGCCAGCTGATCCAGAGCCGGTAGCTTTTCGTCCCCGGCAGACGCGAGACCCGGAATCAAACCCAGGATCCAGCCAATGATCAAAAGGTGCCGTCTCATATCAATTGATCAAACCAAGTAGCTGGGGGAAACGACGAAAGTTGGTGGATTCCAACAAGCCAAGAAACGCATCCTCATCGAGATACGGCCGCAGCTCTGAGAGCCACTGCGCCATTTCGGCGGCGTCCCCCTCATGCGCCGCGATGAGGGCGAGCATATGGAAAACTTCCGGATCACGATCAGGCAGGACCGATGCCCGAATCAGGAGCGTTTTCGCCTGATCAAACAGCCGCTGGCGGTACAGGACCGTGGCCAGTTTTTCCATCGCATGCGGATTCTCGGGCTCCCGATGGTGCCAGGCGCTGAAATAAATCTGGGCCTCTTTATGGGCGTTGAGACGTAGACTCACTTTTCCCAGCTTTTTATCCAGCCAGGGTGGCCGATCTTTCATCCCAACATAATAGCTGATCAGCACCTGGTAGGATGCATCCCGATTGGACTCATCCAGCAATTCAAGGTGCAGCGGCAAGCCCTTTTTATGATACGGTTCAAGCTGAATCAGGGCCGTGGTCATAACCAGCGCCATGTGTGGTTCCGGACGGATATGAAACGTTTCCGCCAGCAGATATAACAACTGGGTAACCTCCAGTTCATGCTTCAACAGGTGGCGGAGCTCACCTTCGCGATGCGTAAAAAAATCCGGGGTATAGAAAGGGATTTTCAATTGCTCAACCGGCCCCATCTGCTCCATGCGCGATTTCACATAAATCAGATGATCGTCTTCATCATGAAACGGCTCCTTTAAGCGAGTCCAGGTACTCGACAGGCGCTGCGAACGCGTTTTAACCCCAATCGATTCGCCATACGCCGCCGTGGCCACGGCCATGACATATTCCCCACGCTGAAAGAAGTGCCGCACCAGGTTGGTGACCACACCTGCCGAAAGCATATCGTGACGCAGTCCGGAACGACAGATCCCTTCAAACTCCTCGGTGCCGGGTCTGAGACGGCTTAATCGTTGTGCGACATGCCTCCCCCAGGACGCAGACAGTACAGCCGCCCAGTCGGCATTGAGTTCCTCCACCGAATGGTTCTCCTCGATACCGACTGCGGCCAGGCTATTGGTCTGAGCCGACGCCAAACCCATCAGCCAGGCAAAAAGCAGGATGCAGGGCATCAAACGCTTGAAGAGCAAAGGCTAAGACCTCCGGCGGCGATGAGAAAACAGTCCGATGAAGCCCAAGGCAAGCAAGCCAAACGTACCCGGCTCCGGGATCATGTAGGTCCCGAGCACATTGGGGTCAAAGTCAACCGCCCCTACGTTGTCAAACAAACGAATGCCATCGACGTTGATCAGGGTGCCCGGAGTACCGCCACTGAAGTCACCGAGATCAAAGGTCGTCAAACGTCCCCCAATGTTGGGCAAACCCGCCGTCGGGGACCAAATCCCACTCTGGGCACCATAGTTGGCGGCGACGAGATCGATCATCCAACCGGAGATCGGACTCCCGCCCGAAAGCGGTTGAACGCGCACCGCGTCTGCATCCTGTCCCACGATACTGATCTCCCCCATGAAAAACCGAATCGGATCGGCCGGATTTACGGTGAGGCCGAGGGTGAAATCCGACTGGCCTACGTTGACCCGGCCCTTGGTAAAGGCCAGGCCAGTGAGGGCCTCGGTATCGTTCGCAGGCGTGCCCTCATTCGTTGCACCGAACAACTGAGCGGTGCCGGTCGTCGAAACCGCGGTGGCGCCTGAGAGGTTCGAGAAGACCGTTCCTCCGACATCCAACCCAACCAGGGTTTGTCCATCGACCTCGGGGTTCTGGTCAAAGCCGGGCGAAACGATGGCGGTGGCGGGGATAATCGATGCCTGCCCGGACAGGATCGAACTGAACAAAAAAAGAGCCGTGCCCCATGCGATACGTGCGATCATAACCTACTCCAATTGGGTTAACTTAGTACTTTATTGATACGAAAGGGCTTCATGCATGCCTTCGAGAAAAAGACCGTCATTCTCGATTGCGACATCGCGCAAAAAGCGATTGTGCCCATCCATGTGATCGACCACGATATCCAGCCTAACCGGTGTTGCCCGTTGCCGCTGCCAGTGTCGAATCGACTCGATCAATTCCTGCTTGCTGGAACGGACAGATGCCGGATCCATCACCCAGTCCGTGGCGTATACAATATGAGCGGGTTCGGTTTCAAAACAGTAGGCCATGGTCGCAAGTAAATCTGCACCAAAATGCCGGCCGGAGCGATACCCTTGCCAGTCCCCATCCGGCCACGAAGGCGCATCTTGGCCATCTGGCCGGAGGGTCTCGACCCAGGCGCGAGCCGCTGCAAGATTTTCCGGTGTAGCGACGACGGGTTCCGGCCGGAATAAGCGGCGCTCGGTCGCAAAGGCAATGACGTTAAAGGGCTGTTCGGGCTGCAACTCCGCCAACTGGTCGAACACACGGTTCACGACCGGTGTGAAGCGTCGTCCTTCCGCGCTCATGCTTCCGGAGATCTCAATCGCAGCCAAGGTCACGGCACCCCGGGGTTCCGGCACACGCATCTCAGGCACGGGGACGTCTTTGGATACCACCTCCCGGGCGGGGTGAACGACCCCTTCACCCGCGATCGGCCTGGTCCGCGAATACCAGGTGGCCAGGAGCAGGACCACCGCACAGAAAGCGATGAAAACCCGGAACGATCCGGTGCGCATGCGACGGTGCCGCGCCAGTGAATCGGTCAGTCCGGATCGTTCGGCGACCAGGGCTGCGACATGCATGTAGCGCAAATAATACCGCCGGGCCGAATCACTCTCGGCGAGCGCGGCGCGCAAGGCGACCTTCTGGTCGCCGGTCAACGTTCCGTCAGCGACTTGACCAATCAGCCACTGCAGCTCTTCCGAAATATCTTCGTTTTCAGGCGTCATGCAGCCCCCGGATTCAGGTTCACTTGGTGGCGCACACAGCGGAGCAAGGCTTCACGCACTCGGTGCAGGGCCTTGTAGGTCGCAACTGTGGAACGACCGGATATGCGAGCCGCCGCATCAACCCCACCCCCCTCTGCGTATCGCTGCTCAATCATTTTGCGATCACGCGGCTTGAGTTTTTCCATGCAGGTGGCGAGCGATCGCGTGTATTCCTCCAGCTCCGGCATCAGGGCATCGGTCGTCTCTTCGATATTCTCCAGCAGGCGGCCGTCAAAAATCACCCGGGACCGGGCAAAGGTCCGCTGGAAATGCTTGATCTTGTAATAGGCGATCTGGCGAACCCAGGCAAAAAAATCGGTGCCGGGCTCAAACTCATCGAACTTGGCGCAGGCGGTGAGAAAGGTTTCCTGAATGAGATCCTCCGTATCGGCCTTGCTCGGCACCCGCGAATAAATGTAGGCGAACAGGCGCTGCCGATTCTCCAGAATCAGCCGCACAAGGCGCGCATCGGGGCTATTTGATGGTTCTTCGTTCATCGCTGTCGGTATCGTGTCAGAGCTTAATGACCGCGTCTTACCCGACTATGACAGAAAAAGTGCGGGTTTCAGAAAATATTAAGGGAATCTCTGATACATTTTTCTGTCTCAACAAGGCCCGCACAGGCAATTTGCGGGTGTATGATGAACGCAATGAAGTCAACAACCCAACTAGCTCTAATCCTCTTCCTGCCAACCTTCGCTCTGGCGCGGCCATGGCTGGAGCAGGTCTCGGCCGACCACCCAACGGCCTTGTACCGCTTTGAGGCGGGCGACCCGGCATTAAAAAAAGTGGGCGAGGTGAAATTTGTGCCCGGCCCGCAGGCCGAAGACTCGACGACGATGCCCGAAGTCAATCGCGCGGCCCAGTTCGATGGCAATGGCGACTATTTCATTGTACCGGATACCCCGGAACTGCGCTTCGACAACGGTGACGAAATCACCATCGAGGCCTGGATCAAACTGGATGGCATCGCCGCTAACGGCTACATCATCGGCAAGGGACGCACCAGCGGGAAGGACAATCAGAACTGGGCCTTGCGCCTGATGCCGGTCAGCGGAAGCTCACGCCTCAGCTTTCTCTTTCGGAGCCGCGCCGACGGCGATACGCCCGAAGAGTTTCACCGCTGGAACAGCAGCGCCGGCATTACTCCGGGTAAACTCTGGCATCACGTTGCGGTGAGTTATCGATTCGGCGACCCGGCGAGCGTGAAAGGTTTTATCAATGGCGTTAAAACCAGCGGCACCTGGGATATTGGTAAGGCTACCAAGCGCGCACCCGTCGTTGACGACGCCGAAATCTGGATCGGATCGGCCCAGGGGGGTAATCCCAGCAACAGCTTCCGTGGTTCGATCGACGAAATTGCGGTCTACCGGAAGATCCTCCCGGACGCCGCACTCCAGGCGCGGGTGGACTTCGGCCCGAGTGCCCCCGCCCCGGCATGGGATACGCTCGATCCCACGCGCGTGACCATCGACATCCATAGCGGCGTATCCAGCGACCGAAACTGGCCCCAACGCGTGCGCGGCGAAGCCAAGCGCATCGACACCCCGGCCTTTGCCCTGGTCGATCTGCCCCAGGTGTATACGGCGCGCGGAAATCGGAGTCGCCGAACCACCGAATACCTCCGAATGACCGCGATGGCTCACCTGGAAGCGGGTGAACATCAGTTGCTGCTCCGGGCACCCAGCCTCACCCGTTTGTGGATCGATGGCACCGTCGTTGCCGAAATGCCATCGTACAAAGTGAATGGAAGCGCCCATGGAAAAATGCGACCACCGGCCGATCCCGAGCAGATCTATCCTCGCGCACGGCTCGGCACACGGGACACGACCTTCACCTTCACCTCGACGGGAAAGCCCCTGCAGGTGATGCTGGAAGCCGTCGTGGGTCATGGCGGTCTTCGCTTCACCATCGGCGAACTTCTCGTCGCGCACAAATCCCCGAAGGCCGCCAACTGGACCCTGCTCGGGCCGGTCGAAGCCGCATCTACACCCTCTTTCACGCCCGCGGGGTTTGAGGTGTATGGGCAACAGCAACTCGCCGACTTTACCGAACGTTCGGATCAACGCCGGAGCGCCGCGCGCGCCACCCTCGCACCGGAATGGGAAGCTCGCCATACGGCCGCTCGTAATTATGTACAGACGCTTCCACCCATCGCGATCCCGGAACTCCCGGTCGGTTTCAAGGCCCGGAATCCCATCGATCATTTCCTCGCAGAGAAGATTCATGCGGCGCAAAAGGCCGAAGCCGGGAATGATGTTGCAGCCGCACTCAGCCGGCCCGCGATCGCGCTATTGGAGGATCAGTGCATCCGTTGCCATGGCAAAAAAGACAAAGGCGAACTCCGCTTGAACACCCGTGAGGCCGCGCTCGCCGCCGGCGAATCCGGGCAGCATGCCATTGTTCCCGGCTCGCCCGAAAAGAGCGAAGTGCTCCTGCGGATGCTCAGCGAGGACGAAGACGAGCGCATGCCTCCCAAAGGGGATCGACTGAACAAGGCGGAGATCGCCCTGATCAAAGACTGGATCAAACAAGGCGCCCCATGGGCCAATCGCTCGCAAGGTGTCCACGTTCCGCCGCGTCTGGACGAAACGTCCTTTCTCCGTCGACTCTACCTGGACACCATCGGTATCCTCCCCACCCCTGAGGAGATTCGCAGCCACCTGGCCGATCGCTCGGCTGACAAAACTGAACGCCTGATCGATCAACTCCTGCAGCATCCGCGTCATGCCGATCACTGGGTGGGTTATTGGCAGGATGTGCTCGCGGAGAATCCCCGGCTGGTCAAAGGCAAGCTCAACAATACCGGGCCGTTCCGCTGGTGGCTCCACGAAGCCCTGCTCGACAAACTCCCGATGGATCAATTCGTCTACGAGTTGGTATCGTTCGACGGAAGCACCTTCGAAGGCGGTGTCGCCGGATTCAAAATTGCTTCTGAAAACGATGCCCCGATGGCCGCCAAGGCCCACGTGATCGCCACCGCTTTTCTCGGCACGGAAATGAAATGTGCGCGCTGTCATGATGCGCCCTATCACTCATCCACCCAGGAAGACTTGTTCTCGCTTGCCGCGATGCTGGAAGGGAAAGCGATTACGGTTCCGACCTCATCCACGGTTCCGGCCACCTTCTTCACCCGCCTCGGTGGACGCAAATCGCTGGTCGCGGTGACCTTGAATCCCGGGACCCCGGTCAATCCCGCCTGGCCCTTCGATGCAAGCGCCTCCAGGGTGATCCCTCCGCCCAGCCAGTCGAAGGATCGCCTTGCCTGGGAGATTACGCGACCCGAAAATCCGCGCTTTGCCCAGGCCCTCGTGAACCGCTTGTGGAAACGCTATTTTGGCCAGGGTTTTGTCGAACCCGCGGGTGACTGGGAAGGCAATGCCCCGAGCCATCCGGACTTGATCGACTACCTGGCTCGCGAGCTCGTCGCGCATAACTATTCCATGGAGCATCTCTCCCGCATCATCCTGAACAGCGAAGCCTACCGCAGGGAAGCCCGACTTAAACCCGCCCTCGCGGAATCTGAACGCTTCTTCGAAGCACCGCTCAAGCGCCGGCTCTCGGCCGAGCAGCTGGTAGATTCCCTTTTCGCGGCCACCGGTGTCCCGGTCTATTCGGAAGAGCTGACCTTTGATGTCCCCGGCGCGCATACTGCCGAAGTCTTTCCAACCATGGGTCGACCGACCCGCGCCTGGCAGTTCATCTCGCTGGCGAGTGATCGGGATCGCCCCAGCCTCACCCTCCCCTACGCCGATTCGATTGTCTCCCTGATGAAAGCCTTTGGCTGGCGATCCGATCGTTCCGAGCCGGTGACGGAACGCGAGGACGATGCGAATGTGTTGCAACCCGGCATGCTCGCGAACGGCATTTTCGGAACCTGGATAACCCGCTTGAGCCCCTACAGCGATTTGACCACACATGCGGTGCACGCGCCCTCCCCCGAAGCCCTGACCGAAGACCTTTACCTGCGTTTTCTTACCCGCGCGCCCAGCGATGCGGAACGGCAATCCATGTTGGCCTTGCTGAGCCCCGGCTTTGCCGAGCGCGTCGTGAATCCATCGAGTCCCGATGTAAAAGCCGTGTTCGTTCCGGCCGTACGCGAGGTCAGTTGGGAAAACCACCTGAGTGCCGAGGCGAATATTTTCTGCGCGGAAATTGAGAATGCCGCGGAGCTTGGTCCGCCGGCCAGCGACCGGCTGAATCCCGAATGGCGCGGGCGCATGGAGGATGCGCTGTGGGCTCTGATCAACGCACCGGAGATGCAATTTGTACCGTAATAACCCCGAAATCAGATCGCTATGAAAAGTCGCAGACAGTTCATCCAATCCATCGCCGCCGGATCCACCCTGGCCCTCGCCCCCAAGGCGCTTGCCAACCCCACATCCGAAATCCCTTTCGGCAAAGCCGAGGCCTGCATCGTGCTCTGGCTCGGTGGCGGCGCAGCCCAGATCGACACCTGGGATCCCAAGCAAAAAGGGGATCCCAAGGAACGCATCGCCGGTTCGGCCTACAACGCGATCGACACCGCCGTTTCCGGCGTCCAGGTCTGCGAACACCTCCCACATGTCGCCGACCGCCTCGACCGCATGACCATCCTCCGCACGGTCAACCATGCGATTATCGACGAGCATGGTGCCGCCACCAACCACATGTATACCGGTCGCAAAGTCAGCGGCACCGTGGTCTATCCATCCGTGGGTGCCATTATCCATCATCAGCTCGGAGCCGTGAACCCGGGAACCCCCGGCTATGTGCTCATTGGCTACCCCAGCGTGTCCCGCGGACCCGGCTTCCTCGGCCCCCGCTACGGCTTCCTCTACCTGACGGACACCCGCATGGGCCCGGCCGGCCTTTCTCGACCGGCCTATCTCGACCCTGTTCGCGACCAGCGGCGTAAAGACCTGCTCGACGTCATCCGCAAAAGCAGCCGCGACGGATTGCCGACCGATCATCCGATTGCACAATACGACGACATCATCGGTGACAGCCAGGATCTCGCGAGTGGCAGCTTTAAACAGGCCTTCAACCTGGAGAAGGAGCCAAGCTCTCTGCGCCAAAGCTACGGCGGCGAATTCGGCCAACGCTGCATGCTCGCCCGTCGACTCGTCCAGCAAGGCGTTCGCTTTGTCGAAGTCCTCCACAACCTGAATTTCACCAACGGCACCGGCTGGGATACGCACAATGACGGCCAGCTCAAGCAGCACATCCTGATTCAGGAGGTCGATCAGGCCCTCTCGGCACTCATGGACGACCTCGAGAAAAAACAGATGCTGGACAAAACGCTGATCGTGGTTGCGTCCGAATTCGGACGACCGGCGGAATTCGATGGCGGTGGCGGACGAGGCCATCAAGGCAGCGCGTTCAGCACCGTGCTTGCGGGCGGTGGATTGAATCATTGCGGCGCCTGGGGGCAGACCGATGAATTAGCCAAAACCATCCTCAGCCAACCCGTCTCCGTGCCCGATTTTCATGCAACCATTCACCAGGCATTAGGCATCAATCCCCACAAAGAATTGTTTGACGGGGATCGACCGGTTCCCATCACGGATAGAGGTATCCCCGTGGCAAAACTGCTCGTGTAAATCGGACCGCCCTTGTATAAATGAACGACCCTGATATTGAACGCTCTTACTGAATCTGAACTGAGGCTAACTATGATACGAATCGTTACTGGATTCCTGTGCACCTTCTTGTCGATCCATGTGCTGGCCACACCCTTGCCAGTCACTGCGGCGACCGTCGGAGGCGGCAGCGGAGCGGAATTACTCGATCTGACCATCGGCGCGAAAACCTACAGCCAGTCGGATCTGATCGGGGGCACGGTCACCGGTTTCGCCGGAGCGCAAGCCGGGGTGATTTTGATGCCGAACGGCGTGAGCGCACCTGCACCCGGCCTGCGTGGCAGTCTGCTGGGGGGTGATTTCGATCTTGAAACCGGAAACATCAATTCAGCTTCCGGTTCGACCGCGGTTACCTTTACGCTCAACGCCCCGGTATTCAATCGTCCGGGACCGGACCTGGTCTTCTTCGAGATCGCTACGAACCTTGCCGAACGCGACGCCTTTTCCATGCAGATCAACGGCACGACCATCGCCTACGACGGGAACGTGGCCGGGGTCTGGGGACCCTCCCTGTTCAACACGCGAAGCGCCGATGTAAATTCCGCCTCCCTGACCCCGTCCAACATCACCCAGCTCGAAGCGGGAACGACCACCTTCAACCTAACCAGCACAGAGGTCAACCAGGGGGTCTACGGCATAGGCCTCGAGCTCTCGGATTTTGGTGTCGCCCTCAACGATTCGATTACCACGATTCAATACGGCTCCCGGACCGGCGTGGCCGGTGCGGGAAATGGCACGATCGATCCCGTGCTGCTCATGGGCATTGCCATCCCCGAACCCGGGAGCGGCATGCTGCTTTTTATGGGTATGGCGGGCCTGATCGCCTGGCGGAAACGCGACAAAAAATAAGGAAACACCACGATGACCACCCGTACCGCAACAACGTTTTTCAGCTTCGCCTTTCTCCTGACCCAGGCGACCCTCGCGGACCTGGTCCTTCGACTGGATGCCGGTGGCTTGACTCCCGGAGCCCTCTCGTCCTGGACGGACACCTCCAACAATGCGTTTGATGCCAGCCAGGCCAACGCGGCAAACCAACCCAGCGTCGTGAATGGCGGCGCGGCCTTCAACAATCTCAACGTCGTTCAATTCACGGGAAACTCCGGGGCGAACAACGACTGGTTGGATAACCCCTCGGTCGCCTATGATGCGCAAACCGTTCTCGCGGTCTTCAAGGTCAACACATCGTTGCGCAGCACCGCCATGCTCGGGCAGATCTGGGGTCAGTACGGTGGAACAGCGAGCGCCCATGTCGCCACCGACTTTCGTGCCGGTGCCGCTCAGGATCATGGCTGGAGTTTTGATGGAGACGCCACGACCTCTCCTCAGGCCCGCTTTGCGCGGGATGGCAGCACGTTTGTGGGTCCAACGTCGAACACAACCGCCCTGCCCTGGTCGGATAACACCGCACATTTAATCACCACCGAATTTACGAATGCGGTCTCGATGACGCAGCACTTACTCGGATCCCTCGCACCCTCCTTCAACATCTCTACCCACGCCTTCGGTGGAGAGATCGCAGAGATCCTGGTTTTCAACAACACCTTGAGCTCGGATGAACGCACCGGTCTGGAACACCTCATGGCCCAACGCTGGGGACTCACCGGCCCCGGCGCCGCAAACGCCGGCCAAATCGCGGCGGCTAACGCCCTCTTCCCGAGTGGACTGTACGTGATTCCTGAACCCTCCTCGCTGTCGCTGCTCGGACTGGGTCTCTTGGGTCTCTTGGGCCTCACCGCCCGGCGGCAAGGCTCATCGAAAAAGTAGATTGAATCGCTGACCCGAACCTGAAGTGCACGTGCCGGGTTAGAGACCCAAGCTACGTCTCACTCGACCTCGCCGATGATCATCAGGCATCCGGCATGCCAGACATGATCGGTATATTTATCCGGATGATCCGCCAGGTCCTTGCGGTTTCGCTCGAACAGGATCTTCTCTTTATCCAGGGTCTCCGCGGTTAAGGTCACCACAACCGTGTGCCGGCCGGGCGCCCCTTCGCTGAGCAGGGATAGACTCGCCATGCGATGGTAGGTGCAGTAGCCATCGATACGATTGCGCGTCACCGAATCGCCGCCATCCACGACGACGCTCAGCTGGCCTCCATCCGGACCGAGCAGGTCGAACACCGAAGCAGAGATTCCCGTGTAGGCGAAACTCAGCGATGCACCGGGTTCCATCGCCTGATACAGGTCCGGCAGATTGCGGGAAAAGCGCTGACCGAGCCCCGTATCGTTCGGCAACTTTTTCCATGGCCCCGTCAGCATGTCCGGCCGGATATCCACCAGCTTGGCGGCCTCCCAGTTGTCTGCACGCAGCGGAGCACCCAGCGCATGGGGTTCCTTGCTTTTACCCGCAGCACGAATCGCCGGCCAGGAGCGGGAAATCGTTTCGGTATAGAGGACATGACCCGTTTCCACCAGCGGATGCACGCCGTCGGAGGAAAAAACCATCGGCTTAGCCGTGGCTGGATCCTTCGGCTTCTCGGCTTTGAATACGAGCTCGCCTGCCTTGACCAGGGCCGCGACCTTCACACCAAAATGAATCGACGGAATCCCGTAATGATCGGCCAGCACTTCCATCGCACTCGCCGCGCGCGGCATCTTACCCGCATCGAGGTCCTCCAGCATCTTGTCGGTGAGTGTATACACGAAACAGATATCGGTTTTCGGATTGGCCTTCCAGGTCTGCCGGACGATCCCTTCCATGGCTTTATGAATCCGCACAGGATCCGCGCCCCCATCGTTCACCGCAAACTCCACGAAGAGCAGATCCGGCTGGTGACGCAAGGCGTCGCGCCCGACCCGGAACACCCCGAGGTCGGAACCGGTACCGCCAATGGCCGCATGAATCTCTTCAATCTCGCCGCCGGGATATTGCTCCTTGAGCCAGGCCCGCGACTGCACCCGCCAACCCGGGGCCGCGGTGATGCTCCCGCCGAGGTAGGCGACCTTCACCGGCTGACCGGCTTCCAGCTTGGCGACCACATGCGGAAGACCCTGACGCGGATGACATTCAACCGCATCCCGCAGCTCCTCCGCAGCAAGGTGAACGAACCCAAGGACGAATACAGCGAACACATAGCGTAGTTTATTTTGCATGACAGGCTACCTATCCTGTTGGGGTGATGAATGAAACGACTTTTAACCAGCATGATTACCCCGGGACTCATCGCCTCGGCCTTCGCTGAAAAGAAGGAAAATAAACCACCCGCGAAAGGCGTCAGTATCGTCTGGGTCAACGAAATCAAAGCCGGCGAAACTCTGCCCCCACATACGCAACACCTGACCTTCAAAAGTGAAGCCGCTCAACAGGAGGTCGGCTACTGCATTTACCTGCCCCCCGGCTATGGCGAAAATCCCGAGCAGCGTTATCCGGTCATCTACAACCTGCACGGGAACGGCGGCAACGAGTTCACCGGACTATACGATATTCGCGTGCTCCACAAAGGCATCGAATCCTAACGCTGGCCGCCCATGATCCTGGGTTTACCCAACGGCGGATGCAGCACCTTTTACAAGGATTCCTGGGACGGGAAATTCCCGATCGAGACGATGTTCATTAAGGAGTTCATCCCTTACATCGACGCGACCTATCGCACCATCGCCGCACGCGAAGGCCGCTGGGTGACCGGGGTCTCCAGCATCCAACAGCCCTGCTCCAGTATGGCATCGTAGGCCGGTTCTTCGTCGGCGTTCCACCCGCGGGCGCCGAGGCGTACGGTTTCGCCGGGTTTGCTTGGTGGAATCCAGCACCACACCCATGTGACCGGATCGCCCTCGGATACCGGCAAGTGCCATTCCCAGGGATCACCCGGCTGGGGGCTTGCTGGTTCGTTTCCTCTACCCCACTTCAAAACCTCTTCCTCACTCATGCTCCATGGGACTATCAGATCCACACGGCCTTGTCATCCGCAACATGGAAGAGGTGCCATGGCGACCGACTGGTTTGATTGCACACGGCCTGCATGAAACCAGACGAGGGGTAAAAGGCCACGACAGCAAAAATAGAAAAATCCCCATAGGATCTGAACTCGAAGTATGGAACAGTTGGCACCAACGTTTGCACACACCCGATGAATCAGAGACACGTGATATGAAAAAGGCTCGGCACATGAACATGATCCGGGGATTCGTTGCGACATGGTTGTTGTGTACGCTGTCCGCGAGCGCGGCGAGCGGAACGGTTTCGGGCGATCTGAAAAAGTGGCACAAGGTGACGATCGATTTCGACGGTCCGGCGACCAGTGAGCAGGCTAGGCCGAATCCGATTAAGGACTATCGGCTCAATGTTATGATACGGACGAAGCAGGACACGCTTCCGGTGCCGACAGGGTTGGGCCCGAGGGAGCGCTAGGTGATGGGTGGCGAACTTACTCGGGATGGATGGGGGAGCCGCGAATGGACGCGGATGAACGCGGAGGGTGAGTGGGCGGACTTACACGGGGACGGAATGCATTCCGAGTTACGCGTGGGACCAGCTCCCTCCTTCC
>JBLIND010000119.1:0-16003 GCA_047639095.1 Candidatus Omnitrophota bacterium | reverse complement strand
CTCCGCGCTGGATGAGGTTAACACGCCTCCGCCATCCGCCCCGCCCTTGATGATCAAGCGACCCACGTCGCAGGTTGACCTTACTCCGCGGATTGCTGAGCAGATGGTTGAACCCGTGTGCGAAGAGAAGACGCAAAACCTGAATGGTTTGGTCGATGAATTAAACGAGGTTGAGCGTTTTTCGGACGAACAGGATATCGAGCAGTCAGATGAGTTTAAGCAATTGCTCAATGAAATCCATGGAGCCAGCTTGGATGAAGAAGATGACGCGGATGTTGAATCATTAGATGCAGATGCAGAAGCAGAGGCAGAGGCAGAGGCAGAGGCTGAAGGCGAGCCCATGTCGGCCGGACTCTTTGCCCGGTTCGGCGCACGTCGGAAAAAGCAGGCTGTCGATGCAGAAGAGCTCGTTGATGACAAGGCGTATGCAGAAGAGGAGCAGCCAGAGCCAGAGCCAGAGCCTGAGCCTGCTCATGCCATGGCCAATTCCGGTCTGGCCGAGCTGGAAGTGGGCGAAGACGAAAATTTATGTCACTCCGCGATCCACGGGGAAGTGCTGGAGCAGATGCGGGATACCTCCTGGTTTGCCCGGAGCAAGACCACGCCACCTGTTTCACGTCCGGATCGTGCACCAGCGCCTGAGCAGGTCATGGATGACGAACTGGCCGGCTTGCTGGGTGTAGACGATGCCTTTGATTCGCTGGAGGACCTTGAGAAGGCGCTGCGCGAGGCGGAGGCCGAATCCACTGCGGCGGTCGAAGAGCCTGCCCCGGCATACGATCTTGACGGTGCACCTGACCTTGACGAGGTGCCTGGGCTCGACGAGGCGCCTGAGCTCGACGAAGTCCTCGCCCTTGAGGAAACCGTCGACGCACTTGAAGAGGACGCAGACGATCTTGACGAGATGGCTGATGATGCGCACCTGAGTGCATCCCTGATGAGCGAAACGGAAGTCGTTACCATCGTAGAAATGGTGGTCGAACGGCCGGACGGCGAAGCGCATGTGCATGACGACCCTGAACCTGCGCTCATTCAAGCTGAGACGATCGTCGAGGAATCGATTCCGGTTACACCGGCTGTGGATGCTGACGCGAATCCAGCTGAAGCGCCTGCTGGTCTTACGGATGAACCCAAGGCACCGGAAGATACAACCAGCTCCGCACCGGCCGACGCAGAAGCTGACGACTTCGGCGAATCCATCCTCGATCAGAAAGCGTTGAAGCAGCAGGTTAAGTTGATCAGCTGCATGGCGCGTAGTGGCCTCGACCCGGAATCAACCCTTGCCTCGTATCTGCTGGCTTTTCCCGACCTCGCGTTTGTTTATGCGGACGTGGTGCAGGAAAAGTCCGGCATCGAGAAAATCAAGCTGAACAACGAGCTGAACTACAAGCTTGAGCGGCTGGATCCCCGGAAAGCTTCCGAAGCCCGCGCGCTGATTCAGTCCGCCATCAGCGACTAACCCCGCTATAAGCCGGGCGACCACAGGTAGAGGAAACGCGTGTGTGCCGCGGCTCCCGCATCGAGGACTTTCAGGTCGATCAATTCCACGTTACCCAGGTTGACTGCGGGTGCAGGGATTTCACTTTCCGCATAAATGTTGCCGCGGAATGCCCCTTCGTATTCATAGGAAATCACTTTCGCTTCAGGTGTGCCGGCGATGGTGCGGGCGCGTTCGAGGACCTCGTCCATGTATTCGATGCCATCGATCAGCTTGTGCTCCAAGGCGATTTGGCTGACGAATACGCGACCGTCTGCAAACGCGATCAGGGCCTCCCGATCCAGGCCTTTGGATTCACGCGAGGTGACAATAATGTCCAGGAAACGCTGATACAGGTGATCGATCATGTCCTGAAAGATGACCTGTTCGGCGGCAGTCAGATCCCGCCAGGGCGACCCGATATCTTTTTTATCCGCGGATTTAATCACGTTCATTTCCAAACCGAGTTTTTCGGTGAGACCTTTCCATTTGGGCCAGGCAGCGATGACGCCAATGCTTCCCGTGGTCGTGGTGGGTAAGGCGTAGATTTCATCTGCGGCCATGGCGATATAGACCCCACCCGATGCCGCGATGTCTTCCATGATCGCGATGACCGGGAAGGTGCCACGCTCTTTCTTCATCCGTTCCTTGAACGAGAGGAGCTCGTGGTAAATGACGTCAGAGGCGGTGACGCCGCCCCCGGGAGAGTTGATGCGTAATACGACCCCCTTGACCTGCTTGTCCTGTTCCGCCTTTTGCAGCCGATCCTTCAGGGTGACCAACATCGATTTCTGGCCAAAGCTGGCCACCACGCCAACCAGGTCGATGATCAGGATTTTATCCTGAGTGAAGCGCTTGCCCCCTGCTCCTTTTATGCGCTCTTCTTCCAGCGGACCCCGTTTCGGACCGAATAGAGATACGTTCATGTTCACACAACTGGTGGTCAATAGGAGGAGGGGAAGTGCCAGGCAGGCGGCGCAGTGGAAGGGGCGGGAAAAAAACAAGGTAGACCGTGACCATTTCTTCATAGCGGGGTATCTAGCAGGCCGGTAACGAAGCCGCAAGAACCACGTGGAGTTAAGCTGAATGAAAGATGAGTTATTTTCTGTTCGAGACCAGGTGGTCCTGGTGACCGGGGGGAGTCGGGGCATTGGCAAGGCGATTGCCAAAGGTTTTGCAGACCGCGGAGCCCGGGTGATCATCAGCAGTCGAAATGTGGAGGTGTTGAGCGCGACCGCGAAGGAGATCGGTGCGCATGCCATGCCCTGTGATGTGGCCGATGGCGAGGCGGTTACGAACCTGGTGGCTGATGTGCTCGATCGTTTCGGGCACATCGACACCTTGGTGAACGATGCGGGCGTGAATCGGCGCAAGCCCGCCCTGGAGCTCACCGATGAGGATTATGATTACGTCATGGATATCAACCTGCGCGGTGCCTGGCGCATGTCGCAGGCGGTGGGCCGACACATGGTCGAACGGGGGCAGGGGTGTCAGATTAACATCGCATCATTAAACAATGATCGTCCGCTCAATCAGGTGATTGCCTACGCCATGAGTAAGGCGGGCCTGGTGCACATGACCCGTGCCCTCGCCCTCGAGTGGGGCCCGGCAGGCGTGCGGGTCAATGCGCTCGCCCCGGGTTTTATCCTTACCGCCCTGACCGAGAAAGCCTGGGCGAATCCCATCATGCTGGATTGGGGCCTGGCCCATACCCCGATGCGGCGCCTGGGACGCCCGGAGGATCTGGTGGGTACGGCGCTCTTTCTCGCTTCCGACGCCTCTGCGTTCATGACCGGACAGACCCTGTTCGTTGACGGCGGATGTTCGGCCGGGATGGAGTGGCCGATCGATAAAATATAAGCGCTATCTGGCCGGGTCTGGCAGGTCTATCGGAGGGGTGAAGCCGCCCCTCGCCTTTTCATCAGGCTGCGGGACGGGTTCGGGAAGAGTCAGTCCCAGTTGCTGGATGTATTTTTTGATGTAGGGGGCATCCGGATGGCGTTGGGCGATTTCCAGGCCCAGCTTGATCCGTTGTCGTACAACCTGCGAATTGCCTGCGGTGCGCCCGGTTAAGTTGCGGGCGAGCAGGGCGCTTTGGAGGTAAACCATCCCGGCCAACGCTTCGGCTTGGTCGGCAAGCTCACCGGGAAGGCTCGCATAAATTTCCACGCAGTGCTCCACGTCTTCAGAGGCCAGACGATAGCGTTCCGTTGCCTCATACATCTTCGCTCGGATGGAAAGGGCGTAAATATATTCGCGCACCGTAGACGGTTCTGTTTCGGCCAGGTTTTCAAGGAGGTTGATCGCCTGTTTCAGGACGGCTGCAGACTCCCGGTAGCGATCCATCGAAGTCAGGGTCTGACCGAGCTCTGCCAGGGCGACGCCCAGCGAAAGTTGGGCAAGGCCGTTTTGTTTTTCGGGCGGCAGGGCGCGGACCAGTTTGTGCAGGCGGGTGACGCTGTCGACGAGGGCGACTTCCGCTTCAGCAAATTGGTCGGATTGATAAAGCGCGACGCCGCGACCGTATTGCGCGCTGGCGATGCGCGCGTTTTTGCCGAGGAAGGTTTTGCTGGGGACGCTTTCGTAGACGGTGACCGCCAAATGATAGGCATTGGCCGCTTGCGGAAAGGCCCCCTGATAGGAATAGCGCCGCGCCATTTTTGCCAGAATTTCACCCAGGTTAAACGACCAGAACAAGGGCGGCGGGTCCGGCAGTTGAATGCATTCTTCGTAGAGCATCCCATAGGCCCAGTCGGCAGAAACCTGGTTGTCCATTTCTTCGTAGCATAGCCCCAGACCGGCGAGCAGCGCGATGCGTTCCTCCAGTGAATCCGGAAGGCTTTGTGCCCGGTTCTCGTTGCTGATCGTCAGCGCCTGTTCCCATACCGCTATGGCTTGCTTGAAACCTTCCATTCTGCGGTAGATCGTGCCGAGGACCTGCAGGATGCGACCGTATTCAGGGTAATAGCGGTCACGATCCTCGACCAGCAGGCGTTGGTACTCACGTTGGGCCTCCAGGGCCTGTTCGATTGCCTGATCATGCGCATCGGCCAGAGACATGATGCGCGCCAGCTGGGCCCGGGCAAATGCCGCATGCGAGGGCTGACCCCGTTTCCGGAATATTTCCATCGCCATGAGCATGTGTCGCCGCGCTTTTTGCGTCTCCTGCATTCTCAGGTAGGCTTTGCCAACCAGCAGGGCGCCCCAGGCCCGGTACTCTTCCAGATCGCCTTCTCCCGCGGGCTTTCTGTTGGCCATGGAATAGGCGAGGAGATGCGTTTCCAGGGTGCTGGGAAAATCGCCTTCTGCCTCGTATCCGTTGGCCAGTTTCATCAAGAGGAAAATGCGATTTGAATAGGTTCCCTTTCGCGTGGCCCCACTCAAACGACCGTAGAGTCGTTCGAGTTCACCGATCACCTGATTGTCGGCGTAGGGCTGGTCCAGTGCCGGACTGATCTCCCGCAACACGTCCACCAGTTGATTCAGGCTGCGGATCGCTTGCGTATCAATGAGGTGTTTCTTTTTACCCATCCGAAAGACCGCTTCATGGATGCGTTTCCGCGCGGCCGCAGGGTTTCCGTTGGCGATCTCCCCGGATGCCTGTGTGGTTAGCGCGGTGACTTCGGCGGGTACGGGGATGGATGCGGTGTTGGCGAATCTTCGCGTCGTTGGGGTGGTGGGGGCCTGGCAGCTGCAAAGCCAGGCTGTGAGGAGAATGCCCGGGAGGACCTTTGAAAAACGAGCGTGCATAGGCTTACCTACTATACGCATTTAGCCGAGTTGCGGAAACTCTTTCCCTGTTTTTCACGGGCGGAGATTGTGCTAGTACCTGTGCATGTCATTAACAGATAAACGCGCCTTGGTTACGGGTGGCGGCGTTCGCGTGGGGCGGGCGATCGCCCTCGCCCTCGCCCGCTCCGGGTGCGATGTATGCATACACTACGGTCGTTCGGCGGATGGCGCCCGGCAAACCCAGGCGGATGTTGAGGGTCTGGGCCGGCGTGCGGTGTTGATCGCTGCTGATCTGACTTCCGCAGATGCGGTGTCCGCCCTCGTCCCCCAGGTCGTCGCAGAAATGGGCTCCTTGGATATCCTGGTCAACAGTGCGGCCATTTTTCTGGATGGGACCTTGTCCGAGACCACCCTGGCGATGTGGGAGCAGCAGTTTGCCATTAACCTGCGTGCCCCTTATTTCCTTTGCCAGGCTTTTGCCGCTCAACTTCCAGAAGCGCAGCGTGGACACATCGTGAATATTACCGATGCGCGGATCAATCGGCCCGAGCGGGATCATTCCGCCTATCGTCTGACCAAATCCGCCCTTGCCGATATGACCCGGAATCTGGCCATGGATCTGGCCCCACGGATTCAGGTGAATGCCTTGGCGCTGGGAGCCATTTTACCGCCCCCCGGAAAGCCTGCGTCTCATCTGGAGCGCATCGCCCAGGAGCGGGTGCCGCTTGCCCGTAGTGGATCTGCAGAAATCGTTGCGGAGCACGTCATTCAGTTGCTGGAAAGCGATTTTGTAACCGGGGCGGTGCTTCCATTGGATGGCGGCGAGTTTCTGTAGCCTATTCTGGAAGGAGGACCCGCAATCCACTTGAAGTCAGCGGGTGAATCCAGTACCCATAGCCGCATGGACTTTGTTGCATTTGATCTGGAGACGACCGGAATTGATTCGGAGACGGATGAGATTCTTGAAATTGGCGCGGTTAAATTCTCCTGTTTCGAGCCGGTTGACACCTTTGTGACCCTGGTGAATCCCGGGCGCTCGATTCCACTGGATGCAGAAATGGTCCATGGCATTTCCGATGAGATGGTACAGGATGCGAAGGGCATCAAAGAAGTATTTGGACCCTTTGCCGACTTCTGTGGTGATTTGCCGATGGTCGCCCACAACGCCCGGTTTGATTTCAAGTTTCTGGAGACGGCGATTAAAAAGCACAAGGGCAAGGCGCCGACCGGCGTCATCCTCGACAGCTTCAATCTGGCCAAAACGGTGATTCGCGGATTGCCCAACTACAAGTTGGAAACGCTGATCCTTCACTTCAATTTTCCCAGTACGGTCTTTCATCGCGCCGAAGCCGATGCGGCGTATTGCGGAATGGTCTTCGGGAAAATTATCCAGGTACTCGAAGCCGGGCATCACCCGACGGCCATCCATGACCTGCTGCAATTGAGCGAAATGAAGGAGTTGCGCCTGCCCCAGGTCGCTCAGCAGTCCGAGCAATTGGGTCTTTTTTGATGCTCGCTCGCGAGGCTGAATTTACCATACTCGATTTTGAAACCACCGGTAGCGTTGAGGGCTATCCCACGGAAGCCTGGCAATTGGGCATGGCGACCATCCGCGCGGGGGCGATTGATTCGGACCGTACGTTCAACCGTTTGCTCCACGTGGGGGATCGCCCCTTTAACCCTTATGCTCCCGGAAAACATCATCAGCTTCGTGCGGAGCTCAAACAGGCACCGGCCTTGCTCAGCCTCTGGCCGGAATTGAAGGAATGGTGGCTCGACCGGCCTATGGTCGCGCATAACGTGGGCACCGAGCAGAAGTTCGTTCGCCAGACGGCCCCGATGCATGCGATTGGACCATGGATCGACACCCTGAAGCTTGCTCGCTTTGTCTATCCGGAGTGGTCTTCACACAGCCTGGAGGACCTGGTGACGCGTCTGGCTTTAGCGCCACAAATTGAAACCCGCTGTCCCGGTCTTGAGCCGCATGATGCCTATTATGATGCCGTGGCCTGCGCTGTCCTGTTGCTACATTTCATCCACCTCCCCGGCTGGGAGCAGGTAACGCTTGAAGACTTGAGCCAGGCCCGGCCCGCATCTTTTTATGCCCGCAATCAGGAATCCAAATGAAGCAGCGAATCCTCTATCTCTGTACGGGTAATTCCTGTCGAAGCCAAATGGCTGAAGGCTGGACGCGCCATCTCAAGGGGGATGTATTCGACGTCTATTCCGCCGGGGTGAAGGCGCAGGGGATGAACCCGCATGCGGTCCAGGTGATGAAGGAATCCGGCGTGGATATTGCGCAACAGACGTCCAAAGCCCTGGACAGCCTGGGCGAACCCACCTTTGATGTCGTGGTAACTGTCTGTACCCATGCGGCTGAATGTTGCCCCTCGTTTCCGGGAGGCGGTCGCGTGATCTGTCGGAGTTTTGATGACCCGCCGAAGCTTGCGGAGACTGCGGAGAGCGAAGAGGAAGTGTGGGGGTGTTACCGAAGGGTGCGGGATGAAATACGTGCGTTCGTCGAGGGGCTTCCAGACAGCTTGATGTCGGGTTGATGTCGGGTTGATGTCGGGTTGATGTCGGGTTGATGTCGGGTTGATCTGAATTTCCGGAGTGGCTGCTACTTGTTTTCGAGAAAACCACTCAGCACATCCATCAACGTTCCACCGTCTGAGGACGGTTGACCCTTCAGCATTTTGATCAGCAGCATCAGATATTTTCGGCTAACCGTCGTTTTGTTGATGCCATCCGTATTGATCAAATAGAGTAAATCGGCCCCCAGGGAGTCTTCCGGACTGACCTCCTGTTCTGTCAGAAGGCAAACGTTGAAGTGCCGGGGATCTGCTGCGATGCGGTCGAAACGCGCTCGGGTGCGGGTCGGATCGCCCTGCAAGGCCTGGATGAGGTTTTTCCCGTCGTACAGAATAACGTTCCCTGAAACGTCGTCCGGACTCCAGTTGGTGAGATGTTCCACGTCACCCCGACCAATCGCCCCGCGGGTTGTACTTACGTATATGATCCTTTTCGAATGCCCCATCTTTCCTACCCAATTCAATTCCACTTTCGCATGTTTCAACCTCCAATTTTCACGAGACTTTGGTCAAGCTTGATCGCGAAATTTCTAGTTATATGGCGGTTCTTTTAAAAAAATAGGATTTAAGCCTCGTAAAGAATTGGGCTCCCCATAGGGTTATAATCCCAAGGACAAAAACCCACAAAACAAGACATACAACATGGCGAAATATTTGTTTATTACTGGGGGCGTGGTTTCTTCTTTGGGGAAGGGCATCACTGCTGCCGCGATTGGCTCACTGCTACGCAGTCGAGGATTAACCATTCGAATGATGAAGCTGGATCCCTACTTGAACGTGGATCCGGGAACCATGAATCCCTATCAGCACGGTGAGGTTTATGTAACCGACGATGGCGCGGAGACCGATCTGGACCTCGGTCACTACGAGCGTTTTACCGGTCAGCCAACTTCGCAGAAAAGCAACGTGACCGCCGGGCGCATCTATTGGGATGTGCTGCAGAAAGAGCGTAAGGGCGAGTACCTCGGCAAGACCGTCCAGATGATTCCCCACATCTCAAACGAGATCAAAAAGCGGATCCGTTCCTTGGATGAACCGGGGGTCGATGTGATCCTGTGTGAAATCGGTGGAACCGTCGGCGATATTGAAGGCCTGATTTTTCTCGAGGCGATTCGTGAGATCGGGTTGGAAGAAGGCCGGGACAACATCGCCTATATTCATCTGACCTATGTGCCTTATATTAAGGCCGCGGGTGAGGTGAAAACCAAGCCGACCCAGCAGAGCGTGGCCAAGTTGCGTGAAATCGGGATCCAGCCCGATGTCGTGATCTGTCGGGCCGAAGTACCTTTGAGTGACGAAGTGTTCCACAAGGTTTCGATGTTCTGCAACGTGCCGATCAACTGTGTGATTGAAGAGCAGGACGTCGAGAAGACGATTTATGAAGTTCCTCTGACGCTTTCTGATCAGGGCCTGGATGAAATCATCCTGGTGAAATTCCGCCTCGCCTGTCCTCCGGCAAAACTCCAGCCCTGGCGCGATGTAATCGATGCGGTAAATTACCCCAAAGGTGACGTGCGCATCGGGGTGGTTGGCAAGTATCAGGAGCTGCAGGACGCCTACAAATCGATTTATGAAGCGCTGGATCACGGCGCTCTTGCGCATCGCCACAAGCTGGAGTTGATTCGCATCGCCTCGGAAGATGTTGAAGAAGGCAAGCTGGCGGCTTTGGAGTCGGTAGATGGAGTCCTGGTGCCGGGCGGCTTCGGCGGTCGCGGTCTGGAAGGGAAAATCAAAGCGATCGAGTACGCACGAACCCACAAGATCCCCTATTTTGGCATCTGTTTGGGCATGCAGAGCGCGGTCATCGAGTTCGCCCGCAACGTCTGCAATCTCAACCTTGCAAATTCCACGGAAATCGATCCCGGCTGTGAGCATCCCGTCATCTGCCTGATGGAAGAGCAGAAAGATGTGAAAGATCTGGGGGCGACCATGCGCTTAGGTGCCTGGGATTGTAAGCTCGTAGAGGGAACCAAGACTCATACGAGTTATGGTTACGTGGATATTCGTGAACGGCATCGGCATCGGTATGAATTTAATAACAACTATCGCGAGCAACTCGAGCAGGCAGGCCTCGTGCTGGCCGGAACCACTCCGGATGGCGAGCTGGTTGAGATTGTGGAAATCAAGGACCATCCCTGGTTTGTGGCGACTCAGTTCCATCCGGAATTCAAGTCCCAGCCGTTCGCTCCGCATCCCTTGTTCCGCGATTTTGTCGGCGCGGCCATCGATCAGCGGATCAAGCAACCGAAAGCTCCAACAGAGTCTTGATGCGTGAGTGATCTGCGGTCTATTCCAGGGGTCGACCGGCTCCTGGGCGACTTGTCAGAGACGCGTTTGCCTCAGCCTGTCGTCACCCGGGTCGTCCGCAGCTGCCTGGATACGATCCGAGCGGAGGCGACGATCCCCGCTTACGAGGATATCCTCGCCCGGGTAGCGGCCTCCCTGAATCGCATTGCCCGGACGCGTCTGCAGACCGTGATCAATGGGACGGGCATCATTAATCACACCAACCTGGGGCGTGCGCCCCTCGGCGTGGATCAATGTGCCGCCCTGGCAGAAATTGCTCATCAGTATAATAACCTCGAGTTCGATCTGAACACGGGCAAGCGCGGAGGGCGCGTCGTCTATCTCGAGGGCGCGTTGGCGCAGGTGACCGGAGGGGACGCCGCAACCGTGGTGAATAATTGCGCCGCCGCTTTAGTGCTCATCCTGAAAACCTTCGCCCTGGGGAAGGAGGTCATCGTCTCGCGCGGTGAGCTGGTTCAGATCGGTGGCGGATTCCGGATTCCCGATATTCTTGAAAGCAGCGGTGCTCGCTTGAAGGAAGTGGGCGCCACGAACCGCACCAGTCTGGAAGATTATGCAAATGCCATCGGTCCGGACACCGGCTTGTTGCTGAAAGTGCACCGGAGCAACTTTGATATGACGGGTTTTGTGGCTGCTCCCACGACGGGCGAATTGGCCCGGCTTGCGGATGCGCACGGAATCCCTTTTGCCGAAGACCTGGGTAGCGGCGCCCTGGTACCCCTCGAGAAACGTGCGCCGATCGCACACGAGCCGACCGCTCAGGAAGTTCTTAAGCAAGGGTGTCACCTCATGTGTATGAGCGGGGATAAACTGCTCGGTGGCCCTCAAGCCGGCATTATCTCCGGCCGTAAGGACCTGGTTGCTGCGGTAAAGAAAAACCCCTTTTTTAGAGCCTTGCGCTGCGATAAGCTGATTCTGGCCACCCTTCAAGCCACGGTTGATGCCTACCTCTCAGGCGACGCCGATGAGAAGACCCCGGTGCTCGCCCTGATGAGTCTCCCCCTGGAGACGCTGCAGGAACGCGCGGTTCGCATTCAGGAGGCGGTGGCATCCGAGGGGCTCCGCCTGGGTCATGGGATGTCGAAAATAGGCGGAGGTGCCGTACCTTCAGCCGAGATTCCCTCGGTCACGCTCGAGCTCGTTATCGCAGGAATGAAAGCTGCGGCGATCGGTGATCGCCTGCGAGAAAACAGCCCGGCAATCATCGGCTATGTGGAGAGCAATTGTTTTAAACTCGATCTGCGAACGATCTTTCCCGGGCAGGACGCGGTCCTGATCCAACAACTGACGGATCTCTTTGCGTGTGAATCGTCCTAACACATGAGCGGTCATTACATCGTTGCTACGGCGGGTCATGTTGACCATGGAAAAAGCGCTCTGGTCAATGCGCTGAGTGGGATCGACCCGGATCGCCTGCCAGAGGAAAAGAGTCGAGGCATGACCATTGACCTTGGCTTTGCACACGTGGATCTGGATGACCTTCACCTGGCCTTGATCGATGTCCCGGGCCATGAAGATTTCGTTAAGAACATGATTGCGGGCATTGGATCCATCGATCTCGCCCTGTTGATCGTGGCTTCGGATGACGGATGGATGCCGCAAACCGAAGAGCATTTACAGATCCTCCAATATCTGGGCGTCAAGCAGTTGATCGTTGTGCTGACGAAGGCCGACCTCGCCGGCGAGCTCGCGGACCTGGCGCTGGAAGAAGTGTGCGAACAGTTGGCAGGGACGCCCTACGAAGATGCTCCCTCGATCAAAACGGCCGCCCTCAGCGGGGAGGGCATTCCGGAACTCAAACAGTTACTCAAGGAGCAGCTGATGGGCATGCCGCAGCAGCGGGATATAGGGAAGCCACGGCTGTATGTCGACCGGGCATTTTCCCGGCAGGGCTTGGGCACCGTGGTCACCGGAACCCTCACGGGTGGCAGCCTGCAGAAGGATCAGGAGGTCGTGGTCTATCCGGAACGAACGGCTTCGCGCATTCGCAGCCTGCAAAATCACAACGAACAAGTGGAGGTCAGTGGGGCGGGGACGCGAACCGCGCTCAACTTGCGCGATATTGAGATTGCCGGCAAGCAGCGTAGCGGTATCAAGCGGGGGCATGTCATCACTCTGCCCGAGCTGGGTGAACCTTCCCGCGTGATGGGCACTTTTCTGTTTCGGACCAATCGTGAACACCTCATGGCAAAGGGGGCTTTGCAGCCGATCCGCCATGGCGCCCGCGTCCGCGTGCATCACGGCAGCAGCAACCTCCCTGCACGGGTATTCCTGCTCGAAGATAAAGAGATTTTACCTGGGCAGTCCGGCGTCGCCCAATTGCGTTTTGACGACCCCTGCTTTTCCTTTTCGGGCGACCACTTTATCGTCCGCGATTGGCCCGAGCAGTTCACGTTGGCCGGCGGCATCATGCTCGACCCTCACGCCTCCAAAAAGCGGTATCGCGATGTGGGCAATCGGGCCTACCTTGAGGCATGTGCCGCCTCGGCAGAAGACCTTGCGCTTCGCCTGCAGGCGGAACTCGCCTTCCATAAGGCGGTATCCGCCCCCCGGCTCCTCAGCCAGTCCCTGTTCAGCAAAGCGGCGATCGACGAGGTGCGTGAGCAGCTTGGACTCATCACGGAATCGGGCATGGTTTTCGATCCTGCATACTGGCAGGACTTGAAGCGGAAGGTGGCCGAGCGGATTGATACCCATCACGCGAACCACCCCGAGTTAGCGGGATTGAAGACGGTTCTGCTCCAGCAGTTGGACATCCCTGAGCATCTCCTGCCCATTGTGTTGAAGCGCCTCTGTAGCGAAGGGTTTGTTCAAGTTGGGCCGGTTATTCGTCGGGAATCTCACAATCCCAACTTGCCTCCGGAGCTGGAGCGCGCCGCGGAACAGATCCGGTCGGCCCTGGGTGAGAAACCGCTGGAGCCGCCCTCGCGCAAAGATTTGAGTCCGGATGACCATGCCAGGAAGGCCCTGCAATTCCTGATCGATATCGGCGAGGTGGTCGACCTCGGACAGGATGTATGCATCATGCGTACCGCAGTGGCGAGTGCGTCCGATCGCATAAGCCAGTTTATCGCGTCCAATGGTCCCGCCACCGCGAGCGATTTACGGAAGGCCCTGGAGACCACCCGGCGAGTTGCCATGCCGCTGCTGGAATACCTGGATGAGGTCGGGGTAACCCGACGCGATGGCGATGTGCGCATCTTGAAGCCGGTCTGAGGTGGCGAAGGGTCAGGAGCCCGTAACGGTAAAGTCGCAGAGCAGGGGGAGGTGGTCCGACAGGGTGACCGTGGGGATTTCGAAGTGATTCATCGCAATCCCCTTACTGTAGAGAATGAAGTCGAGGTGTCGGCTGGGCGCCCAGCTGGGGAAGGAGGGGGTGTTCTCCACGTTTGCACTTTCCAAACCCGTGGCCGCGAGAAACAGCTCAATTTCGTGTTCGCCCCAGAGCATATTAAAATCGCCAGCGACGATGTGAGGCTTCTTGGTTTCCTTGACCAGCTTGTAAAGGTCGCGCAGTTGATGATGGCGAACGCGGTGACTCAAGGCCAGGTGCACCAGGAAGACGATCACGTTATCCATCTCCAATTCGATTACCAGGCGTTTTACCCCCTTCTCGAAGTAGTGAAATCGCTCATTCGTGATGGTGTCCCGGGTGATGAACGCATTCCCCTGATTGTTCATCAGCGGCATCAATTTAGGTAGGCGGGCGCCCTCCAGATATTTAGAACGGTAAGTATGATAATGGCCGAGCTCCTGGGCAATGGTCTGCGCCTGGTTTAGTTTGCTGGCGCGATAGGACCCGGAGTCCACCTCGATCAGCCCGATGATATCCGGCTCGATCGGCCGGATGAACTCCGTGATTTCGGCGAGGTTCTGATGGGTTCTTCCCAGGTATCCGCTCCAGGGGAACAGGGGCTTTTTACCCCCGGTGCCATATCGAATGTTGTAGATCAGGAGCTTCATCAGCCGCATCCGCTCTGTCGATACATGCTTGAGCCTCTGTGCACCTGCAAACGGGCATACGCCTGGATCGCTTTTCGTCCTGACTTATATGGGTCTGAAAGATGGCGCATCTTGCGGCTCAGAACTCTGCAGCGATGGAAAGCCCTGGGCGCGATTGGCCGGGTAACGGTGTGCTCAACCAAAAAGGCGCCTTTGCAGACGCCTTTAGGGTGCAATTTTTCTGAGCCCGCATTACTGACTCTTCTTGATGTACACTTCAACCCGTCGATTCCGCTGCATGTTTTCTTCGGTGTCGTTCGGGACCGTGGGCCGGTCAAAACCAAAGCCCTTGGTGGTCATCCGTGCGCTCGCGATGCCGCCGTCGGTCATGATGTATTTCTTCACCGACTCGGCACGGTCTGCAGACAGCTTCAGGTTGTAGTCGCGTTTGGATTTCGCACGCTTGTCGGCATGTCCTTCAATTTTCAGCACGGCACCCGGGTCGCGTTGCATGGTGCGGATGATCAAAGCCAACTCTTCGTAGTCCGCATTGCGGATGGTGGCCTTGTTGTAATCAAATTCGATCAGCAGCTCATGTTTAATCAGGTCGTCACTGCCATCCAGCGGATCGGTGTGGTCCTCGATCACTTCATGACCGTCGTAGACCCCACCATCATCCGTATCCTGATCCAGCGGGTCGGTTTTATACGTAAACACTTCCGCGCCATCCTTCAGGAGGTCGAGATCGGTATCCGGGTTCAGTGGGTCGGTCTTGTACGTGAGCACTTCCGCGCCGTCCTTGAGTCCGTCGCCATCGGTGTCGGGATTCAGGGGGTCGGTCTTGTACGTTAAGACTTCTTCGCCGTCCTTGAGTCCATCACCATCGGTGTCGGGGTTCAAGGGGTCGGTCTTGTACGTTAAGACTTCTTCGCCGTCCTTGAGTCCGTCGCCATCGGTGTCGGGATTCAGGGGGTCGGTCTTGTGGGTGTGGACTTCGGCACCATCTTTGAGTCCGTCACCGTCGGTGTCGGGATTCAGGGGGTCGGTTCCGTATACATCGACTTCTTCACCGTCCTTGAGTCCGTCACCATCGGTATCGGGATTCAGTGGGTCGGTACCCAGTTGAGCTTCGCGATCATCGGTCAGGCCGTCGCCATCGCTATCCACAATGCCGGTGCCGGTTACTTGGAGAATGGTGGGAACCCCCGTGCCCCAGCGGTAGTTTACGCCCACGCTGTAAACGAGGTTGGCTTCGGTGTCACCACCTACGAGGACGCTGTGAACATCTCCGCGCAATGCCCAAGCATCGTTGAAGTGATACATGATGCCGCCTCCGCCGGTAATCAGAAACTCATCCGAGCCGGAATCGACCTCCTCGTCAAAGTGAATCAAGCCAACCCCTGCCGCGAGGTAAGGGTCAAAACGCAGGTTATCAATACTCCGCAGGTGGAATAAGGTCTCCAGTGCGATGCGTGAAGCCCAGGTTTCCGATACGCTTGGGGTCGTACCGACGACGCCTCCGAGGCGATTTCGATTCGGGTTTAATCCCGAGCGCGCTTTGAGGCTGGGCATAATCTCGAGATTTCCCTCAAGGGCCCATCGTGCACTGAAATTGTAGCCGAGGCGTAAGGCGATCAATCCGCCATCTTCTACTTCTTCATCCCCTTCAAAATTTACTTCGCCGATGCTGATGGTGGCGTTCCAAGGTGCACGCTCGAAGAGATCGCCTTCGGCGTGAGTGGTTTGCAGGCCAGCACCAAGGCAGGTGAGAGTGACGAGGGTGGTAACGTATTTTTTTAACATGCGTAAACTCCGGTTCAGCGACATTTGCCGCAGCATAAAATCCGAGGAATAAGTAGCACGTTTCGTCTTTATAGCAACTGGAAAAGTCGGTTTGAACGGGCGTGGAACCTTTCGCGGGCGATGCGAAAACCGGGTCCGTTACATTCCTGTT
>JBLIND010000118.1:0-16203 GCA_047639095.1 Candidatus Omnitrophota bacterium | reverse complement strand
AACAGACCCAGTATCGATATTACGACAGCCTTGTGGTCGCCTCAGCCATCCATGCGGGAGCCTCCCGTCTGTATTCGGAAAATCTTCAGCATGGTCGCACGATCGCTGGCTTGGAGATTATCAATCCCTTCGTCGACGATTAGTCATCGTCCCAACTTTGTTGAGGGGCGCAGGACCTTGGAGTTCACACTTTAGTGTGTCCGGATAACGGGTGGATTTTTCACGGCTCATTCGGTTAACGGAAAACTCGTGGAAGACCTGCTTTCGGATGTTGCGCATCGTTACTTTATTTAGGGCTGGACCGTGTCGCTGTGAATTTTTTCATCAGCGTAGCGTGCTTTTCGTCGACTGCTTTGAACCCAAAATATCGCAAAGAGTAACCATCAGAACCGTCACAACCAGCGGGTTATAAATAAACACGCGCGGTGTAATATTTAAACCAGCCAGCTCACGCAGCGAGCAAGACGTTCATACCGCCCAATCAGATCGTTTTTGGCCATGGTGGGGTGGACGATTCAGAAGACGGCGATGTGATTCTTCATGAGTATCGCCATGCGCTGCAGTACAGCATCAACACCAACTGGTCTGGCGGTGACACGGGCGCGATCGGAGACGGATCGCATTGTGCTTGAATCGCATTTTGGATTAGGCGCAGCGGTGACCATGCCGGATTTCATTTAGCGCCTCGTCCAACCGAATCTATAGCCTGTACTACTCCAGCCATCTGCGTCCGCCGAATTGGCAGGCGTTGGAGATGAACGTTCCCGGGACCAACGCGGTGACCACCCTTCCAGATACGCGGTTGATCGGTGACGCCCCGTGGCACTATCGAGTCGGGGTTAAATTGCGCTGACCTCCTCTGGCCAAACGCACGTATGACGCGAGTCAGTTTTTCGACGGCATTCAGCGTTTAGAACGCGGAAGCAGCAAGGCGAGAAGACGTAGGGGGGCTCGACCGCAACTCACACAAGCCGGGTTCGCGGTACGATTTTTCTATGGCGGCGGGCCTTCATCCGTCAGTAGAATGGCCGGCCAAAAACCCATCCGTTAAACGAATGACGGAAAACGACACTAGAGTTTACCAAACGGATTGTTTGCAAACCCTTGCGGCTTGGCCGCTGAGGAACGAGCTTTTTTCTCCTGCGGTTTTTCGGATCTATCTGGAACGGGACTGCTGCCCGGCTGCGCTTTCATTGAGAGCGCTATACGACTGCGTTCGAGGTCCACCTCCATAACGGTGACCACTACCTTCTGGCTTGTCTTCACCACATCGGCAGGATCTTTCACAAACTGGTCGGCCAGCTCACTGATATGCACCAGGCCATCCTGGTGCGCACCGACATCCACGAACGCACCGAAATTGGTGACATTGGTGATGATGCCGGGAAGTTGCATACCGACTTTCACATCCTTGATGGTGTGAACCGCTTCATCGAAGGAGAACGTTTCAAATTTTTCACGCGGATCTCTACCCGGCTTGGCGAGCTCGTCCATAATATCCCGCAGGGTCGGCATGCCGACCTCATCCGTGGCATACTGTTCCAGATTGATCTTCTGCCTCGAACATTCGTCACTCATCAAATCCTTCACCGTACAGTTGAGATCTTTGGCCATTTGATCCACGAGCTTGTAACGTTCCGGATGAACGGCGCTTCCGTCGAGCGGGTTCTTCGCTTCCCGAATGCGCAGAAAACCTGCCGCCTGCTCAAAGGCTTTGGAACCCAGTCGCGGCACCTTCTTCAGCTGGGCCCGGCTTTTAAATGGTCCATGCTGGTCACGGTGCTCAACGATCTTTCCCGCGATCGACGGACCCAATCCGGACACGTAGGAAAGCAGCTCTTTGCTCGCCGTGTTGACCTCGACGCCCACATGATTCACACAGCTCATCACCACGTCATCGAGCGATTTCTTGAGTTTTGTCTGATCGACATCATGCTGATATTGCCCCACGCCAATGGCTTTTGGATCGATTTTGACCAGCTCCGATAATGGATCCATCAGCCGGCGACCGATGGAAACAGCGCCCCGAACGGTAATGTCTTCATTCGGAAATTCCTCGCGAGCGACCTCGGAGGCGGAATAAACGGAAGCCCCGCTTTCGTTCACCACCACCACCTGGATTTTATCGGAGATGGGCAGCGCCTTAACAAACGCTTCCGTCTCGCGGCTGGCCGTTCCATTGCCGATGGCAATCGCTTCCACGTTGAATTTCTTACAGAGTTTAACCAGCATTTGCGCGGCATCTTTTGCCTGCCGCTCACTCGAGGTAATATGTACGACGGTATTGATTAAAAGTTTCCCCTGCTTATCGAGGCACACCGTTTTGCAGCCGGTTCGATAGGCCGGATCGAGGGCCAGCGTGGTTTTCTGACCCAGCGGGGCGCTCATCATCAGTTCGCGCATATTCGTGGCGAACACCCCGATGGCCTCGGTATCGCATTTTTCTCGAAGCCGAGCGCGATATTCGCTTTCCAGCGAGGGGGCGGTCAGGCGCTTGTAGGCATCCTCTACCGCCAACTCAACCTGCTTCGATGCGGGAGAGGATGATTTCACAAAACGTTTTTGCAGCAGTTCAACCGCCTGGATCTCGGGCGGGCGAATCTTGAGGGCGAGGATACCCTCCTTCTCTCCCCTGAACATGGCGAGCAAGCGGTGACCGGCAGCTTTTTTAGCCGGTTCCTCCCAGTCAAAATAGTCGCGATATTTGGCCCCTTTTTCCTCTGCGCCTTTTCGGACGGACGATTTCACATCCGCTTGGTTTTCGACAAGCTGCCTAATTTCCCGGCGGGCGCCGGCATCTTCGTTGGTCCATTCGGCGATGATATCTCGGGCGCCGGCGAGCGCCTCCTCGGTACCGGGAACATCCAGCTCGGTATTTATATACGCTTCAGCCTCCTTTAGAGGATCGGCATGGGAAGCCTGACTAAAAATGGATTTCGCCAGGGGCTCCAGGCCCTTTTCCTGTGCGATGCTGGCGCGGGTTCGTCGCTTGGGGCGATAGGGCAAATAGATATCTTCCAGCGCGGTGAGATGGCTCGCCTCCTCGACCGCCAGACGCAGTTCGCCGGTAAGCAGGTCGCGTTCAGAAAGTGATTTTAGAATGGTTTTCTTGCGGCGGTCCAATTCGTCGAGACGCTCCATCGCGTCACGAATAGCCGCAATCTGAACTTCGTCCAACTGACCGGTCTGTTCTTTTCTATACCGTGCGATAAAAGGAACGGTACCGCCGTCGGCCAGAAGGGCTGCGGTAGCAGTCACCTGGCGCGACGGGATATTGAGCAAAGATGAAATAGTAAGAGCATGTTCGTCGTTCATAATTAAGCGGGTCCCTCTAAAACTCAGATATAAATAAGGGGAGAACCATAGAGGAGGCCGCGAATGGTGCAAAGGACAAAATAGGGGCACAGACGGACGGTCTATCTCCGTCGCGGGGAGCCGATTCTTCCGTTCTTCCGATTCTTCCAGCCCTTACAGACTTCCAATACACAGAGTAACTATCAAAATGCGGCATGAATACGGGCTTCCCCATCCGCTCGCCTGCAATGGTGACCATCGGAAGCCTCGCCCGTATTGAAGATCGCTTTGAAAACGACGCGATCACGCCAGCGACGCGCGTACGTTTCAAGGGCTGAGCGACCTGTCGGGCCTGCACGAACTGCGCGTTTACGTGGTCGACTGATCAAGAAAATGTGCGGAATTCTTTAATGAAATCCGCTGTTTCCACTTTTACACTGTGTAATTCTGGTTTTGAGTGTGTCTTTTTCTTTTCATCCGCCAAAACTGCGGATGTGTCCGTTGGGCGTCAATGCCGTGCGGGGCTATGGCGTAAGACGGTTACGGTTTTACGTGGCCAAGCATAGCTTGGAAGATGCCAATGGATCAAAAAATCGTCAAGAATAATGTTACAATGTACGGCCTGACCCCTTATTCCCTTATTCCTTTCGATGTCCATTAGGTGGCGATGGTCTTACGGATTACGAGTTCGGCATTAACCTTTCGGCGGACATCGCGTAGATCCAGCACGCCGAGCAGTTTTTCATTTTCGCTGCTTTCTACAACTGGCAGGGCCTCTACCTGATTGTTTTGCATCTGGCTTAGAGCCTCTGCCAGATTCATTCCTCCAGACAGACGATGGCGAACGGGATTCATCACATCCCCCACGACCAGCCATTGCCACGTGTCGCGGTCGGTCAGAATCTCCTTGAGCATGTCGAAGGTCAGTACGCCAATAATATTTCCGTCCTGGGAAACAACGGGATAAACAAAAAAGTCCTGTTCTGCAAAATGTTGAACAACCACTTCAAGTGGCGTGGCTTCGAGCAACGGGATGATATCGGTATCCACCACATCGGTCACTTTCAGTTCGGCCATGATGTCCTCTTCGGTCACATTCCGGCCCACTTCCCCTGCTTTCGTGATCGCCAGTTTGGCAAACGCCGGACCAATGAGCTGCACACAGAAGGTCGTGGCGGTGATCGTAAAGATGATCATGTCGCCGAGGCTCATACCATCAACTACTTCGATGTGCTGGAGGTTATGGCTGGCCACGACGGAGAGACCAACGGCCACCCCGCCCTGGGCAAACAGCGCCATGCCCATATAGTTCTGAACCGATTTTTCGGCCTTGGAAACCTTGGCGCCCCAATAAGCACCGGCCCATTTACCCATACTGCGCATCAGCACATAGCAAACTACGAGCAGCCAGATCCACCAGGGCATGTTCCCGAGCGAAAGACGGGCGCCAACGAGAACGAAAAAGATAATGTAGATGGGCGTCGAAAAGGACCGGACCGTTTCGAACAGCTTTTTACTACGATGGGGCGCTTTGTTGATCAACACGATCCCCACGGCCATGGTTGCCAGAATTACATCCATGTGAAAGGCAACGGAGAGACCAATGCAGACAAGCAATACACCGATCGACATCCCCATCCGTTTTTCGCTTTGCGGCAGGTAGGACATCATGGCATCCAGCACAAACCCGCAGACAACACCCAGGAGGATCGCTCCCCCCAACTCAATGCCGGTATGCATCAGCGTGGTTCCAATGGAATCGCCGCCGCTTTGGGTTAGAATCGTCGCAATGCTGGTACCAAGCCCGTAGAGCGTCATAGCCAGCGCATCGTCGAGCGCAACAATCGCCACAATGGCTGTAGTTAACACGCCGGCGGAGCGGTATTCCCACAACACGTCGATCGTCGAGGCCGGATCAGTGGCCGATGCAATCGCGCCGAAGACAATACCCGCCGCCAAAGCCGTGACCCAAGAGTCGCAAACCATATAGACAATCAGCGTTGAAGTAATGCCAACCAGAAAAAATGCGGCCAGACCTTCACCTAATAAAATGAAGGTGAATTGCTTCCCGTATTGCTTAAAAATTCCGCCGCTTAGTTCCCCGCCAACTAGAAAACCAATCAGGCCTAGTGCAAAGTTATTAAAAGGTTGGAGCGATGCAATATCGCCGGGGTGCAACAGGCCGAAACCAGTATCGCCTAGCAGTACGCCAATGACGATATAACCAACCACCTGCGGCATTTTAAGTTTTTGGAAGAGCCATGCACCGATAATCCCACCGGCCACACAAATACCCAGAACGCCTAGAACACCGAGGTGAAAATCGTCCATTCGCTTACTCCACCGAAACCAGTTGTGAATGAATGAAGACCGGATCATCGGAAGCGATGATCAGATTGCGGGTCGCTTCATCTTTGAGTCGGCTACTCACGGAGGAGAGCGCTCGAATATATTTTGCATGCTGATCGGAACGGGCCGCCAGCATGCAGACAATGTGCACCGGTTTGTTATCGAGTGCGGAATAGCCCGCAATCGGACGCTTGCAGACCGCAACGGCCATCACCAGATCTGAAACCGAATCGATACGCACATGAGGCACCCCGATACCAAAGCCAATTCCTGTACTCATGAGTTCTTCGCGGGCAAGAATTCCATTCAACAGATCGGCGCGCTTATGAACCAGGGACGATGTCGAAAGCAGACCAACCAGCTTTTGCAGTACCGTATCCTTATCCGCTTCTTCCAGCACAACAACCCGATCGGGGGTCAGGGTAGCGCTATTGGTGACACCAACCGGAACTGCAGATGTGGTTGATTTACTCGATAGCCGGGAATTGACCCAGTTTTCGACATCCTCGCGCTTAAAACGCCAGGTGGTACCCAGCTTTCCGCCGGGGAGGTCTCCTTTATGGGCCCAATCATACACCGTACGCTCTGAAACGCGTACATATGCGGCAACTTCTTCAATTGTCATTATTTCGTGCATAATTGTTATCCCCTGCGTTAATCCGCGAAAAACTACAGCATACCGTAAGGATTGCGATTCTAATTTTTCATTTGATTCGCTCCATTTGACGAAAGCTCCAGCCTTTGGACGTTTTGTCTATTCATCCGGACTTCCAATACACAGGACTTCCAATGACTTCCAATAAGCTTCCAATACACAGAGTAACTATCAGAATGCTGCATGAATACGGGCTTTCCCATCCGCTCGCACGCAATGGTGACCATCGGAAGCCTCGCCTGTATTGAAGATCGCTTTGAAAAACGACGCGATCACGTCAGCGACGCGCGTACGTTTCAAGGGCTGAGCGACCTGTCGGGCCTGCGCGAACTGCGCGTTTACCTGGTCGACTGATCAAGAAAATGTGCGGAATTCTTTAATGAAATCCGCTGTTTCCACTTTTACACTGTGTAATTCTGGTTTGCGGAATTCTGGTTTATCGGACGCTTTAGCCAACGCTTCGCCCCGTAAAAACAGGGTTCGCACATGCCGCGTCTAGCAATTCCGGAAGCGGCGTGCCACAATCAGGCAGAAGCCCAAAACCAATAGAGCAGCGGTACTTGGTTCGGGGATGACGGTCGTATCCCGCAGTTGGAACCCGCTCCAGTTGGCCTCGGCACCCGTATGGGTGAAGTTGCCAATAATGCGGCCGCTACCATCGGGTGAAATGCCCTCGACCAGCACGCCGCTGCTGCCCGGGGCGCTGACCAGGGTGTCATCTAGAAAGCTTCCATCGCCATTTACATCGACCGTAATCGGAGCCGCGCGTCCGGCACCGCCGTACAGCATGAGTTCGTAGGTGTGGCCGGGCGTAAGGCCGGAGAGCTCCCAGGTGACTTCAGCATCTGAAGCGCCTGCATTCACAAAAGCATAGTCGCCGTGCAGCGGGTCTCCCCCATTCGTGCTCCAACCGGAAATGGTGCCGCTAATTGTGAAATTCACAGAGCTCGCAATACCATCGCCATCAACGAGATTGAGGCTAGGATTAATAGCTGACGAATCGTGGCCGGGTACTTCAAACGCATTCCAAATGTTCCCCTCGTTGTAATACGCTTCTACACCGGTTTTGGTGGGGGGCGTGGGGTTGGCGTTAATGCTTCCGCCCACGGCATGGATATCGACACTCCACAGTCGTCCGTTTTGTTCAGGGTCGATGGCCAAGGTAAGAATTTCTGCCGCCCCGTTGAGGCGGATGCGGTCGATTTCACCTCCCGACAACGCCCGGTCGAACATGAAGGCGTTGTCGATCAATCCATTAAATCCTTCTGACCCATTGGGGTGCGCACCTACGCGGGTGAACACCTGACTTGGAGACATGGCGCCGGGTTCGGTGAATACTTGGTTACCCACGTGCAAACGCGTCGTATTTGAAAACTGGTTGTAAACCGCGGCAACGAATACGAACCCGTCGGCGGTCGATGCGGCACTGCCGTTTAGCAGAGCGGCGTTCCCATTGAATGCGGAGTAGTTAGCCGCACCGCCTTCAGCACCTGTGGTGTTCCGTGAATCGATGGCCAGTGCCCGGTCAAACCCTCCGTTGTCCGTAGAGATGATTTCGTGGCGTGAAGGATTTCCAATAACGCTGGCGTTTACCCAGGCCCCAATGGTTGCGCGGGGAGCCGCGCCCGCATCCAGATCTACGGGAACGTCAAAAAAGGTGGATCCGCCAAACTGACCGGCCATGCCTTCGAAGCCGGCCGCCGAATAGCCCATGCCGGTTTCGTTGAAGCCGTTGTTCCCGTTGCCACTGGAGTCCAGGGTGTTTCCGCCATCGAAGGTGTAAAGGCCGAGTAGATCTGCATGACTGGTTGCAGCAAACAACAGGAAGGTCGATAAGATTATACGAGATACGATCATGGGCATTCTCCTTAGGGATACTTTCAGCGTAGAGAGGACAGTGTACTTGTTTCGAATGAGGTATGAAAGGACCTTACGCGGATCATAGACCCCGGCTCAAGAACGAACCCCTCCAGACCCTAAGCCTTCAAGAGTTCGGGGAGGATGCCCTTGGCGCTGGAGAACTCCTTGACAGGCAGGCCGGCCTGCTGAAGGAGCGTGAGCCAGAGGTTCGCCAGGGGCGTATCCGCTTCAGGGAGGACGATGTGTTGGCCGAGCATGATGTCCTTACCGCCTCGGCCGGCGATGATGGCGGGGACGTCTTTGATCATATGTCCCTGACGGAGATTCGTCCCCCAGCTGAGAATTGTGTGGTCAAAAAGGGATGAGCCGTCGACTTCTCTGGTGCGTTTCAGAATGTCGATGAACTTCGCCAGCATCTCCGTAGACTTCTTATCCCGTATTCTGTTAGCCTCAGTCCGGGTAGGAGAACCTCCGTAGTGACTGAGTGCGTGCGGGTCGTAGTTCATCCCCATGCTTTTAATAACCGAAGCCACGGGTTGACGATAGGAAACTATCGAGGTCTGGCCCGTCTGCAATGCCAGGGCGATGAGCTCGTAGCTCAGCAGAACTTCGGCCTCGCCTTCGACCCCTTCTTCCGGGGCTTCGCGGTTAGATTTGGGCTTGGGACGTTCAGCCCAGGCCGCTTCTCTGGTCAAGCCCGTTTCGATTTCGCGAATGGATTGGAAGTATTCCTCAAGCTTATCTTTGTCGAGACGGCTGACACGCTTCTGGATCGCGTTCGCATCAGACAGGACGGCATCGAGAATGCTCTGCTTTTTTAACAGGCGCGATGCTCGTTGCTCGGCGGTTTCATCCGCCTGTCCGAAGAGCCTGGCATAGAGTTCGACCGGCCCACGAATACCACTGACGGGTTTACCGGACTTGTTCCACGCCAGGGACAAACCATCGCCGTGACCACCGGGGTTCTGCTCTTTGCTTGCCAAAACAAGCGAGCTGTACCGTTGGTCTTTGCCCAGATATTCACCGGCCAGGAGATCACAGGAGATGGAGTTGTGAAAACGCTTGCCCGGCGTGCCGCGAACGTTGGCTCCCGTGAGATAGGAGGTGCTGCCGCCATGCGGATCGGTTGCGCCGGCATTCGTGAGGTTCTTAATGATGGTGATATCCGACTTATGGCGGGTCAAGGGGGACATGCCTGCCGTAAGTTCTTTGAGGGGACCTGGCTCAGTCGGATAAAAGCTGTCTTCGGTAAAGCCGTAGCCCAGGCCGCAAAAGATCATTCGCGTCGCCGGCGCAACAGGCGTGGCTACGGCTTTCACTGAAAAACTCTCCAGACAGGGGAGCGCGAGTGCCGTGCTGCCGGAAAGAAGAAAACTCCGCCGTGAATGCTGTTTTATCATGATGACTCCTGTCTATTTTGTCGCAAATAACGGACTCTGTACCAGGCTATGAATAAGGGTTTTCGTCCGGTAGCCGTCTTGCTTCAAGCTCTCGACCATTTGGTCGATTTCAAGCTTATCTGAAAATTCGATGCTGCGGCCGAGCCCGTAGCTGACAATCCCTTCCACGAGCGACTCCGCCAGTTTGTCTTTGTGTTGCAGTAACAAGGATTTGAATGCTTCGTAGTTGGCATAGGTCTGCCCATCGGGAAGCGTTCCACGGGTTTCAATCGCCACTTCATTTTTGCCCACCATCGCTTTGTCTCGCCAGAGCCCAACCGCATCGAAGGTTTCCAGCCCGTAGCCGATCGGATCGATTTTGACATGGCAGGACGCACACTGCGCCCGGGCCTGGTGCAATTCGATCATGGCCTTTATCGGCAGCGGTTCTTTGGCTGCATCATTGAGTTCCGGTACGTTCGGTGGCGGTGACGCCGGAGGATCATGCAGAAACTTATCCAAAACCAACGTCCCGCGAATAATGGGAGAGGTTCGGTCCCCCGTAGCTCCCATCGTCATGAATGCCGTGGTGCCGATGAGGCCGCCACGTGGTGAGTCTTCAGGGATTGGAACCTTGCGAAAACCCTGACCCGTAACGCCTTTGATGCCATAATGCTCTGCCAGCAGCGGATTCACCACGACGAAATCGGAATCGATCAGATTTTCAATCGACAGATTCTCTTTGAGGATCTGCTCGAAAAATCGGATCGGCTCGCGGCGTGCCGAGTAGCGAACCTCTTCGTCGAACATCATATATTCTTTCGGGTTGACGACAATTTCATCGAAGCGGTGCAGGTCAAACCATTGGCTGATGAACGCGTAGCTGAAGGCTTGAGAACGGGGATCGGACAGCAGGCGGTCGACCTGTGCGGGCAGGATCCCGGGTTCCCGAAGCGTTCCTTCTTCGGCCAGTCGATACAGTTCGTCATCCGGCGGCCGGCTCCACAGGAAGTAGGCCAGGCGCACGGCAAATTCACGATCCGTCAGCTGCGCGCGATTCTTTGCGGCCGGTTCCGCTTCGCTCAGATAGACAAAGCCTGGCGAGGCCAGCACAGCAGCCAAGGGATCCACCAGAGCCCCTTCGGCATTCATTCCGGAGGCGCGGCCTTGATCATAGATGCTGTGCAGGCGTTGCAAGAACTCCGGACTCCCCGGACGACGACGAAAGGCCTCGAACACAAAGTCGTCGATCAGTGCCCGGGCGTCCGCATCGCTTCGCTCCGGCGGTTGCCGCCCATTCTTGGGTGGACCCTTTGGGAAAGCGAGTTGCTCGAAACGAGTGAGCTCATCGTAGAACGGCCCTTCCACTTCCATGCGCTCAACATAAATACTGGCCGTGTCACCGTAAGGGTCAACCAAGTCCACATAACGTTTGCCATCGATCATGCCATTGCGGCGTTCAAGAATCTGCACGCTGAAATGATCGCCGCCGAAGCGTGGTTTGTGCATGGTCTCCACGGTCTCAGGATGGTGTACGGTGCCGTATATCTTCAGCGGCGGCAGGACCCAGCCTTTGTCATTCACACTCACAAAGGTCCGGCTCTCTGGAGGTGTCTTGTTGATGCCCGCGACAATGCGAACTTTATAGGTTCCTCGCGGATCGTAACCATGGAGACCGTGGCCCGCAGAGAATACGCCGCCCCGTCGCGTGAGATACATGCCCTGGTCGATCAACTCGCGTTTCAGGTATCGCTGTGGCTCACCGGAACGCTCCGCGTGAAAATTCAGGTAATAATGCAGCTCACGGCCGTCGAAGCGTTCGTCCTTGAGGGTGCGTGGAAAGTCGTCATCCTTCCAGGTCTTGCCTGCTTCCAGCGCGGCCACGACTTCGCGCCACCGGTCCATGCGCTTTTTCAGCCCCGTGCGGATGTGTTCGTTTGTGCGTGTCTCAGGTTGTTCCACACGAAGTTCGGATTTTTTTCTACCGCGGTTCCCCCACTTGAAGGCATCAGCTACGATGTCCCGGCCGAGTTCGATGTACTTGTCGAAATGATAAGACGAAAAATACTGCTGCGCCCCGATCGTATCGAACGGGTCGGCGGGATCGTCTTCCGGAAGCACATCGGGATTGAGCCTGAAGCCGAATATGCTTTCGATGGTATGGATATACTCGCGTCGATTCAATCGACGCATGGCCACTTCGCGGCCTTGTTCGGAGAGTCGGTGCCGCGCCACCTTTAGACTGGAGGTGAGCTCGGCCAGTACTCCGATGAGCGCTGCCTTGTCTGGTTGTTCCTCATCTTCCGGTGGCATATCCCCGGCATTGAGGGCATCGAGGATGTCTTGCCAACGTGTGGCCGTAGGGTTATCCGAGAGTTTGAGAGACAGGGTGTCCAAGCGCATTTTCCCCTTTTGTTTCTTGGGGCCATGGCAGGCGAGACAGTGCTGCTCGATGAATGGGCTAAATAGATCTTCCGAGAGTACAACCGAGGTGCCCTCGAGGCCAAGTGCGTTCAAAAGACAGGTGAGCAATAGACCTGCTGCTAATCTTATATGAATTCGGGGCATCATTCTCCATGATTCATGCTACATGGAGGTCATACCTGAGTTTAGATTGATTTCCAGATACTTACGACACATTCTCTGCAGGAGGATGTCCTTCAACCACCCTCTAAAACCGGGAAATAACCATAATCATTCATTGCCTCACTGTATGTAACCAACGGGCCAAGATGTTGTTGGCCCAATCAGCCTCAGGAACGCCTGGGAGATTGTTGGTAATCGTTGGGTGGGCACTTCCCCTGATGACCGTGGTGACACCTACCTCAACCGCATTCGCTCAACAGCCATCTGGCGGTTCCGCCTCGGCGGCTGTTGATGTGGACTTCGAAACGGTCGTAAAGCCCCTCCTAAACAAACACTGCATTAAATGTCATGGTCCCAAGAAGCAAAAGGGCAAGCTGGTTCTCCACACGGTCAAGAACGACCTGGATACGGATGCCGGTGCGGAGCGCTGGACCGACATCCTCGATCAGTTGACCTTCAATGAAATGCCGCCTCCAGAAGAAGAGAGCAGACCCACGCCCGGGGAAACAGCAGGCGTTGTGGAGTGGATCACGAAGCGACTGCAAGAGACGGGTAAAGCCGAGGGCTACATCAAGAAGTTGCTCGCACCCGAATACGGCAACCGGGTCAGCCACGAGAAACTCTTTTCGGGAGACATCAAAACACCGCCTTATTCGCCGTCCCGTCTGTGGCGGCTGAGCCCCGATATTTTTCAGGCGAAAGGTTTTCGTGGACGCAGTCCGTTTACCTACGTCACGAGCGACCATGGAGTCCGTGACTACGCCGAACTGTCCACGGTCGATCGGAGCACCGTGCAGATGCTCTTGATCAATGCCGACAAATGGCTCGATTCTCGACAGGGCAAGGATGAGTTCAAATCATTCGCGGACGATCAACCCACGCCCACGGATCGCTTGATGGAGGACACCGTCCGCCGCGAGTTCTTACATGTCGTCCGACGGCAGCCAAGCCCGGAAGAGGTGGCCAAGTACACCGCTTTCTTGAAAAAGAATATCGAGATTGGCGGCCCGCTCGACGGCCTCCGTACCACGATTAAAACGATGTTCCTGAGTCCCGAGGCGATCTACCGAATGGAATTCGGTCTGGGAGAGACGGATGAACACGGCCGCCGTCGCTTAGCCCCACGCGAAATCGGCTATGCGGTCGCGTACGCCCTGACGGATCTGGGCCCCGAGCGCACCCGGGCGACCCGTGAAGCGCTGGGCCAGGGCCGTTTGGCCACGAAGGGGGACACCGCCCGTGTGGTTCGAGAGGTGCTTGACGAAGGGATTCCTCACGAGTTCTGGAACAGCACCCGATTGCCTCGGATTATGCGCTTCTTCAATGAGTTCTTCGGGCTCCACCACGCCATGACCGTCTTCAAGGATGATGTGCGGAGACAGCAGGCGGACATCGGTTTCTGGCATGCCGAAGGGTTGATGTTCGATGCACGCGTGATCATCATACACCACCTGAAGCGTGATCAGAACTTCATCGAAGAACTGCTGACCACGGACAAGTATTTCGTTGCCCATCCGGGTGACAACGATTACGCACGAAAGATTTACGAGAGCAAAGGTGAGCAGGTGGTCGACGGCATCCGACCGTTCCCCGGCTTCGGGTTTACCAATGAGGCCCGGGGGATCGAAGACCTGAGCTACATCCGCCCGTACAACCTGCCTGGCACGCGCAAGAAGGACAAACAAGCGTGGAACTGGCCGCTTGAACAGCCGATTAAAATGCCTCGGCGCGCGGGCATCTTAACCCATCCGGCCTGGCTGGCCGCACATTCCTTGAACGATGGAAACGATCCCATTCGTCGCGGCATCTGGGTTCGCGAAAAGCTTCTCGCCGGTGTCCTCCAGGATGTGCCACCGGACGTCGACGCCCAGGTGCCTCCCAATCCACACAAAACCCTGAAAGAACGGCTGGACGTCATTCGTGCCGAGCGGTGCTGGGGTTGCCACCAAAAAATTAATCCGCTGGGCGAGCCCTTCGAAATGTTTGATGACTGGGGACGGTACCGGGACCACTTCTATTTTGACCCGGACCAGAAGCTGGTGACGCGGCGGGATAAGCCGTTCAAGGAAATGCTCGAGCAGAAGAAGCTGAGCACGCGTCCTGTTGATGCGGCGGGGGCCATTACCGGCTCGGGCGATCCAGACGTGGATGGCCAGGTGCAAGACGCCGTCGAAATGATGCAGCGGATCGGACGCAGCGACCGTGCCCGACAATCCTTCATCCGCCACCTGTTCCGCTATTTCATGGGCCGCAACGAAAGGCTCAGTGATTCAAAAACGTTGATCGAGGCCGATCAGGCTTACCTCGAAAGCGGCGGGAGCTTCAAGGCGCTTGTCGTGTCGCTGCTGAGCTCCGACTCATTCCTGTACCGACGTTAAAACAGACACATAGATTCAAGGACAACCATCATGTCACACACCAGAAGACAATTGCTGCAGCGCCTTTCGGTTGGCGGGGCTTCCCTTGCCATGTCGCCGTTTATGCGATCGCTTCAAGTACACGCCGCGGGCAACGAAGCGTTGCTGCCCCGGCGATTTGTCTTCGTGATCAAATCATCGGGCATCGATAAGCACAACCTGGTGCCTGAAGGACTCGACAACCACTTTCTCGACGGCAAAGGAAAACTCGGGTACCGGGTTCCGAAACCCGGTGGCGATATCAACGTGTCGCTCAAGAACTTGAAGCTTCCTGAAAAGTTGGCTCCGCTTGAACCGTTTAAGCATCGAACGACAATCCTCCAGAGCCTCTCGGGTGAAACATTCCGTGGCAATCACACCTCGGGCTATGGGATGCTTTCCTGCCATAATTCAGAACGGGTCGCTATCGCGCCAACCATCGACTGCATCCTGGGTCAGCACCTCTCCACCGGTCCCTACCCCATGTATGGGTTGGCGACCAGCGACAGGCTCCTGGAGGCAGGAGCCTGGGTACCTGCCGACAACTATTGCTACCCGAACGTTTCTGCATACCAGAAAGGAATGCCCGTTGCCTTCCAGGGATCGCCACTCAAAGCGCATGCCGACCTGTTTGGCGCCGGCGTGGCTCCGCCCGAAGAAGTGAAAAAAACACTGGCGCTCAACGGCAGCATGATGGATTTCCTGAAAGACGACGCCCGGCGCATTGAGCGGCAGCTATCCGGCGATGACAAAGAACGGTTTGCGCTCTATACCCAGTCGTTTGACGCGATACGGAACATTGAAATGAAGAAGGCCAAGCTATCCGCCGAGGCTAAAAAGCACGCACCGACCTTGACGGACTACTATAAAAGTCAGGTTCCCTCGGAGCGCATTGCCTCTCACTTCGAGATCGGCACGGCCGCGCTGATCACCGGCATGACCAACGTGGTCACGCTGCACCTGGATAATCTGGCCGTCGTTTACCGGGAGTTGGGCATTCAAAAACATGTTCACGCCCTGGGGCACAACGATCCGGGCCTCTCCGGCGACGGCTGGGATGGGGTACGCTGTAGAACGGAAGTCGAGAAGTCGCATTTCAAGCATATCGCGAACATGGCCAGTAAGTTCGATAGCATCCCGGAGGGCAACGGCAGCATGCTCGATAACACGCTCATCGTCTATGTGTCCTGCAGCGGAGGCGACCATCACGACGGGCAACTGGATTGGCCATTCGTTCTCGTAGGGGGCATGGCCAACAAACTGAATATGGGCCGGTACATTGAGTACCCCAAGTACAAGGACGCGGGGCACCGCACAATCAGCAACCTCTACCTGTCCTTGATGCATGCGGCCGGGATGAACGCGCCCAAGACGTTTGGGCAACTCGATGGCAGCCTCAGGCACCTGGATCTGACCGGGCCGCTGGAAGAATTGATGGTGGGTTAGAGAGACTCATAGCCAACACGCCAAAGTCCTCTTCGCGGGGGCCACCGGGGGCAGCATGAATGCCGGGGTCTTATTCGACGATGTTTCCAAGTTGCTGACCTACAACATCGCCTATGGCTCCGATTTTGGATTCACCGATCTTGCGGGGAACTGGTCAAATGCCCACGTGCATGGACCGGTTGCCGTTCAGTTTCCCCCGGAACCAGCGGGGGCTGGCCACAGGTTTCTTTAGAGCCAG
>JBLIND010000117.1:0-16570 GCA_047639095.1 Candidatus Omnitrophota bacterium | reverse complement strand
TGGAAAGCGATGCATAATAACCGATGCTGGTGTGTGCATGCTCAATCGTGAAGTGCACTTTCTCGTAATCGGTCAGGCCGAGGGTGAACAAGAGGGACGGAATCAATTCGAGGCCACCGCCCAGGTGGTCGAGCTCATTGATTTTGGCAAGTGAGGCAAGCGAAGCCAGCGCGGTGCGGGCGGCGGTTTTTTCGAGCGCGTTGAGCGTGTGGACCTGATCTTCACTCAGTCCATCGCTTGAGAGATCAACCGACCAGGGCAATACGCGGGATTCAACGCTGTCGCGCATGTAGGTCGATGCATCGATCAAAGCCTTGTTACGGGCGGCCTGGTTTTCTAAGGTGGGCAAATGCTTGCTCATGTTATTTCCTATTCGTTTGCTGTGACTGTTTCCGCTTCCCGGCGGGAAAAATTGAAAGCGCGTATAAAAGCCTTTGAAACAGGGGAAATCAACACCTAATGTAGCGCTATGACGGCCACATCAGACCATTTTCAGGGGCTTTTCGAACGTGGCGCGCTCATGGGCCTCAGCATAGCCACCTTCGACCGCGACGGCATTTCCACCTACGTTTACGGAGAGACCGGGAGGGGAAGCGTGAACGAAGCTACACGCTTTCCCATCGCTTCCTGCACCAAGCCCCTGACCGCATCGGCCGTATGCGGCCTGGCTGAAGCAGGCGCGCTGGACCTGGATCTACCCATCTGCACGTGGCTGCCGGATTTTCGTCTACACGATGCCAGCGCAAGCGCCGCGATGACGCCGCGCGATCTGCTCTGTCATCGCAGCGGACTCCCCCCGCACACCTGGTCCTGGGTGTATGGGGAGCTGGACCGGGCGCGCTTCATCCATGAGCGCCTGCCCCACCTGGCGTCCGTTGGTCCCTTTCGCGAAAAATATCGCTACTCCAACATCCTGTACGCGGTTGCAGGTCAGCTCGTGCATGCGGTCACGGGCGTCAGCTGGGAAGACCACATGCGGGAACAGGTCTTTGCGCAATACGGCATGGACCACACGGACCACCTGGATGAATATTGGATGGCGGGTGAACACATCGCCCTTCCCCATCGAAACCGGCAGGCGATCCCGGGCTTCGCGGCGAAAGCCCATCATCCCATTGCGCCAGCGAGCGAGCTCATATCCACCGCGGTCGACCTGGCGGGCTGGCTGCGAGCGCACATGCGGGACCCGGTATTCAAGGGGATGACCGAAGCGCAGGTCTGCATCGATCCGCGTGAGCAAAAGTGCGGCGTACTGGGTCCGCTGCACTACGGGCTCGGATGGCGCCTGGATACCATCGATGGCCAGCCACACGCCTGGCACAGCGGGCTATGCTCCGGCTACACGGCATGGATGAGTGTGATGCCGGATCGCGAAAGGGGGATCGTGCTCCTGACGAATTCGGACCACAGCCTGGGCTGGCTGAAGCGTATGGCTTACGGATTCCATCTTCCTGGCATCGACTGGACGGAGACGTTTGCGCACGCAGCGAGCCAGGCCGAGCCTGCACCCGCGGACGAACCTGCGCCGGCATCCCTGGACCGGGACGGTCACTATGTGCACCCAGGTTACGGAACCTTTGTGATCGACGGGGCGATGGGCTGGTTCCAGGGACGGGGTCCGTTTCCCCTCACGAACGTCCAGGCGGACCGGGTCCAGTTCCGGCTACCGGAATATTCCCCGACCTTTAACATCACGTTTGGTGACGGACAGGTGGCGATTGATTTTGAACCGCAGCTGGCACCGATTCAGTTTGAGCGGCAGCGGGTCTAGCAACCAGGGTGGCCTGAATCTTATGCAGAAGCGTATCGACGGTGAAAGGCTTTTGCAGGACCTCCAACTGATTCTGGCTGAGGAAGTCTTCATCGATCGAAGCGCCCTGGGGATACCCACTCATGAACAGGACGTTGAGCTGCGGGGCACGTTCCAGCAGGTGCTCGCAGGTTTCGCGCCCCATCATTTCCGGCATAACCACATCGATCAGCACCAGGTCGATCTGGTCGGCATGCGCATCAAAAACCTCCAGCCCTTCGACCCCGTTCCTCGCCATAAGCACGGTGTGACCGGCCTCGGATAAAATGCGCTGCGTCATTTCGCGAACCAGGTCCTCATCCTCGATCACCAGGATGGTTTCTTTCCCCGGTGCGGGCTTTGTTTCCGTAACCACTGTGATTTCGGAAACGGTCTTATAACTCGCCGGAAAGGAAATTCGAACCAGCGTGCCCACACCGAGTTGGCTTTCGATATGGAGGTTTCCGCCATTTTGGGTCGTCAAGCCATAGACCATCGACAGGCCGAGGCCGGTGCCCTTGTGGGGTGACTTGGTGGAAAAGAAGGGCTCAATCGCACGCTCAAGAATCTCGGGCGCCATCCCCTCCCCGCTGTCGGAAACGGTTATGGAAACCAGGTGCTCGGAAGGGTCGGCCTCCGGATTCACCGACTCGGCATCCGTAAAGATCAGGAGCTTTCCGTCCTGGGGCATGGCATCCCGTGCGTTCACACAGAGGTTCAACAGAATCTGTTCAATATGGCCGGGGTCGACTTCGATCACAGCCCGGCCGGGCATGGGCACAAATTCCAGCGTGATCGTCTCCGGCATCACGCGGGACAGCATGGAGATCATGGGGACGATCAGCTCGTTCACGTCGAGCACGCGTTGTTGGGAGGTCTGACGTTTGCTTACGGCCAGCAACTGCCGGGTAAGATCTGCGGCCCGTTCGGATGCGTGTTTGATCGCATTGAGATCACTGCGACACCCCTCATCGGAACCCGCATCCATAAGGGCAAAGTCGACGTGACCGAGAATGACCTGGAGGAGGTTGTTAAAATCATGTGCGATACCCCCTGCCAACTGGCCAACGGTCTCCATACGTTGCACCTGCTGGAGCTGGCTTTCCAGCTCCCGGCGCTGGACCTCATCGCGCTTTTGTTCGGTGATATCCATGGAAATCCCACTGAAACGTAAAGGCTGTCCGGCATCATCCCGCTCCACGACACGACCGCGATCATGCACCCATTTCAACAGGCCTTCCGAGGTGAGAATGCGGTGCTCACTTTCATAATTACTGGTGCGGCCTGAAAAATGATCATCCAGCAGGGTCTGAACAGATTGCCGATCCTCTTCATAAACAAAATCGAGCAGGAAGGCCGTACCTGTTGACAAGCCCGCGTCCTCACCAAAGATTTGATCCATGCGATCATCCAACACATACGTCTTATTTTTCAGATCATAGTCCCAGAGTCCGAGCCGCGCGCCCGCCAGGGCCAGCTCCAGGCCCTGCTCACTCTCGATGAGGGCCCGATCCGCATTTTTGCGTTCGGTAATATCCTGGGAGAGCCCCATTAAACCAAATTGATTCCCGGATGGTGCGACGAGGGGAATAAAGGAGGATGAAAAGAAATGGCCATTCACGGATTCGAATTCAAACCGGGAAGGTACCCCTTCATACGCGCTGGCCATGAGCGGGGCAATCCGTGGACGGTCCTTGATGGAGACCAGATCCAGGTAAACCAGCCCTTGGATTTCACATTCAAGTTGCACATCCATCATATCGAGACCGGCCCGATTCATGGAGGTGAGGCGACCATCCAGATCAATCTGGTGGATGCAGTACGGGGAAGCCTCGACGAGGAGCCGATAACGCTCCTCGCTCAAATCCACCCATTCGGCATCGGGCATGCTGACGGTTTGAGAAAGAATCACGCCGGAGATTCCGATAACGATCCCTAGAGAGTCCTGCAGCGGTTGCAGGTGCATGCTGTAGGTGCTTTGCTTCCACTGAATATGGAAAACGGAATGAATCCCCGTGAGGGCATCGGCGATGGAGGTGAGGAGTTGCTGTTGCGCCGGACTATCGGCCGGTATCAGTAAACGCGCCTCAAGCCGGACCGCTGCATGCGGTGTCGCCAGCCAGGGAACCCCTTCACCAGAAAAGGAGGTGCAAATGCCGGCAACATCCGTTGTCCAGATGAGTACGGGACATGGTGCGGGAAGGCGGAGGTCAACCGACAGGGTGTCGATCAGGTTTACTTGCGGCATTCGATGGGGCGATCTGATTGGATTCACATTCGTCAAAGTCTTGTACACGAATCCCCTAAGCCTTAACTACAAACTCCGTACAGGCTCACCCAAGCAGACCAATCATACGCGACTGTTATGAAAAGGTATACCTTGAACTACACCTAACCCGGCCATTAAAGATATATAACTACATGTTGAACTAAGCCTGTCGGAAACTTCGCTTTCGTAAGCACCACTTTTTTACACACCGCCTCTTTAAAACAAACGCCGCACCTTTTTACGGGGTGCGGCGTTTTTTGTACTCTGAAAGTTAACCCGTCTCCTTCCTTGCAAAGATCGAGACGCATCAACCATTAACTAAAACAGGAGTACAAAATGAGTACGCAAGACCATAGCCCAACCTCGCCCCTACATCAGGCCATGATTCAACATATGCAGGACCGTGATCTGTCCCCAAAAACGATTTAAGCTTACGTCTACTGGGTTGGCCAGTTTTCAAAGCACTATGGACGTAGTCCCTCGCACATCAGCATACAGGAATCCAATGCAGTTTCTGCTGTATCTGATTCGCAAAGACTGTGCGTGGAGCTCGGTCAATCAGGCCCTCAATGGCTTACGCATGTTTTACCGGACGGTGATGCAGATCGAGCAACCTGACTTGAGGATACCCCCACGCAAGCGCCCACAAAAACTGCCTGAGGTACTGACACAGGATGAGGTGCAACGATTAATTAATGCACATCCGCAACTGAAATATCGCGCGGCACTCTACCTGCTCTACGGCTGCGGACCGCGATTAACGGAAGCGGCCTCCCTTCAAGTCAACGCCATCGACGGTCCACAGATGCGCGTACGTGTGGTGCAGGGAAAAGGCAAAAAAGACCGCTATACCATTCTGCCCGAAGCGACACTTGAGATCCTCCGCGAATGGTGGAAAACGCATCAGTCGCGCGAGTGCTTGTTTCCCGGAAAGCGACCGGGACACTATTCCTCTGCGGCCAACATTCAAAAGGCGTATCATCTGGCTCGGCAAATGGCTGGTATCGAAAAGTCTGGCGGCGTTCACACGTTGCGCCATTGCTTTGCCACCCATCACCTGCAACTGGGGACCGATCTGGTCACCCTCCAGCGCATGCTGGGTCACAGTAACCTGAAGACGACATCGCGCTACCTGCACGTGGTGGTCGGCACCGGCGAGATACGCAATCCGCTCGACGACCGGTAAGCGGTCATGCCATCGAAAACTCCGGCGACGGTGGCGGACGTTATCCGCCGCCACCGCGCCGTATACATTAAAAAGTACCCGCCGAGCGACGAGGTGTATAAGCTGCTCAACCTGCTGCCCTTGTGTCGCACCCAAGCACTGGGCGGATATCTGTATCGCTGTACCGACTGCGGATACGAGCAGCCGCGTTACAACTCATGCGGCAATCGGCATTGCCCGGCCTGCCAAGCCACCGCACGCGAAAAATGGTTGAGCGAGCAGGAAAAAGCCCTGCTGGATCTTCCGTATTTTCACCTCGTGTTTACGCTGCCCGGTGAGCTGCAAACGCTCATCCTGCAAAATAAAAAAGTGGGGTACAATCTGCTGTTTAAATGTGCCGCAGACACGCTGCTGAAATTCAGGCACGATCCGAAGTATAAGCTGGAAGGCCAGCTTGGGTATGCCGCCGTGTTGCACACGTGGAATCAACGACTCGGACCGCATGCGCACGTCCATGTGCTCACTCCTGCGGGTGCACTCAGCCTGGATAAGCAACGCTTTACACCCGCACCAAATCCCAAATGGCTGTTTCCGGTCAAAGCACTTTCGCCGGTTTTCCGCGCGATGTTCCTCAAGCGGCTCAAAGCCGCCCATAAAAAGGGGAGACTCGAGTTCCACGGAAAACTTGCTGATCTCGCCGATACCGAAACGTTTATCGCGCTGCTGGATCCGCTCTACAAAAAGCCCTGGGTGGTTTTCGGCAAGCGCCCCTTTGGCGGCCCCGAGCAGGTGTTGCAATACCGCGGACGCTATACACACCGGGTTGGCATCTCCAACGCCCGCATCAATCACGTAGACGAACACAGCCTCACCTTCGCCTGCCGCGACCCAAAGAACGCGGCCAGGAAAGCAACGCTCAGCCTTGATGGCGCAGAGTTCCTGCGTCGGTTCTTTATGCACGTCCTGCCCAACGGCTTCACGCGGATCCGCCACTACGGTTTTTTGGGCAACGCCGTACGTAAAGCCAACATCCCTCTTATCCGTCAACTGATCGCACAGCCCACGCCCGAACTCATCGACGAAACACCCGTCGAACGCATCGCCCGCGTCTACGCCATCGACCTGTGTGCGTGCAGGCGTTGTAAGACCGGCCGTATGGAACAGCTGCGCGAACTCCCTCCTATTCGCAACCACGATCCTCCGCAACCATGCGCCTGCTCAACGAAAATACTCGCTTTCGAAACACGCCCTTTTCGCGTGCATGCAGCGGTGTGCACTCGCTGGAGCAGACAGGTGAAAATTCAGCCATTGCACATCATCTGATCAAGCGGCAATGTACGTTGAATAGCTCGCCCGCGCTCAAATGGAGCGCGCTGGACAGCGTTCAGCCACCGGCAATCGTTTACTTTTCCCCATAGGTCGCCGGCAAGTCCAACAAAGTTTTATACGACGTTGCCGCGACACCCTCGCGCGACACTTTTTGCTGGTTCAAACCCTCCCTTTGCGGGTAACCCTGTCCATGAATCCGCAACTACGTTTAAAACTCTAATTGTTTAATTGTTAAGCTTTCAAAAATCGATCGCCAGATGCCAGCGCAGCCCCAGGTCCTTGGCATTTTGCAGCACGGGCAGAAAGGTTTTTAACTCGCTGACGATCCCTTTCGGAGCCTTCGAGGACTGTTGTTTAAAGTGGGCGATAAGGCCCTGGATCACCTGCAGGCCTGCTGCGGCATCAAACCACTGTTCGGCTGGCAGTTCCATGTCATCGGGCTCCAGGCTTTCGAGCATTTCAGCCAGTTCCTTGGGGTCCTGACTGAAAAAGTCCATCAAGGGCGCAAGGCCCAATTCCTGGCAAATAGGGATCAAGGTCTGGTCCGCACGGGACAGGGCCTGTCCATCCACCTGGTATTCAAACCCCTCGGGAGGGTTTTCTATCGCGATATAAAAAGCAGCAGCCATGGTTAACGACCCGTGCTGGAGCGACGTCCCTGAGAGCGACGGCGATTCTGCGGTTTGTGACCGCCTCCACCTCGCCCGGATGATGCTCCACCGCCCTGGCGTCCGCGACCACCGCCGCCACCGCGTCCACCGCGTTGCGCCTTGGGTTCGGGCTTGGCCTCCGCACCGACCGCATTGCGCGCGGTGTCGGAATGATAGGGGTGATCCATGACAACAGGAACCGGCTTGCCGAGCAACTTGTCGATGCTGCGCAGATAGTCACGCTCACGTGCACTGCAGAAGGAAATGGAATCGCCTTCCGCACCCGCACGAGCCGTACGGCCGATGCGGTGAACATAGGTCTCCGGTTCGTTGGGTAAATCGTAATTGATCACATGCGTGATGCCATCCACATCGATACCGCGCGCGGCAATATCCGTTGCGACGAGCACACGTACCTGGCCGGTTTTAAATCGATCGAGCGACTTGGTTCGGGCCGCCTGGCTTTTATTGCCGTGAATCGCGGCCGCCGTTACGCCGACCATCTCCAGATTTTCGCAGACCTTGTTGGCCTGGTGCTTCATCTGGGTGAACACGATCACGCGGTCGAAATCGGGATCCTCAAACAGGGAAGCGAGCAGCTTGTCCTTGTCGCCTTTATCGACAAACATCATCTGCTGTTCAATTTTTTCAACCGTGGGCTGTTCCGGTTCGATGGCGATGTGCGCCGGTTCATGCAGCATGCTTTTGGCGAGCAATTCCACCTCGCGGGGCATGGTGGCAGAGAAGAACAGCGACCAGCGTTCTTCGGGGAGTTCTTTGATAATTTTTTTGATGTCGCGAATGAACCCCATGTCCAGCATGCGATCCGCTTCGTCGAGGACGAAGATGTCAACATCGGACAGGTGAAGGTGGCGCTGCTGGACGAGATCGAGCAGACGGCCGGGCGTGGCCACGACGATATCAACCCCTCTTTTGAGGATCTTAATCTGGGGGTTTTCGTTTACGCCGCCGAAAATAACGCAGTGGCTCAGGTTCAGGTTACGGCCGTAGGTCGCGATGCTGTCCCCGATCTGCGCCGCAAGCTCACGGGTTGGGGCGAGAATCAACACCTGGGGATGACCGGGCTCGGATTTATACGCATCCTTGTGCAGGGTCTGCAGAATCGGGAGGGTGAAGGCCGCCGTTTTACCGGTGCCGGTCTGGGCGCAGCCCACGATGTCGCGCTCTTCGAGAAGCAGGGGAATCGTCGCGGCCTGAATCGGCGTCGGGGTATGGTATCCTTCGCGGCTGAGGGCTTTCTGCAACTCGGGAATCAAGGTTTTGAACACGCCCTGCAAGGGCAGGTCCGTACTTTTATCGACTTCAGGGGTGCTGGGTTGGTCGCTCTGTGCAGGGCGACGGGAAGGTGATTTCGAACGGTTCTTGGATGGTGTTCGAGTTTGGTGATGCGTCATGTGAAGTATATTCCATGTCCGGAAAATAGGCATTCTCAATCGCCGGACACGAGGGGAGAAGGTTCCGCGTACCTCGCGGTGGGAACCAGTCGGACCAGGATGGTCCAGTGGGTTGCCGGGAATAAAGGGCAGGAAGCCCAGCTTGTCAAGTGGCGTCGAGCGTTAAATATTTACGAGAGATCCATCTTGGTCCACGGCACGGCAGAGCGCCACGCCGTTTCCCGGGCGGCATACGAAGTGAAGATATTCAATACGGTTTCGGTATCCAACTTACGGCCTTCAACTTGGTAATGCTGTTCGAGTGAACCCTCCTGATACTCCAGGCTAAACCCTACGGAAGCGTCTCCGGCACACTGGATATAATGCCAGGCATTCTTTTCAAGGATCAGGAAGCCATCGTTCCCAGGCTCCATCTTGCCCAAGGCAATCCGAATATCTTCCGCGCCGGGATCCGAAACATTTCGATGTCCATCAGTGATCAATTTCATAAAGTCTCAAGCCCTGTAACGTGTTGCCGCAATAATCCCTAAGCAGGAATCTCGCCGGATGCCCCAATCGTTCAGGCCTGGGGCTTTCGTGCGAATCTCCTATCACTCGATCCGTGGAATTCAAAGGGGTTTCATACGATCCGCCTCCGCGTACGCGAGCAGGGTCGCGAGCCCGACCATGACAACCGCAGCTACGCAACAAACCACCTCGGCAACAAACAGGGAATGGTTCTCGTCGCCATCCGGCCGGACACATGTGCGATACAGGTCGGTCACGAAAACGGTGGAGAGTAAAGACAAGGACCACCCAATCGATGGGATGTAAATTCATGAACGCAGGCCTGAGCTGTTAAACGATTAAAGCTTGAGCACAAAATCCTCTTGTCGCCCGTAACCCGTGACTTCGAGGCGATCCTTGTACACCTTAATCGATGCATAAGAGGTCTCCTCTGTATCGACCATACCCTTCAGCGTCAGGTAATGGATTCCCGCCTTCTCTCCGTAATGACCGGCGTGATTATGGCCGTTGATCCAGGCCTTCACCGAAGCATGCTTTTCCAGGACGGCCAAAACCGCTTCGTCATTCCACAGGTTGTGCGGATTGACCGGGTAAACGGGGAAGTGACAAAACAACACGACGTTTTCGCCGGCTTCGTCCGCTGCACGCAGCTGCGTATCAATCCAGGTCAACTGTTTCGAACCCACCGCCCCATTGTAGGTCGGCTTCCCTTTGTATTTTTGTTCATACTGTTCCCGGGATTTTCGATTGCGGCTGGAATCTTTCGGCCAGCCATGGAGGCTGAGATCATTTCCGTCGACCACGATGAAACGCCAGTTCTGCACCTTGAAATCGTAGTACCGACTCGGCATGCCGAGCTTGGCGGGGACCATCAACTTTTTGTCGTCAGCGACGCTGAAATCGTGATTACCCAACACATGATAGAGCGGATGCTTCAGCTTGGCGGTGATCGGCGCGAGGACATCAAAACTCTTCCAGTCGTCATCGATAAAATCGCCGAGGTGCACCACGTAGGCCAGATCCATCTGGTTGTAGCGTTCGACACAATTCGCGAGCTTGGCGGGAGACTGACGATATAGACGCTGTCCCGCCGCAGCCTTATCGCAGTACTGGCAATCCGCCATGGCACCGAACTGCCACAGCGCGGCTTCTTCGGCGCCGACCAAGGCGCAGAACAGAGTAAGAAAGGCTACAAATCGTCTCATGGGTTGAATCTATAAATTGCAAATCACTCGAGCAAGCCTGAATCCAGGAACTCATGACCTTCTCTTAACACCAACCCGAGCGGACTATCCAGTTCGTAGTCGGAAGTGGCCGGCATGCCCGAAGCACTTAGTCTTGCCACGGGGACCCCGTGCAGGTAGAACGGCGATCGAAACGAAACCGCCTTATTCACGCACACTCACCGGGAACCGAATATGAAATACCTGCTCCTCTTTTTGCTTATTTGCACCCATGCTTTCGCGGCGGGGCCCAACGTCACTCGACCCAATGTCATTGTTGTGATGGCGGACGATCTCGGGCTCGGCGACATCAGCCCGACCAATCCGGATGGCAAAATCAAGACGCCCCATCTGCAACAGATGGCCGATGAAGGCCTGACCTTTCTCGACGCCCATTCACCCAGTTCGGTCTGCACGCCGACCCGTTACGGTTTGCTGACCGGCCGCTACAACTGGCGGTCGCGCCTCGCCCGAGGCGTCCTCAGCGGCACTAGTGAGCACTTGATTCCGGCCGATCGGCCGACCCTGGGTCACCTGATGCGCAGTGCCGGTTACCACACGGCCATGGTCGGCAAGTGGCACCTGGGCTGGGACTGGCACAAGGACGGAAAGAAAATCGACTTCACCCAACCGGTCAAAAATGGCCCCGACATCAATGGCTTCGATCAGTACTACGGCCACTGTGGATCCCTCGACATGCCTCCGTACGTCTGGGTCGACACCGGCAAGATCACCGCCCAACCCGATCGCGAAGAAGGCGTGACCAAACAGCAGGACCCCTACGGCTGGTATCGCAAAGGCCCCATCGGATCGGACTTTCACATCGACCAAGTGCTTCCGCATCTGTTCGACAAATCGATGGCCTACGTGAAGGAGCGCGCACCGGCGGCGAAGGAGGGTAAACCCTTCTTTCTCTATCTGCCGCTACCGGCGCCACACACTCCAATCGTCCCGGTGCCTCCGTTTAAAGGTGCCAGTGGCTTGAATCCCTATGCGGACTTCGTCGTCCAGATTGATCATCACATGGGCCAACTTTTCGAAGCACTTAAAGCCAACGGGCTCGACGAAAACACCCTGGTCTTTTTCACCAGCGACAACGGCTGTTCACCTGAAGGCAACTTCGGTGTCCTCAAGGAAAAGGGGCATGACCCCAGTGCCGGCTTTCGCGGCCACAAAGCCGACATTTATGAAGGGGGCCATCGCGTACCCTTTATCGCGCGCTGGCCTGCCGTGATCAAAGGGGGACGCCAAACAAAAACCCTGGCCTGCCTGACCGACGTCTACTCCACGCTCGAAGCGATTACCGAACAGCCGCGCAAGGACCTCGGGGGTGAAGACGGCTTCAGCCTGCTGCCGGTGTTTAAAGGCGACGAGCTGGGTGAACGGACATCCTTGATCAGCCACTCGATCGGTGGCTCGTTTTCGATCCGCGAGGGCGCGTGGAAGCTCTGTCTCTCCGCAGGCAGTGGCGGGTGGAGCGCTCCGCGTGAACCGGATGCGAAAAAGAAAGGGCTGCCGAACATGCAGCTCTTCAATCTCGACGAAGACAAAGCGGAAAAGAAAAACCTGCTCGCCTCCCATCCTGAGAAAGTGGAATCCCTGCTGCACCTCCTGGATCAGCAGGTGCAAAAAGGACGTTGCACCCAGGGGAAAGCCGTCGCGAACGACCGGAAGGTGTCCTTCCTGCCCGCCGGCGTTACCCTGTCCAGCAAGCCCTGAGCATCGACAGGGTCGAGGCTCCGGCACCCGGTCATGCGCATTGCACTCTGCCCGTTTCCGGGTATACTGCACTCTCGTGGAAATGCCTTCCAGACCCTTTCCTTTATGCATCACTGGACTCCTCCTCTTGAGCTGTCCCGCCCACGCGGACACGGTCTTCAATGCCGATTTTGAAGCTGGATCCGTAGCGGCAGATACAGGCACGCTGCGTTTGCGCTATCACCCCTTCCGTCAAGTCGATCAGACCGCATCGACCGATGCCACCCTCGGCAACAACATCCTCCTGGTGGATCAAGAGGCTTAACGAACCCTACCACCTGCTGGCGGGCAGCACCCCCGAAAGCTTCGCTCCGATCACGAGTTCGACCTTTGTTCCCACCCAAAACCCGACCGAACTGAATCTGACCTTTCCCGTCAGCGTAACCTTTTCGCGTTATCTTCGGGCAGCTGCGGAAACGGGTGCTCCCTGAGAACCTCTGCGGAATTCAAAATCTTTTTGAACATTAAGGTGAAAAGAAACCTCTAATCAGGGAGACTATACATACATGAGAACACTTATGAAAAATCCCCTCTGCATCCTTGCCCTGCCCCTGCTTGCCGTCCTGATCAGCTCGACCAGTTTTGGCGCGACGCTCCAGGATATGAAAAATATGGAGCAACAAGTCCAATCGCTGGTGAAACACGCTTTGCCTGCAACCGTCTCGGTCCTGGCTCAGAATTTTGCCGGATCCGGCAGCGGTGTAATCGTCAGCGATGACGGCTACGTGCTCACCGCTGCCCACGTGGTCGGCAATGCCTCGGCCATGGATCTGCTCTTCCCGGATGGCACCCGCAAGACCGCCACGGTCCTCAGCGCGAACTTTCCCCGCGACATCGCCTTGATGAAAATCGACCAGGAAGGCGTTTATCCGTTTGTGGAAATCGGTGATTCCCGGAAACTCGAACTCACCAATATCGTCATTGCCCTCGGCCATCCGGGTGGGTTCGATGCGCGGCGCAGCCCGCCCATCCGTATCGGACGCGTCTATGTTCCCGGCGAGGACCGCTTTATCATCACGGACTGCACGCTGGTCGGCGGCGACTCCGGCGGGCCGCTGTTCAATCTCGCGGGCGAGGTTATCGGCATCCACTCCTCCATCGGCGGCAGCCTGGCAAGCAACAACCATGCTCCGACCCATGCGGCCATGGATCACTGGGAGGAAATGAAAGCGGGTAACAACATCGGCCGGAACGGATTCGCCACCTGGGATCCAGACAGTCCGGTGATCGGAGTGGAGCTCCGCAACGAAGATGGCCACGTCGTCGCAACCCGGGTGAGCCCGGATTCACCCGCAGATCAAGCGGGCCTGGAAGACGAAGACATCATCCTGAAAATCAACAACCGCACCGTCAGCGAATTCGAAGGGTTTATCCGCCAGATCAACAGCAAAAAACCCGGCCAGAAGGTCAAGCTCAAGGTCAAACGGGGAGATGAAACCCTGGAGATCGCGGTTAAACTCGGCCGACGGGGCGACATCTTCGGAGAAACACCGCCCGGTTTTGAACCTGAAGCCTCTCCGCAGCCCGAGCGGGAACCGAGCACCCAGGCGGGCTTCCTCGGCGCGCTGTTCATCGACGAAGACGGCCAGGCAACCGTAACTGATGTGATTGAAAACACCGCGGCCGAACAAGCCGGACTTAAAGCGGGGGATAAAATCTGGAAAGTAAACGGACACCTGGTCGGAACGGTAGAGGACCTGCGTAGCGCGATGGGTTCGCAGCAGGCGGGCGATCAGGTCGCGCTGGAAATTGAGCGCAACGGAAAACGCAAGACGGTGGAAGCCACCCTGGGTGAGCGCCCGGAAGCCTTTCGTTAAGCCTGACGAGATTTTGATACCTATCCCAACACGAGAAACACCATGAAAATTAAACAGCCTTTTCTTACTATTGCCGCCCTGATCCTGAGCGCCCTGCTGAGCTTTACCGTTTTCGGCAAGGGTGAGTTCGACCAGGATAAGTTCAGCGAGCTACTCATGAAGGAAGCCGCCGAGAACAACGGCCTGCTCGCACTCGAAATGGAGACCATCAAGGATCTCCTGATCGAAGCCGGCATGGACCCGAAAGAGGCGAAGCAAATAAGCCCACTCGAACTGGCGGAAAAACTCCTGCCGGGCGGACTCGGCCTGGGGGGTGGCCCGGGCATGATGGGCATGACGGAAGAGGACTTTGCGGCCCTCGACACGCAGTTCAACGGTCTGCTGGAAGGCCATCGCCCGGCCATCAAAAATGCCCGAAAAAGTACCGTTGCCTTTTTTAAGGGCGAAGCACAGGTTGCCCTCGGCACCGTGGTGGATGCAAACGGCCTCATCCTGACGAAGGCCAGCGAAGCTCGCCTGGCTGGGAAATACCTGGAAGTGGAAATCAAGGGCGATCGCTATTCAGCATCCGTACTCAAAACCTTCGACGACTACGATCTGGCCCTGGTGAAGGTGCCGGCTAAGGGCCTTACCCCAGCCGCCTTTTATACCGGGGATCAACCGGATATCGGCGCCTTTTTGACCGCGCCCGGAGCCTCCGGCGATGATCCGATTGCCATTGGCGTCTTGAGCGTGCATTCCCGCAGTCTCGATGGCAGCGATCGCGGCTTCCTGGGCGTACAGCTCGCACCGGCAGATGTCGGGGTACGCGTGGGGGATATTGTCCCCGGAACCGCTGCGGTCGAGGCCGGCATCCTGCGCGGCGATCTGATTGTTCAACTGGATGGCCAAGCCTACAACTCGGTTCCTGAATTTATTGCAGCGGTCGGCAAGCATCATCCCGGAGACAAACTCCACTTTAAAATCAAGCGGGGGGACGAAGAGAAGGACTACGAAATCGCGCTGGGCACCCGCCCAAAAATGGACCTGGGTCCGGGTCGCCAGGATCGCTTCGACCGGATGAATCTCATGGGCGGACCACTGAGCGAAACGCGTGACGATTTCCCGATGGCCCTGCAGCACGACATGCCGCTGGATCCTGCACAATGCGGCGGACCGGTGGTCGACCTCGATGGACATGTGCTCGGCATCAACATCGCACGCGCCGGACGCGTAAAAACCTACGCCATACCCTCGGACAAAATTGCGGAACTCCTGAACGAGGTGAACACCGTTGAACTCGTCAAGAACCACGCGGCTGAAGAAAAAGAACTCGAATCGACCCGGCTGAAAAGCGCACACGACTCAGCTATGGCTGAGCTGAAGAAAGCCGAGGAACGCCTGGAGGCCGCCCGCAAGAAAGCCGCTGATACCAAACGCAAACTCGAAGCCGTCGAGAACTGAGCCATCGGTCTAATAGGCCCTATAAGACCTATACCCCCTTTAGTTACGCCTCCCAAGCCGGGTGAAAACTGCGCTTCCAACCTTGCAATACGGGTCGGGTTAGCGCTACCTCCATCGTTTTCGCACGATACAACCCTTTGCAAAACGGCCAGCACATGACCTCACCCCTGACATCCGATTTTATTTTTGCCCTGACCAATCCCGGATCGGAAAAAGCGCTGAAGCTGGAAGTCGATGTCGAAAAACTCGACTGGCGCTCGAGTTATCAACGCAAGGGCTTCGTAACATTCAAGCGTGGCGCAGCGTTTACGCTCGACGATCTTGACGCCCCCCTCGCCTGCACCCGGCGGCTGTGCCTGTCGCTGGGGAAAGCCAGGACCCGGGACGAAGCGGCACAGCTGGTTACAGCCCAGCTGGAGCATCCGCTGGTACACCACGCGCGGTACCAACTGGGAAAGATGGAAGCGCTTCCGGGCGATCAACCGGCGCGGCCCAAGACCGGTCAGCTAGTGGGGACGGTGGTCGAATTATCGCCCGAAGAGTTCTGGGCGGGCGTTCATCGACACGGACACCTGACGAGCACCGATCCGGCAGGCGACCCCGGACTGGTGATGCCGGAGGAAGCCCCTTCGCGGGCGTGGTTGAAAATGGAAGAGGCGATTCGCTTTTTTAACCTGACCTTCAAAGCGGAGGACAAAGCGGTCGAACTCGGTTGCGCACCGGGCGGCGTGGTGATGGCGCTGTTAAAACGAGGCGTATCCGTCGTCGGCGTGGATCCCGCAAAGATGTCCAAGGTACTCACCCCGTTTACCATCACGGATCGCTGGCATCCTCCCGCCAAGCAGGCGTGGTTTTACCACTGCCGCAAGCCGGCAGCCCTGGCCGGCAAGAGCGATCTCGGACAGGATCTCACCTGGTTCATGTCGGACATGAACCAATCGCCCGAAGTGGTGCTCAAGGAGTGCGCGCGTTTTTGCCGGATGGCTCCGACGATTCGCGGCCTGCTGGTAACGCTGAAGCTGACCAATCCCGAAGACGTGACGGAGAAATCAACCTGGCTGGCGGCGGTGGCGAAAATGGGCTTTAAGACGATCCGCCTGCAGCAGCTCGGCGCGCATCATCGGGAACTGGTATTGTTTGCGAAGCGATAATCTCGCAGAGCAGATCTATTCGGCCAATTCGATCAGGATCTGACCGCGCTCGAC
>JBLIND010000116.1:0-16579 GCA_047639095.1 Candidatus Omnitrophota bacterium | reverse complement strand
ATTCAAGGTATAATAGGCATCGGGGTGCAGCAAGGGTTGCCCGGCGCGGTTCCGAATGCCATCGGCATGCAGCTCGTGTACATATAATTCCCGACGGCCGTCCACCTGCAAGTGAACCTGCAACCCATCGGGCGAAAGCGCATAGGGCGTAATCACCAGATCCTTGGTATCGATTTCCGGACTGCCGTAGCCTTTGTGATATTTGTAGGTATATGCGCTCATGCGATAACTCGCGGGATCCATGGCCGTCTTCACATCCACCGGCTGCGTAAACACCAGGTCGAAACCCTTGGCCGTCGCGCGCATTTCTTTCATCTCAAACGGCGTCTCCCCAGTGTAGGTCAGGCGCTGCAAACCATACGAGGCGGAACCCAGGCTGCTCCATCCGCGGTTGCTCATGCCCACGAACAAGTGACCCGCTTTGCCGAAGGTCGAGCAGAGGACAGCCGAGGGAAAACCTTCGCGAAAGCGAAAACATGCACCCTGATATTCTCCGTTCACTTTTTCAAGAAACACCCGGCAGATGGCGGCCTGGGTAAATTCGCCGATGAAAAACTGACCCGCGAACGGACCAAATGCGCCATCCGTGTCATCCAGGGTAATGCCCGTGAGCCCGCGCGCGGTTTTCTCATAGGGAAACCAGACCGCAGGGGGAACCAGGGCCGGCATCTTTGCCACGGCCTCAGGAAACGGAACGCCATTGGCGAGCGTGCCAAGGTCCATTCGAGGCGCCCCCGGGAGCTGGAGCCCGGCAAGGCTTTCCTGGTGACCATAAAATGCGCCTTCGCGCAATCGATAAAGGGGACAGGTGCCAAACCAGTTGCCCTGATGATCGATCGCAAATACATCGCCCAGCGCGTTGGCCGCAAGCCCTGCGGGCGAGCGCATGCCTGCGCACATCGGCTGGAACACCCCTGCTTCGTCGATCACCCCACCCCACCCCCGCCAGGGCGCATAGGGAGACGCATCTTTGCCCATGCCGATATTCAGGGTGACCCACATCCGACCTTGTCCATCCATCGCCGGGCCGTACGCGTACTCATGATAGTTCCCGGAGACGCCCCATTGCCCGCCGTGGCTCAGGTAGGTGTCGGCCAGGCCATCGCCATCCCGGTCTTTCAGCTGCGTGATTTCCGTACGCTGGGTCACGTAGATCTGTTCGTCGATGACCTTCACGCCCAGCGGTTCGTGCAAGCCCGACGCAAAGCGATGAAAGATCGGCGCGCCTTCGCCATACGCGTTCTTAACGATGTAAACTTCGCCCTTTCGGATGCAGAGAATCGGATCCCCATTCGGCAGGATGTCGATGCCACTGACCTCCAGGGCCAATTCCTTGCCCGGCTTCCAACCCGGATCACGCGAGTACTGACTCGATGCGCCGATGAGCAGGTCATGCACCACATACGGTTCCGCAGCAAGCGACGCTACGAAAACGAAAAAAACAAGTATCCCCCTCACCAGTTCACCTCATACAGCACGCCCTTTTGGAGTGCGGGAACGTGTTCCCGCTTTTTGATTCGCTTAAACGTCACTCCCTCCCCAACCGGCACCACCCACCTTTCCCCCGCCCGCACCCACAAGCGCCCCCCCTTCACCGACAACACCAACGCGCTCCCATCCCGATGCATCAAGGTCACCGACTGCCCGCCAACCTGATACCCCGCAAACACCTGCCCACCCGCCTCACCTTTCTTGATCCGCACGTGATCCGTCCCCAGCGGCTCCACCGGTGGTGTAAAGCGCACGAACCAGGTGCTGTACCCATCGAGAAACGTCCCCTTCCACAACTCGGTGATCTGACAGGTCCGCGTGTCATAGACCAGGTTGAGTCCCCCCGGAAACCCAATGGCCAAGGCATGGGTGCCCGTATGCTTCATAAAGGTTCGCATAACGATGGGTCGATCACTCGGAACGATCTCAAATGCCCCCTGCTCCGGTGGATAACCCTCAGGTTGGATGTCCGGATGGGACAGGTAATCCCAGATCGCCGACACCTGCTGACTCGTTGATCCATCCAGGATGTCGGGCCGGCTGCTGACGCCCTTCGGCCAGAACGCGGGCATGAGGGTGCCGAGTCGATAGGCTGCGGGATCGGCCAGGTAGGTCGCGAACCAGGACGGCTGCAGCCGGCGATCAATGTGCGCGAGATTGATACCCGGAATACCCATCGACTTCCAGCTGCCGAGATCGTGACAGGTGATGCAACGCATACCCGAGGCGCCCACGAGATGACGGCCGTCTTCCAGCTTGGTTGCGGAACGCGCAACGGGTGGTGGCGTCGCCAAACCTGCAACGAGTTGCGCTGCATTCCGTGGACCGAAGTTGGGCATACGGGTGTTCAGATAGCCCCGGAGGCGATGCTCGCGGCTGCCGACGATGCCTGCGATCCAGGACGGCTGGAGCTTTTGCTCGAACTGATCGAGACCGGGTGGAGCACGACCCGCATCGGCGAGCGAGGGGTCGCCGGTGAAATGGCGGTGGGCGTTTAATTGCAAGGTCGGATCGAGCCCCTCGCGCGCATGGCAAGCCTGACATTGCAGGCCGCCCATGAGGGCCAGCGTGTGCTGCTCCGGAGTCGCTGCTTTCAAGTGGGTGAGGTCCAGCACCGGGGTTGGACCGTAATCGGAAACGGTGCACGGAAGACCCGCGGGCAGATCCGCGAGGGGCTTAGCGTTCAAGGAAGATGCGACGCCCACGTCATGACAATTGGCGCAACCGACGGATGCAAAGAGGGTCTTCCCGATTTTGGCCAGCTCGGCATCGTGCGCAGGCGCGGATGGCGCTTTGTCGTCCCGAAGATTCGTGCGCGGAAATTCGAGCAGGTAGGCGGCGAGATCGGCGGCTTCAAAGTCCTGGAGGAGCAGGTCCGGCATCCGCCCGTCGGGGCGGACGGTGAGTGGGTCCTGGAGAAAATCCATGAGGTGGAAAAGGTTCCATTTGCCGCGGACGTCCAGGGTACCTTCGGCGTGACAGGCGGCACAACCGACTTTTATAAACAAGGCGGAACCACGTTCGGGGGAGACGACTTGGCGAAAGCCTTTTCCCGGATGGGGAGGCATCTTGAGGGAGAAGAGGAATTCGACGAGAGCTTCACGTTCAGCGGAGGTGGTGCTGGTCAGAACGTCGGGCATGCGGGTGCCACCGGCGTGCGGAGAGGTCAGGTACCGGCGGATCCAATCGGGTTCGAGGCGGCGGGCGACGCCGTTGAGGTTGGGGGCGGGACCGGGGTTGAGGGCGGGAGGACCGGCGTGGCAGGAGGTGCAGCGGAGTTCGCGGACGGTGGCGATGGATTGGGCGATGGGGTTTAGGATGGCGGGGAGCTGGGGGGCGGCGGGGAGGAGGCTGGTGATGGAAATGGCGAGGAAGATGGCGAGGAAGATGGCGAGGGGAGTGGCGAGGGGAGTGGCGAGGGGAGTGGCTTTGGACGTGGGACGGAATGGATTCCGTGCTACGCGAGGGTCACGGTCGGGCTTACTCGGCATTGACTTGGGCCGTGCAGCGCTGGAGATAGGCGCGGGAGAAATTGATCGCGGCGGTGACTTCGTCGATGGTGGGGAGGATGGGAATGCCGCGGGGGACGGGATGCATGAAGGGTTCGATCCAGCCGGAGTAGTGAATTTTTTTCAGGGCGCGCACGATGGGAACGTAGTCGAGGGTTCCGAAGCCGGGCAACTGCATCATCTCTTCGTGCTTGGGACCCTTGGTGCGCATCGCTTCGCTGTGCTCCTGGGCATAGACGAACGCGACGTTGGGCCCAAGGGCTTCGATCAACGAAGGAATCTGATCGGGGAACCGATAGCAATGGTGAGGTGCGAAGGCGACCCCGAGAAAGGCCGACGTGTTGAACTCGGCAAAATACTTAATCGAATCCGGCGTATACAACAGCTGCTTGTCGTGATTCTCGATGGAGATTTTCACTCCCTGCGCTTCGGCGACCGCCAGGTGAGGCTTCATTTTTTCCAGAAACCCTTGAATACCTTTCTTCGCATCTTCCCCCACCGGCTCCCGCCCGAAATCAGCGGCGGAACCACAGAGGACGATCTTACCGCCGAGCCGACTTACGAATTTCAACTCCTCCTGCAGGCCATAGGGACCCAGGGGATAGCGGGTGGAAATCCCCAGACGCGCTCCATGGGTTTTCAGCAGTGCGGCGAAGGCCTCCTCCCCCATCGCGTCGATTTGTTCGCGCTGGTTACCATGCACCTTGCACCAGATATCGATGACCTCGGAGCGGGTTTTCGCCAGCTCGGGCAGGATATCCGCCAGCTTCCAGGTGCCGTACATGGCGGAGGACAAACTATAGTGCAGGGCGAAGGGCTCGGCTGCCTGCACAGGAAGCGCCGTTGCGCCTGCCGCCAGCCCCAGAAGCTTCATGGCGTCACGACGCTGCATCAGGCAGATTTCCCGGCGTCCAGCAACTGCATGAAGGCGCCGAAATAATATCCGTTATCATGGAAGGTACGCCCGCTCACGAGGTTGCCATCGACGACACAAGCTTCGTTGACGTAAATGCCTCCGCACACTTCGAGATCGAACTTACACTTCGCGACCGTCGCCATCCGGCGTCCGCGCACCCGATCGGCCCGCGCGGGGATTTCGACCCCGTGACACACGCTGGCGATGGGCAGATTGTGGTCAAAGAAGTACTGCGTCACCCGGATCAGATCCTCGTCCTCACGAATGTATTCGGGTGCACGCCCCCCGGAGAAAAAGATGCCGGCGTAGTCCTCGGGCTGGACGTCCTTGAAGGCGACATCCGCCTGCAGGGTGTAGCCTTCCCACTCCTTGGTGATGGTCCAGCCCGGTTTCACTTCGTGCATGACCATCTGGTAGAGCCGTTTTTCCGGAGCGGCGACGACCGGTTTATAGCCGCCTTCGATGAGGCGATGATACGGATACAAGGTGTCGAGGGTTTCACTCGCGTCGCCAATGATGATGAGCACGTTGTTTGATGCCATGAGGTCTCCTTTGGGGGGTCAACCCATCCAAGTCGCGAAGGATCTGGATAGCAAGTAGATTTGAAGTCATTAGGTTCCGTGCACCGTGATTGACCGGCACACGGGCTTCCCCTAAGATGCTCGCATGAAATACGCACTCCTCATCCTGCTGTTCGCCCAGGCTTCTTTCGCCGCGAAGCCCAACATCGTGATCATTTACACCGACGACCAGGGCTACGGGGATGTGAGTTGTCTTAACCCTGACGCGAAGTTCCAGACCCCGAACATGGATCGGCTCGCCCGCGAAGGCATTCGTTTCACCGATGGTCATTCGTCGGACACGGTCTGCACGCCCTCGCGTTACGGCTTGCTTACGGGTCGCTACAGCTGGCGGACAGAACTGAAACGCGGCGTCTTCGGGGCGGAACGCGCCTGCCTGATCGTCGAAGGCCGCATGACCCTGGCGACGATGCTGCGCGACCAGGGCTATCAAACAGCCATGGTCGGCAAGTGGCATCTGGGCATGGATTTTCCCGGCGAACGGGACAGCCGCGACTGGACCCAGCCGGTTCAGGACATGCCCCTCGACAAGGGATTCGACTATTTCTGGGGAATCCCGGCATCGATGAACTACGGCGTACTCGCCTGGTTTGAGGGCCGCTATGCCAAGGTTCCGCCCACGCAGTACACCCAGAAGAAGCCCAACAAAATTGCGCTCGCGGATTACCGCATCATGCCACCGTATGACGACCTGAAGCCGCCGAAAGACAAGCCGGATGGCAATGGTAACATCAAAGGCACGTTGGAGATCGCACCGGACTTCGTCGACAGCGCATGCCTGACCCGCTTCACCGATCAGGCGATCTCCTGGATGGACACGAACCAAGGCGGCAAGCCCTTCTTTCTTTACCTTCCGTACACCTCCCCTCACAAGCCAGTGATTCCCCTGCCGGAATTTCGCGGACAGGGCGAGGCGGGTGCGTATGGTGAATTCATGATCGAGACGGACCACCATATCGGCCGCATCCTGAAGTTTCTCGACGACGCCAAACTCGCGGACGACACGTTGATCGTGCTGACAAGCGACAACGGGCCGGAGACCACCTGGAAAGAGCGCGTCAAGTTGTACAAGCACGACAGCTCGGGGGAATTCACCGAAGGCAAACGCTCCATCTACGAAGGCGGGCATCGGGTGCCGTTTATCGTCCGCTGGCCAGCCGGCATCCAGCAGCCCGGGCGCGCGTGCGACCGCCCGGTGTGTCAGACGGATCTGCTCGCCACCTTTGCCGAATTGCTGAACGTAAAGCTGCCCAATGATGCAGGGGAGGATAGCGACAGCTTTTACGCAAGCCTGTTGGACCCGGAGGCATCACGCGATCGGGTACCGATGATTCACCACGCTTCGAACGGGCGGTTTGCCATCCGCGACGGTCAATGGAAGCTGATCATGGAGGAGAAGAAATCCGCACGGCAATTGTATGATTTGAGCTCGGATCCGGGTGAGCAAAAGGACCTGATTAAGTCCCAACCGGAACGGGCACGCGACCTGGCAAAGAAGATACGCGCCATGGTAGAGAACGGGCGTTCGACATCTGGCAAGCCCGTGCCAAATGACACGCCCTCGTGGCGGGACGTCGAGTGGAGCAGGTAACTTTTAGCGTGTGGGATCTTGTCACCGCTTTTTTCGCACTATAGATGTACGCCCAATGCATTCCCTGATCGATAACGATGCTTTCCACCAGGCCCTCGAAGCGCCCTGGGGCCGAACCTTCATGGCCCTGATGCGGCCGGCGGTGGTGGAAGAGCTCGTGGACAGCACGGAGCACCCGTTTTCAAACGCGCTACCTGGCTTCGTGCGCACCCACTGGAAAACGATTATGGACAAGACGCTGGTCGATCCGTTTCGCATGGGCTGGCTGATCGACGAGTTGATGCGGGTCAAAGACCTGCCGGGGAACATCGTCGAATGTGGATCGTTTAAAGGCGGCACGGGCATCCTCATGGGCCTCGCGCTGAAGGACCAGGGCATCGACAAACATATTCATCTCTTCGACAGCTTTGAAGGCCTGCCGGAACCCGATGCGGTTTACGACAAGGGGTACAAGAAAGGAATCTTCAAGAGCGATTACGATGCGCTGATGCACGCGATCGAGGCGCAGGGCCTGCAGGAGACCATCACGGTTCATCGCGGCTGGTTCAAGGACACGGTCGCGCCCTTTCTCGCGGCGGACTCGAATGACATTGCCTTGCTGCACATCGACTGCGATTTGTACAACAGCACCAACGATTGCTTCCCGCAGCTTTACCCGCGTGTGTGTGCGGGTGGCGGCGTGGTGCTGGATGACTTTAACGACGGCGGGCGCGGAGAAAAAATCGCGATCCTGGAATACTTTGAGGGGTGCTCGCCCTTGATTCATATCGGGCCGGCACCGCAGGCCACGTTCATTAAAGGGGAGCCGGTTGCTGCGCATCAAGCGACGGTGGAGGATGCGGGCTTTGCGTATGGGTTCAAGCGCCTGCTGGATGACACCCACTACCTGGCCTGGTTGGACGAGATGACGCAGACTCATTACGCCGACGAGCTGGCAACGTTTTTTCCCAGGTCCTGATCGTTGCGCGGAATTCATTCCGTACTACGCTTACTTACTCGCCGGAACAATCTGTGCACTGGACAGGGCGCGGCGTTTATTGCCCCACTCCGGATTATCCTTCTTCATCCGCTTGTGCTCCGCAGGCGTGAGGTAGTCATGGTGCGTAACTTCATGGAAAAGTGCTAAACGCAGCGGCCTCAAGGAATCAAGCGCAGGCGGTAATATCGCCGCCCGGATGTCGGCACGCCCGGATCCGCATACTGAATCATTCCCGCGGCATTAACCTGTCCAATCGCGATCCAAGTTCCGTCTTCCAGCGTATCGCTGGCCTCGACGATATAAACCGCGCCAGACGCCCCCATCCATTCCAGGTTCATGGTTGCGGGATTGGCGGTGAGCGCCGGCGGATCGAAACGCACGCCCGGCGATCCGGCCGCGCTCAACCAGTTAGCCGGATCATGCCCGCTCTGCTCGAGGGTCACGCGATGAATGGATCGCCCGTTTTCCACCGCATCCGACGGCCAGGGAAAGTCCCGGTAATACAGCAGTTCGTCGACGACCACCCAACCGACGGGATCACCCGGGGCATCCGGCGCCATGGGTTTTTCGATCGCGACGCGTTCGCCCAGGCCGGACAAGCTTCCCCCATAGGGGCCGAAGAGGGGCGCGGGATTCGTCAGCGCATACGAACTCAAAAACGCACCCCGCAAGGCGCTATTCGTCGGCGCAAAATTGACGAGTACGATATAGGACAACCCGGAGACGGTGGTCGCGGCGGGGAAGGTGTAGTCGACGCCCCCGGCCATGCGCCATACGCCGGTTTCATTCCAGAGTTCAACCGGCGTCGAGCGCGGATTGAACAGCTCGACATACTCCAGGGTATTCGAGCCCTCCGGCGCAAACATCAGCTCGCGGATCACCAGTTCGGGCGAGCCGTCCCGCTCGTTCGCGGCATCGCGGGTCGGAGGCATCGCGTACCACCAGGGCGATCCATCCGGGAAGCGGCCAAAGGATCGCCCGTTCTCCTGCGCTTTGAAGCGGACGGCATCGACGGTGCGGTTGGTTCCGCCGGGAAGATAGGAGAGGTAGATCGCCTCGCCCGCTTTGTTCAGTCCGAAGCCATTGGTCAACACCTGATGAAAGCCGGTGATCTCATCGAAACTCAGATGCGATCCCGGCGCGAGGGCGCCACCGGGCAGCGCCCACTTGGTGGGATCCGCCGGATCATCGCTCAGATAATACCCGCTGAGGTTCACGGGCAAGGGGTTCGGGTTGAACAATTCGATCCAGTCGTTGGAGTCGAAGCCGGGAAAACCCGGATCGCTGAAATCGGTATGCGCGGCAAATTCGTTGATGACCATATGCTGGGAAGGCGGTGGCTCAGACTGCCCGGGCGAGCCCTTGATGTTTACGCTCGCGGCCCAGTGAATGGGGTGATCGAGGCGGCCATCCTGTTGATCGCTCTGCAGCAGCGGGATCAGGGAATGCCCCACCCCGTCGGCGGCCAGGGGCCAGCCCCAACGATCGTCGTAGTTGAAGGCGATCACGGGCGCGCCGCCGCCCGGAGGTAACACCTGAAGATTATCTCCACTGTTCGAAAGATTCCGATCATAGGGCCCGAGCACCACCGATGGAACCGCGCCGTAGACGCCCGCGAAGGTGCCAGGATCGGTATTCGCCACAATCAGATACGCGCCTGCAGGCAAGACGGTGCCGGGCGGAAACGTATATCCAATCCCGCCGACCAGACTCACCCCGTCGAGCGCGAGGTCGAGGGTGCTGCTGGTGTTGTGAAATTCGATGTAGTCGAAGGCGCTGCCCTCCGGAGCGTTGTACATCAGCTCGCTGATCCGCAGGTGGTCCTGCAGGGCGACGAGGTTCGAGGGTTCACTCGCGCTGAATTCGTTCGGGGCGGACCAGTGGCTCCAGCGCCCGGTGTCGTCCAGGTAGCGCACCCGTGCGCGATAGGTCAGACCGGTCTGCAGGGCATCGGAGGGAATGGCGATGCTCGAGACCTGCTGCGTGATGCTGCCCGACTCCCAGATAGCCTCGGCCTCGAAGACCATGATGGCATTCGGATCGTGCAGGGCATCCGCGGGGTTCCAGGCGCGACCAATCCGCCATGCGACCGCGGCAAAGGTTCCGGCGCCCTGGGGGTCGGAATAAGCCGTTGACTGGAATTGAATCTCGTTCACGGGATAGCCGACCGGTCCCGTATAACTGATGACTGGCGCGTCAGGAATCTCCGGATCCGTTGCAAGCCCATCCAGGTGATCATCCGTACCGCTGGGGCGTTCGACGGCGGCAAAATCGCCTACCCAGGTTCCGCCATCCCAGGCAAACTTTTTCATATCCACGACTTTGGGCGCGATATCCCCGGTGTCTTCACTGTGACTCGGGGCGCTCCGCCAGCGATCCCGGTCGGCCGCGACGAAAGGCTCCAAACGTGCCGCGAGGTTATCCAGCAAAGGATCGATCTGATTCGGCTGCCAGACCAGATCGCGGAATTCGCGGATTTCGTTTCGATAGCGCTTCCAGAACTCCGGACGACCGCCATTGGACAAGGTGGCGTTCTTCACCCAGTCTTCGCCGCTGTTCCAGTTGGGTCCCCAGGAGGTATCGGTGTCCCAAGGCAGGGTACGCAGGCGGCCCAGGGGCAAACCATCGGTCGGTTCAAAATAGAATGCGCGATTTTTCAAATGTTCGCCCGTGTTCGGCGCGACATCAAAGGAACGAATGCCTTCGATCACCGCATGATACCGGCTCCAGTTTTCGAAATCCACGTGATCATTCACCCAGGCATCCGTCTGGGCCGGCCGCATATTAAAGATGATGTTTTCGTAGTCGGACCCATCAGCGACCGCATGCGGCTCGAGATACCGGCGGACATTCTCCCCTTCGAGCTGAGCGGTCTTCAGCTTGTAGAGATTGCCTTTGGGCAGTTTGTGCCCATCGATAAAACGGACATCATAGTCCTCCATCGCCTGGTAATAACCGAAGAAGTCACCGTTGTGCTGGCCGTCGACCCCGGCGGGCGCTTCGTCCGCCCCTTTAATCACCCGCCAGTGATACATGTGGGCCTCGGGGGCCGGCACCCCGAAGGCGTTGAACAATTCAGCGGAAGAGGTGTCGACCAGGCCGAAATTATAATTACCGCGCGAGCCCCGACACTTCTGGGAATTCATCGTGCGCCATTTTTCCGGGTACGGCTCCCCATTCAGGTCAACCAATTGGATGTAATTCCCCTTGTTGAATCGAAAACGAAAACTGCGTTTCGCGTTACCGGAATACCGGGCATTGCGCTGACGCAGGCGGTACTTCATGTTGTCGTACACCTTGCCGTCATAGACAAAGGTCCCCGTCCAGTTGTAGGCCGAGCGGGCATCAAAATTGTTACTCGGGATGTGATCAGCACCGTTGTAGCCGACACACTGATCGAAATCACTCAGGTCGCAGATCAGGGTGTAGACGGGTATGCTCGTCATGACCGAAGCCGGATACGTATACGGTGGGCCTCCGGGCTGTACCGTCCGCGTCTCCACCGTGTAATCCGGCACCCCGTTATACGCGAAGCAGGCAAAGTTCAAATTGGGATCATCGGCATAGGGAACCCGCACGGATTGCCCGCCGGCGTCTTCGACTTCGATGCGATAGCGCACCAGAGTCCGATGCGCTTGAGCGGGCAAGGTAACAGTGTAACGATCCTCGCCGCTGCCGTCGTCGATCATGGGCAGCTCGATCCAGTTCGCCGGATTTTCGTAGACTGGATTGGGCAGCCAGGGACCGTTCGGGTTACTCAGCAGCTCGGAGGAGGACTTTGCGAGAAAGGCCGGGATGTAATTGCCCGGGGCCACGACCTGGTAAAACAGACGAACCGCCGCCACCCCATCCGGATCGGTCACCTTGGCGGTAACCGTAACCGCTTCGCTCGAAGTCGGGGCATTGGGGGAGTGATCGACCTGGCGAATGTGCGGAGGATGCACGGTTGAGTACACGGAATTGGTTTTACCGGGTGTGAGCTCGGAACCCGAACGCCAACTACCCGCGAGGTCGTTGTCCAGGGCCGGGTCGATCAGCTCCATCGACAGGCCCTCGCCGAGAGCCCCTGCCGGCCAAGGGAAGGCTGTGCCATAATCGACTTCATCGATGATTTCACCCAGGGCGTTGTGGAGGGTGATGCGTTCGCCCTCATTGGAGAGCTGACCGCTGAAAGGACCGAGGAGCGGAGGAGGCTCCGGAGGTTCGATCGGAACGCCCGGTTCCAGATGCACGAAGGGATTGCCAAAATATCCATGATCCGAGTTGTTGCCATTCGCTGAATTTGCAGACACCAGGGTCAGGAAACGATCGCCCGGTGCGAGCGCAACCGCGATGGCAAATTCGGTATTCACGATGAATACATGACTCACCTTGATCACGCCGTCGACCAGCACGAGAAGGTCGATCGAACCGCCGCCATTCGACCGGCTGTCGCCTGCAACGCAGGTGAAGTTGGTGGTCTGGCGTCCGCTGTAAAGCGATTCAATCGCATCGAGGTCGAAGGTAATCCCCTTGGGGGCATGTGCCGTGAGCAGGGAATGCGTGTTCGGAGTGCTGTCCCAGGCTTCGGTGAGTCCGCCTTGGCTGGAGGGGTTGGAGATGGATCCCACCCCGTTGTAAAACATGCCGTAGCTCGGACTGGTATCCGCATAGGCGGCAAAATCGAAGGTCAACCCCGTGGAGCTGAGCGGCTGAGCACCCACCGTTCCGTTGGGAAGAAAAACGCCATCAATGGTCGGATAACTGACCGCATAATAACCCGTGGGCGAAGCCGGGGTATAGTTCCCGCCCCCGCCCCCCTGCCCGACCGCGCCATCGACTGCATTGATGCCGCTCGCGGAGCCGGTGCCCGGAAGGCTGCCATCCCCCCCGCCCACGAGGTCGGCGAGATCGACGAAATTTCCGGTCGGAAGGGTGACGGCGTTGAGTGCATTCGTATCCGCAGCCACCACGATAAATTCACCGGCACCCAGGGCAGTCCCGGATGGGAATACAAAATCGATACCGGTGAAATACCAGTTGGCGAGATCGACCTCGACCGGACCGGTATTGTGCAGTTCCACGAATTCGTTGCGGAGGTTGTTCGGCTCCGCATCGTAGTGGATTTCGTTGATTACGACTTGGGCAAAGGCGGGTGTGAGCGTGTAGAGGACTAGCAGAATAACTCTGAGCATTTTACAACCATACACGTATCTATCGATTTAGGCTAGGTCCGTAGGATAGGTAAAAGCCTTCCTGCAAACGAGCCTCAGCGAGCGGAGCAGGTTGGCGTTACCTGTCCCCCACGGCAAAGGACCCGGGGGACAGGTTACGCCAATCCTACGAAAGACGCTCCAACCCTCGCATGGTCCCGGTCGAAGAAGCAAACGCATCCGTCGGAATGCCCATCTGCTGGAGCATGCTCACAAAGAGATTCGGCAGTGGATAATTGCGCTCCCGGTCAAAAGCCAGGTGCTGGCCATGCTTGAACCCACCGCCGGCAAAGAGGGTCGGCAGGTTGGTGGTCACGTGGGCGTTGGCATCGCCGAGATTCGTCCCGTAAAGAATCATGGTATGATCGAGGAGGTGACCGCCCCCTTCCTTCACGGCCTTCAAATCCGCAAACAAATCGGCCAGCAATTTCATATGCCATTCGTCGATGGCTTTCAGCTGGCTCAGCTTGTTTTCCGATTTTCCATGGTGCGAAAGATTGTGATACCCATCCGTGATCTTGACCCCGTCCATATGGATGGCGGGCGAGTTCACACTATCGAGCAGCAAGGCGACACTGCGCGTGGAATCCGTTTCAAAGGCCAGTCGGGCCATATCGTACATAAGGCGCACTTTCTCCATGTAGGCCTTGGGATCAGAGGGGTCCAGCGGCATGGCGACGTCCGTTTTCGGTTTCGCCTGGTGCTCCCAATCCAGGGACATGGCCATGCGTTTCTCCAGCTCGCGTACGCTGGTGAAGTATTGATCCAGTCGCTCGCGGTCATGGCTGCCGAGCGAACGTTTTAAATCGCCAGCCTGACCCGCGACGGTATCGAGAATACTCTGCCCCAGCTTGAGCTTGCGCACCTGGGTCTGCACCTCTTCCGCGGACCCTTGGAGAAACATGCGACGATACACGTCGGAGGCTTTTTCCTCACAGGGGATCAGCACGCCGGATGCCGTCCAGGCCAGACTGCGGGAACCCTGGTTGACGTTTACCCCGAGGTTCAGCGATGGGAAACGCGTAAGATGACCAATGCGTTCGGCGATGTACTGATCCAGCGAAATCGTATTCCGAAACCCGGCACGCCCGGGATGCGGGGCCGCGGAAAGAAAACAGATATCCGCCGGATGCCCGCCATCGACATCAGGATGGGAGACGCCGCTGAAAACCGTGAAGTCGTCGCGATGGGGCTCCAGGTGTTTGAGGTAGGGCGAGAAGGTGTACGCCCGACCGGTGTCGCTGGGGAAAAAATATTGCGGCAACAAGCCCAGGTTGTTGCAGATGCCGAACATACGCTGCGGAACTTCCGGCGCTTTGGCGAAAGCGGGTTGCATGGCATCGAGGAGCGGGAGCGAAAGCGCGGCCCCGGTGCCGCGGAGAAAGCTCCGGCGGCTGAGTGCTCGTTGGACGGCGATGTGTTTATGTTGGAATTTCGACATGGGCCTCTTTTATTTCGATAAAAACAATTCACTCTGGATTACCCGATGAATCAACTTCCGAATACCATAGCCTTCATTTCGACTTTTTTCCACGATATCAGACACCACCGACCGGTCTGAAAACCCAATCGGGGCACCCGTTGCGTAAACGATCAACTGCTGCGCCAAGTTGCGGGCGAGTTGGGCCTCGTTCGCCGCGAGATGCTTTTTCAATTCGTGAATATCTTTAAACGCGGTGCCATCGGCAAACACCCCGCTGGCATCCACGGGTTTCGCGATCTTGAAACCGTAATACAGGCCATTGTGGCCGATGCCCTTGACCGGGGTCCCCTCCCCGAGCGAGCGATACCGATCGCGCCAGCCGCCCATCACATCGTAGCTCTCCAGGGCGAAGCCGGGAGGATCGATATGCTGGTGGCAGGCATTGCACGATTCCACGGACCGGTGTTTTTCCAGCTGCTCGCGAACCGTCGTCGCTCCACGCGTATCCGGCTCAATCGCGCCGACCGAAGGCGGTGGTGGAGCGGGCGGCGTGCCGAGGATACGATTCAGAATCCAGGTGCCCCGCAGCACCGGCGAGGTGGTGGTTCCGTTGGCGGTGACCTTCAACACACTAGCCTGGGTGAGCAATCCGCCGCGTCCGGTCCGATTGTTTTGATCGTTGAGCGCAACACGCTTCAAGGCGAAACCGTGCACGCCGGGAATCGCGTAATGCCAGCCCAATCGTTCGTTCAGCATGGCGAAATCGGAATCGACCAGGTGACGCACGCCGAGATTGCGCTTGATCAGTTCGGCGAAGAACAGCCGGGTCTCCTCGGTCATCGATTCCACCAGCCAGTCATCGAGTTGATAATCCGGATAGAGTTCCGCATCAGGTGCAGTGCCCGAAATCTTGCGCAATTCGAGCCAGTAATCGAGAAAGGCCTGCACGAAGCGTTCGGACCGCGGGTCGTTCAGTAAGCGTTCAGCCTGGGCGATGATCACGGCGGACTTGGTCAACTCGCCAGCTTGACCCAGGGCGCGCAGCTTGGCATCCGGCGGACTGTTCCACAAAAAATAGGCCAGGCGATTGGCGAGTGCCGTGCCCGTTAAGCGACCAGGTTTTTCTTCAAGGTAGAGAAAGTCTGGCGAGCTCAGAACCGCGGTGTAGCCAGCCAGCATGCTGTCGGTAAAATCATGTCCGGACGCTCCCGCTCCGCGTACCAGCTTCAGAAATCGCTCGACCTCCGCGTCTTTCACCGGTTCGCGATAGGCGGCGGTCATAAACTCTTTCAGCAAACGAGGCGCATCCGTATCGATCGCACCCTCGACGACTACGCGTCCCTGTTTGTCCTGCAACGGCAAATCACCAAACAGCAGCCGATGCCCGACGGGCGGCCAGGTGTCAATCAACGGCCCCTCGACCTCCATCCACTGGAAGGCCACGCCCGGCATGCCCTCGCTGGTCTCGTCTGGATTCTTATGATGCGGCGGGCGGGAACGATGCAGGCGAGCGGCATCCGGCTGAATACTTTCACCGGCCAACAGGTCCACTTCGAGCGTACACACGGTGGGTGCGGCATTAAAATCAAACCCGCCCAGGCGACGAATCTTTCGCGGCTTCATTTCGCTGTAGATCGTAATAGGTTCGTAGCGCTTCGCTTTAGAGACCGTTTTGTAATCTTTCGACATCCAGACGCTGTAACCGGAAAAGGTCAGGCGATAGCGCCCGGCCACCGGCGCTTTGAAGTTGTTATAGCGCAGCTCGCTGGGTTCGTAGGAGCTGACCAGGGCCACGATCGCTTCGCGCTTGCGTTCGGCCTCATCCACAGTCGAACGCGGGATCACTCGACCTTTGTTCACCATCTCCTGCTGGAGTTCCCAGTCGAGAATCGGGAAGGTTCGCCGCACCTTGGGACCCCCGAGATCGATCTTGCCCGCCATGGCACCCTGATCCCATGCGTAGAAGCGACGCTGCACCCGCTCGGGCTGCTGGACCTGCGGAGCCATGGCCTCGCGCAGCGTGTATTCACCCGCCTGAAGGTAGCGCGCCATCTGCACATACGAAACATCGAGCGCATCGCCGATCTTGTTAAATCCGTACGCTTCGCTGTCCTCGGGCAAGAAATCCTTCACCTCCAACCAAGGCAGCGAGAGTAAATCACGCAAGGTATTTTCATATTCATACCGGTTCAGGCGCCTGCGGGTCGCCCGCCCATCTCGCGCGATACGCGCCTGATCCGCCGTAACCAAGGCATCGGACAGCGCTCGGGCAACGTCGGTTCGCGCCTGGGCTTCTGGTTGCTTCTTCTTCGGCGGCGGCATTTCGCCCGCGGAGACGCGATCATGCACCTTTACCCAGACCGAAAACGGAGCGGGGTCCGCGGGATCGAAGGAAAA
>JBLIND010000115.1:0-16691 GCA_047639095.1 Candidatus Omnitrophota bacterium | reverse complement strand
CCGCGTTTCGCTTGCCCATTCTTGCCCTTTTTAGGTGCAGTTTCTTGCAGCTTATTGCCACTTGCCGTCCACTTTCCGTTCATTTGAGACATCGGGCGAAATCCACAATACTCAATGTTTAAAGGGATAAAGAGGCGTTTTGAAGAAAAAAAAGTGGTGGAGGATAACGGGATCGAACCGATGACCTCCTGCATGCCATGCAGGCGCTCTCCCAGCTGAGCTAATCCCCCACTTTGAGGACTTCTTCGTTTGTCAACGAAGGCTTATACGTACGCGCTGTTGACGGGGGTGTCAACCCCGGGATAAAGGATTTATAGATCATGTCGAACACCCACGAACGCAAAGTAGAACTGCCAGTCCGCTGGCCGAATCCGCCCTTAAACATTGTGCTGGTAGAACCAAAAATTCCGCCCAACACGGGCAACATCGCGCGCCTGTGTGCGGCCACGAGCTCCACGCTGCACCTGGTGGGCCCCCTGGGCTTCGAGATCACCGATGCCAAACTGAAGCGGGCGGGGCTGGACTACTGGTCCTCGGTCGACGTGCAGACCTACGAAAACTGGGGGGTCTTTTCGGAGCAGGTGATCACCCCCTCCTCCCGCATGCACCTCCTGAGCACCGCAGGCCAGCAAAGCTGTTACGACATCACCTATGCCTCGGGGGACTTCCTCGTCTTCGGCAGCGAGACCGAAGGGCTCCCGGATGCGCTGCTGGAGCAATACCCGGACCGGGTCATCCAGATCCCCATTCTGACCGATCACGTGCGTTCGCTCAACCTTGCTACGGCGAGCGGGATCGTGTTATACGAGGCGCTCCGTCAGATTAATTTGACCGAAAGTTGAACGCGTGTGGACGAATCTCGTCGAACGCTGTTAAAGAAGTTGAACACATAAGGAACACAACACGATGTCGACAGCAGGAATAGAAATCATCAACGAGCAGGTCCAGGAACATATGCCCTTCGTGGCCGATGTTCGCCGTGAAATGGGCCGGGTTATCGTTGGCCAGGACTACCTCATCGACCGCCTGATCATCGGATTGCTCGCCAACGGCCACCTCCTGCTGGAAGGCGTTCCCGGCCTGGCGAAAACCCTGTCCGTGAAGACCCTGGCCACCTTGTTGAACGTGGATTTCAGCCGGATTCAGTTCACCCCGGACCTCCTGCCCGCCGACGTGGTCGGCACCCTGGTCTACAACCCCAAAGAAGGGTCCTTCACCACCAAAAAAGGCCCCATCTTCGCCAACATCGTTCTCGCGGACGAGATCAACCGGGCCCCGGCCAAGGTGCAGAGCGCCTTGCTCGAAGCCATGCAGGAACGCCAGGTGACCATCGGCGACACGACCTACCAGCTGCCCTCGCCTTTCCTCGTGATGGCGACGGAAAACCCGCTGGAGCAGGAAGGCACCTACCCGTTGCCCGAAGCTCAGGTCGACCGTTTCATGCTCAAACTCCGCATCACCTATCCGACGATCGATGAAGAACGACAGATCATGGACGCCATGGCGGTCACGGACAAACAATTCCACACCACGGCCTCGATCGAGCCGGCGGCCCTCATGAGCGCGCGGAAAGTGGTCGACCAGGTGTACCTCGACGACAAGATCCGCGAGTACATCCTCAGCATCATTTTCGCGACTCGCGAACCGGAGAAGTACAACCTCCCCCTGCGGGACTATATCCGCTACGGTGGATCGCCCCGCGCCACCATCAACCTGGCCATCGCGGCCCGCGCCCACGCCTTTATGCAGGGCCGTGGATATGTGACACCTCAGGACGTCAAAAGCATCGCGCCCGATGTGCTTCGTCACCGCCTCATCGTGACCTTCGAGGCCGAGGCGGATGAACTCACCTCGGACGACATCGTCGCCCGCATTTTGAACGAGCTCCCGGTCCCCTGAGCCATGCAATGGATCCAGGACAATATGTCTCTGGTATTAATCGCTGCAGGCAGTTTGTTGTTCGTCCTCGCAGTGGTTCTGCTGGTGGTTGTGCTTGCACGTCGCAAAGAGAAACACGGCGGCGACGGAATCCCCCTGCCCGACACGACCCAGACCCTGCTGCGCAAAGACCTCATCCGCAAGGTGCGCAGTATCGAGATCCACACCCGGCACGTGGTCGACGATGTGTTTGCCGGCCAGTACCACAGCGCCTTTAAAGGCCAGGGCATGGAGTTCCAGGAGGTGCGCGAGTACTTTCCCGGCGACGACATCCGGGACATCGACTGGAACGTCACCGCCCGCATGAGCCAGCCTTTCATCAAAAAATTCAAGGAGGAGCGCGAGCTCACGGTCTTTCTCGTGGTCGACGTCAGTGCATCCATGTTTTTCGGCAGCCATGGCAAAAGCAAAAAGGAAGTCGCGGCAGAAATCACCGCGCTCCTGGCCTTCTCCGCGATCAAGAACAACGACAAGGTCGGCCTGATCCTCTACACGGATGAAGTCGAAAAATACGTCCCCCCGGGCAAGGGTTCGCGGCACGTGTTACGCGTGATCAGCGAGGTCCTGGAGTTTGCGCCCAAGAGTCGCGGCACCCGGGTGGAGCCGGCCATCGATTTCCTGAATCACGTATCCAAACGCAAGAGTGTGGTCTTCCTCGTCAGCGATTACCTGGTCGGAGATGAATTCATGCGACCTTTGACGGTCACCGGCCGACGCCACGATGTCGTGAGCATCATCTTCGGCGACAAACACGAGGCGAGCCTGCCCCGAGCCGGCCTGATGGAATGGCAGGACATGGAAAAGGGTCAGCGCTACCTGATCGACACCTCGAACGCCTTGACCCGCAAGCGCTTTCAGAGCCTCCAGGCACAGCGACGTGAACACCTGCTCCGCAACTTGAAGCGCGCGAACATCGACGCCATCGAAATCGACGCCAGCGATCCGGAATACGACCGCGTATTCATGAAATTTTTCCGCATGCGAACCGCGAGGATGAAAACGCGATGAAGTATCTGCGGACCTTGCTCATCTTCACCAGCCTGCTGTTGCTCAGCGCCTGCGACCGCTCCGGCAACGCGGAGACGTACACGCCTTCCGGTGAACTGGACATTCAGGTACGGACATCCCAGGACAGCATCCGCGTTGGCGATGTGATCCAGGTGCGCGTGTCGGTCTATCACCCGCCCGAAGGCTTGATCACCACCCCGGAGTTCGACCACCCGCCCCAGGTCGTCGTTCGAAGTCGCAGCTCAAGCACAAAGGCGTATGACGACACCCATGCGTTGACCGAAATTGCCTACGAGCTCACCTCCTACCGCGTGGGTAAACATCACCTCAGCACGGGCACAGTGACCTGTGTGATCAGCGGAGCCGCCAACCTGAAGGCCGGATTCCCCGAGACGCTCATCCAGGTTACCAGCGTGCTGGCCGATGACCAGAAAGCCCCGGCCGAGCTGCGCGAGCTACACGAACCGAAATCCCCGATGCCCTGGCTCCTGCTGACCATCGTGGCCATCGTGCTGGTCGCGATCATTCTCGCCATTGTCATTGCCATGCTGGTGAAAAAGCCTTCCGCCGAACCCGTGGCGCCCCCGCCCCCACCCGCACACGAGCTCGCCATCGCGGCGTTAATCCGCCTGAAAGGCAGTGGCCTGATCGAAGAGCGTGCATTTGAGCCCTTCTACGTGAAAGTGTCCGACATCCTGCGCACCTACATCGAAGGCCGCTTCGGCCTCGATGCGCCGGATATGACCACCGAGGAGTTCATGCAGGAAGCCGGGACGTCCCACATCCTCTCGCCAGACCATCAGGACCACGTGCACCAGTTTCTCGCGGAATGCGACATGGTCAAATTTGCCCGACTGGAACCGTCGGAAGAATCCATGCAGCAGGTCCTCGGCGCCGCCCAGCACTTCGTCGGCGAAACCCGTCCGGGAGGTCGATCATAAATCCGATGTATCCATGGCTGCTCGGGCTCTTCCTGCTGGTTCCGCTAATGACCTGGTTGCGTTACCGGCGCGCCAGCTATGCCAGCGTGGGCTTCAGCGAAGGCGAAATGCTCGCCCGCATGCCGGCGACCTGGACGGTTGCCCTTCACCGCTTGTTGCCCGTGCTCTATGTCCTCGGTCTCTGCGCCTTGATTATTGCCATCTCCCGCCCACGCACAGGGCTCGAGGAGAGCCGATCAGAGATGGATGTCATCGACATCGTGCTCGTGGTCGACGTGTCGGGTTCCATGCAGGCCATGGACTTTGCCAGCGCAACCAATCTCGACAACCGACTCGATGCTGCGAAAGACGTCATTCGAGAATTCATCAAAACCCGCACCGGCGACCGCCTCGGCTTGATTGGCTTTGCCGCCCTGCCCTACACCCTGGCGCCGCTCACCCTCGACCACGCCTGGCTGGTCGATCAGGTGGATCGGCTGGAGATCGGCATGGTCGATGACGGCACCGGAATCGGCGTGGCCCTCGCCTCTGCGGTCAACCAGCTCAAAGAGCAGGAGACGCTCAGCAAAATCGTCATTCTGCTCACCGACGGCATCAACAATACCGGCTCGATCTCCCCCGTGAACGCGGCCCAGGCCGCCCAGGCAAAAGGCGTGAAAGTGTACACCGTTGGCGCGGGCGCGGACGGCCGGGTGAAGTTCCCGGTGAAAGATATTCTCGGACGAACCCGCTACCAATGGGAAGAGTCCAAAATCGATGAAGCCACGCTAAAAGAGATGGCCGAGCTGACCGATGGTAAATATTTTCGTGCGCGTGACCGCGACTCCCTGAAAGCGGTGTATGCGGAGATCGACGAGATGGAACGCACGGAAATCGAGATCGAGCAATACACCCGCTACGAGGAGAAGTTCTTCCCCTTCGCGGCGGCGGGCCTGATCTTGTTGTTGCTGGAGCGTATGCTGGGACTCGGTCGCCTGGGGAGATTACCCTGATGCACTTCGCCAACCCCGATCTTCTGCATCTGCTCTGGTTGCTGATACCGCTCGCCCTGTACCTCTTCTGGCGCACACGCCGCCGGGCGGCCCTGCTTAAGCGCATCGGCGATCCGGCCATGCTCCGCACGATCATGCCTTTGTACCAGCCAAAAGCCGAAGGGCGGAGAAACGTGATCTGGTTGCTCGCGACCGGACTGATCCTGTTCGCGTTGTCGCGGCCCCAGTGGGGCTACCACCTGGAAGAGCTCAAGTCGCGCGGACTGGATATCATGGTCGCGCTCGACACCTCCAACAGCATGCTCGCAACGGACATTCAACCGAAGGCGAACATCAGTCGTCTGCAGCTGGCCAAGTATGGCCTGGCCGATCTCTCCAAGCAACTCCACGGCGACCGCATCGGCATCGTCGCTTTTGCCGGGCGCGCGTTCAAGCAATGCCCGCTGACCACGGATTACAACATCTTCCGCATGAGTCTCGATGACATCTATGCCGGCATCATCCCGCACCCGGGCACCGCCATTGCCGATGCACTTCGCACCGCCCACGAAAGCTTCGACACCGCCAAGGGCTACGATCGCGTGATCATCCTCATCTCCGACGGGGAAGACCATGACGCCTCGCCGGAAAAGGTGATCGACGAGTTGAAGTCCAAGAATATCAAGGTCTTCTGCCTGGGTGTGGGCACATTGGATGGTGAGCTGATCCCGATCACCGACGACAATGGCAATACCCAGTTTCTGAAGGGCTCAAACGGGCAGGTGGTCAAAACCTCGCTGAACGAAAGCTACCTCGAACGGGTGGCGGTCGCTACGGGCGGGCGCTATGTCCGTTCACTCCCCGGTGATTTCGGCATTGACCGCATCTACGAACAGGGCATCCTCAACCTGAAACGTGACGAGCAGAGCTCCCGGGTCATCAAAAGCTATAACGAACGCTTCGTTTATTTCCTGGCCGGGGCCTTTATCTTACTCGTGTTCGAGTCTATGATGAACAAACGTACGCGGAGACGAATCTAAACCCACATGATGCACAAGCTCATAGTCCTACTCCTGATCGGCACAACGGCAGGTTCCGTTGGGGCCGAGTCCTTCTACACCCTGATGAAAGAGGCGGCCGGGCACTACAAAAGCGGGGCGCTCGATAAGGCCGAAGAGGCGTTCACCACTTCGGTGGTGATCTCCACGAATGACACGCAGAAGCTCACCCTCGCCCAGTACAACCTCGCCAGCACGAAGCATCGCCTGGGCAACTTCCCGGATGCCACCACCCTCTTTGGCGATGCGCTGAATCATGAAGATCCGAAACTCCGATCCGACGCCTACTACAATCGCGGCCTGAGCCTGCTCGAACAATCCAAAACCACCGAGGAAGCCGAGCAGCTCGACGAGGCGATCATGCAGGTCAGCACCTCGATGGGGATGTTTGAGCAATCACTCGAGTTGAATCCCGAGGCGCTGGATGCAAAAACCAATCTTGAACTCTCCTACCTGCGCCACGAAGCCTTGATGGAAAAGAAGAAGGAACAGGAAGAGCAGGAGAAGCAGGACGAGGAAAACAAGGACGAGAACAAGGACGAGAACGAGGACGAGGAAAAGAAAGATCAGGATCAGCAGGACGAGAACGAGGACGAGGAAAAGAAAGATCAGGATCAGCAGGACCAGGAAAAAAAGGACGAGCAGGATCCTGAACAAAACCCGGAAAACAACGATCAGGAACAGCAGGAACAGGAGCAGTCAGACGAATCCAAGGATGATCAGGCGGAGAACCAGCCCGATGAAAGCAACCCCGAGGAACAGCCACAACCCGAGGAAGGTCAGCCCGGGGAAGAACAACAGATGACCCCCGAAGAGGCCGACATGCTGCTCGACGCTTTGCGGGAAAAAGAAAAAGCGGATCGCGCACGGTTTCGCATGCGGTATGGCACCCCACCGAACTACCCCGTGGAGAAGCCCTACTGATATGCGTCAGCTCTTCACCAAATCCTGCCTGCTGTTCAGCATGCTCTTTGTCACGACCAGTCTCGCGCTGGATGTCGAGTTCAGCGTGGAGCCCGCCGTGATCCGCCAGAACGAATCGGCCATCGCGACGCTTAAGGTTAACGGCAACATCAACCCGACGCCGCCCAACATGCTGGCGAATATCGAAGGATTCGATGTCCGCGCCCTCCGCTCCCAGCGGACCAGCATCAATGGCAGGATGTCTTTCACCTTCATGTATCAGTTGCTGCCCCGCAAACAGGGCGACTTCACGATTGGACCGTTCACCTACCGTCACGGGCGCGAGGTCGTCGAACTGCCGGCCCGGACGTTAAAAGTGGTCGGCGTCGGGGAACGCACGGGCCTGGAGATCGAGGATTCCGATCTGATTTTCGCACGACTCTCCCTGAGCAATACCAACGTCTACACCCACGAATTTTTCGATGTCGATGTGACCATCTACTACCGCTCACTTCGGCTGAGTGGGGAGATCGAGCTCGTGGGCCTCGAAGTCCCCGGGGTGAACTTCGGCGGCTGGCAGGGGCTGCGCAGCTCACCGGAAATCATCGATGGGCATCGCTACAGTGTCTCCCGCTTTCGAAGCAAAGCCAAGGCCATCTCTGCCGGCACCTATGAGCTCATGCCGACGGTTCGTCTGGAAATCCTCGTCAGTAGCCAGTTCTCTTTTTTCGGCGAACAGAAATCCCTGGAGCTGGTCACCAAACCGGTCAGCGTCACCATAAAATCCCCACCCGAAATCGGACGACCGCCCTCCTACCAGGGCGCGGTGGGCAAGTTCAGCTTCACCGCGGAGGTGAACCCGCTGGAGATGAACGAAGGCGACCCGATCACTATTCGCATGGTGTTGAAGGGCAAGGGCAATCTGGATACCGCACGGCCGCCCTTGATTGAGGACGAGAGCAATTTCAAAGTGTACGATGTCAAACTGATGGAGGACCAGCTCACCGAGAGCAAGGATGCGGGCCAGCGGATCTACGAACAGGTCGTCATCCCGCGCAACGCCGAACTCACCGAATTACCGGCCCTGGTCTTCAGCTACTTCAATCCCGAATCGGGTCAGTACGAAAAAATCACCCGCGGCCCCTTCCCCATGACGATTACCGCGGCCTCCAACCAGACGTCGCGCATGGTCGGGCCGCTGATCCAGGGCACCAACGATAAAAAGATCCTCGGCGATTATATTGAGCACCTGAAGCCGCTTCCGAAACATTGGGAACAAACGCATCTGGCCAGCTGGCTGAAATCGCCCGTCGCTCTGGGCGCCCAGGCCCTCCCGCCCCTGCTCGCGTTGTTCTGCCTGGTGATGGGCCGACGCCGGGAAAGCCTGCGCACCGATGTGGAAAAGGCGCGCAAGGTCGAGGCCCCAAAAATTGCCCGCCACGCGATCAAACAGGCTCACCAGTCGATCAAGGAGAACGATGCTGCGGGGTACTACGCCGCCGCTTCGGAAGCCCTGAATGGCTACCTCGCTAACCGGCTCAACCTCGGCGCGGGTGAAGTGACCCCGGCCACGCTGAGAGCCAAAGTCGATGCCGAACGCCACACCGCGCTGCTGGATCAAATTGAAGCGCATTACGAGACGTACGAGACCAAGCGTTTCAGTCCGGTCGGGCTCAGCGGGGTGGACGCGCGCGAGCTCGATGAGGACCTCGAGCAGTTAACCGCGGCGCTCAAGGCTTGTGAAAAGGTGAAGCTACGATGAAACGCCTGTTGTTCGCCTTGCTCATCGGTCTGCATGTCATGCCTGGCGCCTTTGCCAGCCTCAGCCTGGAGAACGTGCAATCGGGCTTCATCGAAGGAAAGCAGCACTACGAGTCGCAAAAATTCGACCTCGCGATTGAGCGGTATCAGACCATCCTCCAGGCTGGCTACTATGCACCGGAACTTTTTCACAACCTGGGCAATGCCTACTTTCGAAACGGCGACATTGGCCGGGCAATTTTGAATTTCCGTCGGGCGAACCGACTGGCTCCGATGGACTCGGCCATCCAGGCGAACCTTCAGTTTGCCCAGAAGCAAACCGGAGCGGTCATCCCCCCCACCCCGATCTGGCATGCGCCGATCCAGGTCCTGCCCCAACGCACCTGGCTGTTGGGACTCATCGCGAGCTGGTGGGCCTGCATGCTCGGCCTGAGCGCCTGGTTCTGGTTTGGCCGGAGCAGCATGCTGCTTAAGCGCGTGTGGGCAAGCCTGGCCGGCCTGGTTGTCCTCTTTGCCGCGGGCTACGGCATGAGCGTTCAGCTCGAACAACAGCGGGAAGTGGTGATCCTCGCAGATAAAGTCGAAGCCTTATTTGCCCCGCTTCCGGAAAGCGTCGCCCATTTCAGCTTGCCCGAAGGCTCGGTTGCCGCCATGGTTGAGCAGGGCGAACGCTGGATGAAAATTAAATCCGGAAAAGACAGCGGATGGATTCCCGCCAACTCCTGTGAATCCGTGTATCCCTGGCAATGACCCTGGAAATGACCCTGGAAATGACCCTGGAAATGACCCTGGAAATGACCCTGGAAATGACCCTGGAAATGACCCTGGAAATGACCCTGGAAATGACCCTCGATGGTTCATGACACAAAATGGCTAAACCCAAAAAACATGTAAATTACCAGAAGAGCAAGTACCACAACCCGAAGTACCGCCCTCGGGCCTGGCTCTGGTGGATGGCCTTCCTCTTCCTGATCGGTGGTGCGGGTTTATACTGCTACTTCACCGAAATAGCGTTTGATCCCACCGACAACAGCCAAATGAAAGCCATCATCTCGGTCGTCATCGCCGGCATCGGCATCGGCGTCTGCACGATTTCCGCAACCGCGCATTTGTGGTTTCGCTGAGTGCGGATGCAACCCGTTCCTATGATAGGAACGTCTTCCCCTTACCCCTGAATGTACCCCCGCGGGATATCCTGACTGATCGCGGTCAAGGTTTCATACGCGATCGTCCCCGCCCAGGTAGCAATTTCGTCCGCCCACAATTCGTCGTCGCCCTGACGCCCGATGATGACGACCTCTTCCCCTTCGAGGATGCCACTGTCGGGACCCAGGTCGAGCGTGACCCAATTCATGCTGATCCGGCCAACCACGGGTCGGCGAATGCCTTTCACCAGCACGAATCCGTTGTTACTCAGCGAGCGGAGAAAGCCATCGGCATACCCGACACTCATGGTGGCAATATCGGTCGAGCGTGTGGTGCGATAAGAAGAATAATACCCCACGGGCACGCCGGCCGGAACGGTTTTCACCTGCATCAGGTAGGCCTTCCAAGTCAGCCAGGGGCGGGTACGAATGCGCATGCCCAGCTCACTGCTCCCGTAGCCGTAGAGCAGAATCCCGGGACGAATGGCATCCAGATCCCACTCCTCGTGAAATTGAATCGCCCGGCTACTGGACAAATGACGCATTAAACGTCGACCGCAAGCGGCTTCCGCGATGGTTACCGCCTCCATGAACCGTTCGTACTGTGTCCGGGCCAATTCAGGATGCCGCTGCTCGACGGTGGCAAAGTGACTGCAGATGCCGTCGACCCGCAGGCCGGGCTCGTTCACCAGGGTCTCCAGCTGGAGCGCCAGATCGGCACCGCATAAACCGAGGCGCCCCATACCGGTATCGATTTTCACGTGCACCGGCAGTACAATCCCCGACGCACGGGCGGCGGCGGCCAACATCTGCCCCTGTCGAAAACTCATGACCACCGGCGTAATGCGTTCGCGCAGGGCTACGGCGACGTCCTCTGCATCGATGGCACCGAGGACCAGAATTCCCACATCCGAAACATGCTTCCGCACTTCGAGGGCTTCGTGCAGGTAGGCTACCGCAAACCAGCGGACGCCTTGCGCCGCCGCTTCGACGACTACGGCCGACAGCCCGTGTCCATAGGCATTGGACTTCACGACAAAAATAATTTCTGTCGCAGGATTTAACACTTCCTGCAAAGCATGGATGTTGCGGGCCAAAACCGACAACTGCACTTCCACTCGACAACGTTTCATAGGGGCTAGTCTTACAGCATCCAAATGGACAGGGCAAAAAGAACTTGATGACAAAGAAGGCAGCACTTATTATTCATCCACTATGAGCGTTAGCATTGATCGACGACCCGCAGGCAAGTACGACATTCAAATCCCTACCGACGACTATGTCCTCCTGGGAAAAATCGCCAAGCGACTTGGTCGACATGCCAACCCGTCCGCGCTCTACACCCAGTTTGTTGAACGCTACATCAGCAAGTTTGAAGACATGGTTGCCAGCGGGGAGCTCTCCCCCGAATGTGAAACCGGCATCCCGGGGCCCTACACCAACTTCAGTGTACGCATACCCAACGAAGTGAAGAAGGCGATTGATACGCTCGGCACGAAGCTGGGTTGGGACTTCCAGAAGGTGGCGATGTTTCTCGGGCATCTGGGGATCCGCGACATCATGACCGGCGATGGTCCCCTCGCCGGTAAAGCGTTCTAACTGCGATCGGCCTTGCAAGATATTGCGGCGGTGAAAGCGGGAATAAATTCCCGCACTCCAAAGCGGCAAGCCGCGTCCTCTCCTCACCTCTCGGGAAACAACTTGATCGGTTGCTGCTGGGTCCAGGTTAACAGCCGGAGAAACCAGGTCCTGGAGATGTGAACGGCGCCGAAGCGCTCAAAATGTGGCGTCATCACCTGAATGTCGAGCCAGGTTAACCCGCGCGCCTGGAGGACTTCGATCAGATGCAGGACGGCAAGCTTGCTGGCATTGGACCGGCGATGGAACATGCTTTCGCCGGTGAACACATTCCCCACGCTCATGCCATACAGGCCGCCGATGAGCTCATCGCCGTCCCAGACTTCTACACTGTGGGCCAGGCCCCGCCGGTGCATCCGCACGTAGGCATCGATCACATCCTGAAAGATCCAGCTTTGGTTGTACGGACCACGCTCGATCTCGCTGCAGGCGGTGATGACCTCCTCAAAAGCCTCGTCAATGGAGTAGCGATAGTCGCTGCGCCGGGCTTTGGCTTCCCGGCTCAGGCTCCTTGGGATATGCATATCCTCAAAGAAGAGAATGGCTCGAGGATTCGGACAGTGCCACTCCATGGGGGCACCCGGCTCGGAAGGCCAGGGGAAAATTCCGCGGCTGTAGGCGTCGAATAAGTTGGCTTCACTCAGCTCGCCCCCGACATACACGGGCCCCCAGTCCGGCATTTGGGATATCGACGGAAAAGGGATGGGCACAACTTGGTGATGTCGACTCATGGCAGGTCAGTATAATTCAAAAGGTCGGTTATTTCATTGAAGGATTTGATCGACCTGCTCCATGGACAAGGCGTGCCCCATCAACGGTTGCGAGAGATCGGGCTGCGATTGCTGCCAGGTTGCATACAGGCCCGTATCGGTTGCACAGGTGCCTACGTAGCGATTGCAACCGGTTCCGTGCGGACTGATGAAGGCCGGACCGTCCACGGACACGCGTTGGATGCGTGGGAACTCAGCATCCCATCCCCACGCCAGACCGCCCAGCTCCTCACAGGAGTACCCACGCGGACGACGCGCGGCCGCAGGATTTTCATCCAGGGAGCGCAGGCATTCCGCACCATCGTAAAAATAAAGCGAGACGGGAGGCAGGTCGGCGAACACGCCAAGCCGCGGAACGGACAATCGATCGGTTACCCGCGTGCAGGCGACATCCCACACCTTGCCCCGCGGGAGCATGTCCCAGGTGTCGACCGCGAAGGATGCATCGGACGCCGGGCGCAAGGCCAGGCCGGTGTTGCTGCTGGACCAGGCAAACGGATGGGAGCAGAAGATCATCGCCTGATCGCCATTCGGGGCATCAAAGACATCCGGATCTTTGACATGAAGCGTTTCGCCCGTGGCGCTGGAGAGCACCGGCTCGAGAACGCCGTCGACCAGGCGATCGATCGACCAGACCCCGGTGCCCGGCTTCTGAAAAGCCGCCAAGGGTTCAGGATACGCCATGGCTTTTTCGGTAGAGACATACAGCTCCAGACCCGTTGCACCAGCATACAGACTGGCGCCTTCGATAGAGACGACGGCGCTCGCATCGTTAGAAAGATCGGCCTTTGACCAGTATTCCTGCTTATCGAACGGCGCAGTAAAGTCCGGCGAGCGAAACACGGCCAGCTCCAATCCGCGTTCCCCTACGCCGACGCCGGTGCGGGAGTCGCCAAAATTACGATAGCGACCACAGAGGACGAAGCCTTGCTCATCATGCAGGATATTGCCCCCGCCAAACCAGTAGCCCGTGGAGGCCTGCTGGGCGGGAACGAGCACCCGCGCATTCGAACAATCGACCAAGGCCTGGGCCAATAGGGCCAGACGGCCTGACGCATACGTATCCATTACGGATTACTTAAAGGTGATGACAACGTTCACTTTGGGATTGTGCACCTTGAGCCCGGGAATATCCTGATCGGCGATCGCGGCGAAGTCGGGCTTGCCTGCCGTCAGCATCTTCATGCCATCCGGATTGCCGAGCAGTTTGTCGACTTCCATGTCCATCAACAGGAGGGTGCCCGCGTTCTTGTTCAGATACTTTCCGTTGGACTCAACCACCGTGCCGTTCACCTTTACCAGGTAGCTCATACGCATCCCTTTTAACATAGGAGCCATCATGGCCATCATCTGTGCGCTCTGCGCGGCTTCTGCAGGAACTTCGGCATTGGCTTCGGCATCATCCGGCATGTCGGCGATCATCTCCAGCTTGGCCGGGTTGCCCGGGGTAAATTTGATTTTGTAGGCGGCCTCATCACCACCCATTTTCATGCCCCCGCCCCCTTGATCGCCCTGAATGCCCGCAGAGGCGAGCTTGATCTTGTTGGCATCGGTAAACGAGTAGGTCGCCTCATAGCCTTTCCACCCCAATTTGTTCTTCGCTTCCTTGATGCTTTCAAATTTCACGTCGCCAAACGTTTTGGCGGCGCCTTCAAGACCGGCTTTGATGGATGCGGTAACATCCGGAGCAGCAGCGCCGGGTTCATCACCCAGGCCAAACCCGCCGGCAAAGCCCTGCATCGCCTGGTCGTTAACAAACGCGCGGGCGATAATGGTTCCGGAGCCATCGGTGTTTACAATCAGCATGGTGCCTGACTCCATGCACCCTGTGAGGGCGAGACCGAGCAGAAGGAGGGGAAGAAGAAAGATTTTTTTGATCATAAGAGTCTCCGGGTTACGTGTTCGCAAAATCTAGCAGGTTTACCAATCTGGGGAAAGACCAAAGGGGAACAGAGCGACCTACAGCAGGCTGATGTAGACCAGGCCGGCCACGGACAAAGCAGCCCCCACGACCCGGGGAAGGGTCAGCCGTTCTTTCAGAAAAACAGCCGCGAGGAGAATGATCCAGATCGTGGAGGTCTGATTCAACACCGCGGCTATGGATTTCTTTTCGACATATTTAAACCCCATCATCCAGGACAACATGGCCAGGTAGGAGCCGAGAAGGGTGGCGAGAATCATGGGCCCCCAGGGGTTCGGCCCCCGGAATGCACGCAGGGTTGGCCGCAACTGACGGATGGCTGCAAGGTAAATGATCTGACCGATCAGGCCCACGCCAATCCGCACCACGGCCATGTGTAAGACCGGTACGCGCTGCATGGAGGGCGTGACCAGCAGAATCCCCAGGGCGATCAACATGGGGGTGACGATCCCACAGGTCCACCCCAGCCAGGCATCACGACGGGACGCCGCAGCGACCCCGGTGGGCCAGGATGCAATGAGAACGCCGCCGAGGACCAGGACGAACCCGGTCAGGTGAGACCGCGTAAGCACCTCCCCCAGGAACAGCCAGGCGAAGAGCATGGTGAACGGACTGTAGCAGCAATTCATCACGCCGGTCCGCCCTGCCCCGATCAGGTTGAGCGAGAAGAAGTACATCGCATCCGCGATGGATATTCCGATCAGCCCACTGACAATCATGAGCAGATAATCCATGCGACCAATTGCCGGCCATGCGGGGCCGGCGACGACCAGGATCGTGGGGATGAGCAGACAGAGGGCCAGGGCGTTTTTGAACAGGTTCAAGCGCAAGGGCGAAATATTCTTCCCGGCTTTGGTGAAATTAATCACCGCCAGGGACCAGAAAACCGCGCAGCTGAGCGCGTAAATCTCCCCTTTACCCATGGCGCGCGAACCCGTTATTCAAAAACGATGGCCTCACCGGCTTCGGCAGCAGCACGTGCGCGGTCCAGCCACTCCCGGTAATAGGTGCCTGATGATTTCTGGTAAAAAGAAGATAGCGGCAAGTCCGGTGGACGCAGGCCGAGGGAGACGCGGGTCTCGAAGGTAGTACCCGTTCTCCAGACCTTGAATTTCACTTCATGGCCCGGCGGCCTGCTGTAGATATATTCGATAAAGCCGCCCTGCGCATTGTTGGCACCGACATCCTGCCCATCCACCTCGTAAATCTTGTCGCCGATTCTCAGATCCGACGCGGCAGCGGCGGTCTCGGGAATAATGTCGAGCACATCCACACACGGGACCAGTTGCTGCTTGCCCGGTTGCGGCGGAATAAATGAACTGCTCAAGCGAATGCCGAGGAAGCCGCGCGGCTTGTTGAGCACGCGATCCCGAAACAAGCCGAACAACACCTCATTCAAGCGAAAGTCGACATCGGGCTCATCAGTCTGGTCGATGGTCTTCAGGCAGATCGGCACCCATTTTTCCGGCTGCTCATTTAACAGCTTCCCCAGGCCCTCCTGGGAGAGACGCCGCTGGGCAAACGATTCATGTGAAAGCCCTCGCACCAGCCCCATCCACGTCGCATCCTGCGCAGAAACGCGCCCGGGCCACACCAGACAGGTGATCAGCAGGACCGCTATTCGGCAGATGGTAAAGAGTCGCATCATGGCCTTGTATTATGTGTGCCCCCCGACCCGAAAGCAAACGGGATGTCCGGTATTTTACCCATTTACTTTGCCGTCCCCTGTGTTACACCGCCTCAACAACCCATGGAGATGACCTATGAAACACCTGTTCCTGTTCAGTATCCTTTTCGCGCTCATGACTAACGCAATGGGCGCCCAGGCAGATTCGCCCTATCGGCATGTGGTGTTGTTCAAATTCAAGGACGACGCCCCGGCGGATAAAGTCGTCGAAGTAGAAAAGGCGTTCATGGCCTTGAAGGGCAAGATTCCGCTCATTCAGCAGGTTGAATGGGGAAAAAACGTGAGTCCGGAAGGTTTAGACAATGGCTTCACGCACTGCTTCTTCGTGACGTTTAAGAACAAGGCCGACCTGGAGAAGTATTTACCTCATCCGGAGCATCAGGCCTTTGTGGAGCTGCTGAAACCCCAACTGGATAGGGTCCTGGTCGTGGATTACGTGGCGCGGGCGGACTAAGGAAGGTCGAGTAGCCACGGAGCCTCTCAAATGATTGGCTCCGGGCCCTCACAGAACCGGACAAGCAGTTTCCCCACATCCGGCTCTTCACGATGTGTGTCCTTCCAGATTTTGTTGTACCATTCTACGTCGCATGGGATCGATGTCGTGAGCATGCCATTCTACACAGAGTAAATATCGAAACATACAAGAACGTCAGGTTTTAAAGCATTCTCGCCCGGCGAAGATGTAACGAACGACCATTGGCGGAACCCAACCGGATTACATAGCGGAACCTGCGGCAAACTCGCGGACTCCATGAGATCCACGGGTAAAGGGGCAGGCCATGGGACGGAGCGGTGCTCCATAATACCGGGCTGCTACTCCTCCAGGAACCGGACTTTGCCGTTGATCAGATCGATGCGTACGGGGCCGAAGCGATCGACAAGGTAGAGTTGGATCTCGGCGTTGGTGATGCGGTCGGAGCGGCCGGTGATCTGATTAAACTTGGAGCCGG
>JBLIND010000114.1:0-16736 GCA_047639095.1 Candidatus Omnitrophota bacterium | reverse complement strand
ATCTCAATGATCTGGGCGAAGCCGTGAAAGCTGACCATGTTAAAGGCGAAATGCACCCAATCTGCGTGGAGAAAGCCTGCGCTGATCAGTCGAATGTATTCCTTGTCTGCCAGGATCCGTCTGGGGGAGAAAAGGAATTGCTCCTTGAATCCCCCGTGGCTTTCGCCCCGCCAGGTCGTATAACCAGTCGCGAGAAACACGAGAATCGAAAACAAGCCTTCTTGCATCATCAATTTATACGTCTAGTTTGCAGCCTGTGCAAGGTTCGGTCGTCATAGGTGAGCAGGCAGATGCGTTTCGTCGGGAATTCTACCCGGAAGCGACGCTTTCCGATTGGAACGATTGGCGGTGGCAGTTGCGCAACCGGATCCGCGATCGGGAAGGAGTCGAACGCATTTTCGTCCTGTCGGATGACGAACGGGCCGCTATTGAGGCGCGATCCGATCAGTTGCCGTTGGGGCTCACCCCGTATTATGCCAGCCTGTTGGATCGGGAGGATCCCAGGCAGGGCTTGCGCCGCACGAAGCTTCCCAGCATGGCTGAATTTGAGCGGGCCCCGGATGAAGTCCCCGATCCGCTCGGTGAAGATGCGCATAGCCCCGTACCCGGATTGGTCCACACCTATCCGGACAAGGTCTTGTTTCTGGTAACGGATTTCTGTGCGACCTATTGTCGGTACTGTACGCGGGCGCGTATGGTGGGCTCCGGTGAATTCCTCCCGGATCGAAACATGTGGGAAGGGGCCCTGGCGTATATCGAACAACATCCTGAGATTCGGGACGTTTTGTTGAGTGGTGGGGATCCGCTGATACTCGCCGAGGATCGCCTGGAGTGGCTGCTTGAACGGCTGTCCGCGATTCCGCACGTGGAATTTCTCCGCATCGGAACGAAGGTGCCTGCCGTACTGCCGCAGCGTATCACGTCGGACTTGCTCTCCATGCTGAAGAAATACCACCCACTCTTTTTCAGCATTCATTTTATCCATCCGGATGAGCTCACCCCCGAAGTTGCGCAGGCGTGTAACCGCATCGCCGATGCGGGCATTCCCATGGGCGGTCAAAGCGTGTTGTTGAAGGGCGTAAATGATGATCCCGAGGTCATGCTGCGTCTCAATACTGGCCTGCTTAAACTGCGAGTAAAGCCCTATTACCTGCACCAGTGCGATCCGATTCTGGGTAGCGCACATTTTCGGACACCCACGTCGGTCGGCATCGACATTCTGCGCAGCCTGCATGGTCGTACGACCGGATATGCGGTTCCCCAATTCATGGTCGATGCTCCGGGAGGCGGGGGCAAAGTGCCGTTGTCGCCCGATTATGTGCAGGGACGCGATGGCGATTACTTGCTCCTGCGGAATTACCTTGGCGAATCCTATCGATACTGGGATCCCGAATAAATGCCTCCGGTCATTCCCATAAGGGCGAGCATTTAACGTTATGGTGAAGATTCATCCCGCAGGGCCTGTTTTTTACTCGTCAGACCGCGAAAATTAAGAAAAGTGCGCAACATGCAAATGCACATCGAGAATCAATGGAGTACCGACCAGGCTTCAGCACTCTACGGACTGGATCGATGGGGTTCACCCTATTTTTCGATTTCAGAAAAAGGTGAAGTCTGTGTCGATATGGGCAGCCGGTCCTTAAGCCTGTATGAAGCCGTGGAAGGCATGGTCGATCGCGGGATCGCATTGCCGGTTATGGTGCGGTTCAGCCATATTCTCGACGAGCGAATCTCGGCGATCAATCGCCATTTTGCGGAGGTGATCGAACGCGCGGGTTATCAGAATCATTACCGGGGCGTTTTCCCGATCAAGGTGAACCAGCAACAACAGGTCGTAGAAGAGGTCGCCCGTTTTGGTGCCCAGTACCATCACGGTCTGGAAGCAGGCAGTAAGCCCGAGCTGCTGGCCGCGCTGGCCTATATCCAGGATCCTGAGGCCTACATTATTTGCAATGGCTATAAGGATGCCGAATTCATCGACCTGGCACTCTATGCCTGCAAGATGGGCCAGAAGGTCATTCTCGTAGTGGAAATGCTTTCGGAGGTCACGCTGATTTCCGAGCGAGCCAAGCTCTTAAAGATCAAGCCGATTATCGGGCTCCGAATGAAGCTCTCGACGCCCGGGAGCGGACATTGGATCGAATCGGCGGGTGACCAGAGTGTATTCGGGCTCACCGCTTCGCAACTGATTGCTGCCGTAGATGCCCTCCGTTCTTTCGACATGCTCGACTGTTTACAGATGTTGCACTACCACCTGGGTTCACAGATCCCGAGCATCAACACCATCCGCCAGGGCGCCAATGAGGCGTCACGTGTCTATGCCGGACTGGTTCGGGAAGGGGCCCCCATGGGCATTCTCGATGTTGGGGGGGGCTTGGCTGTTGATTATGACGGTATGCATACCGGTTCCGATGCCAGCTGTAACTATGGCCTGGCGGAATACTGCGCGGACGTGGTCGAAGTGGTGATGACCATTTGCGACGAGGAGAACGTCTCGCATCCGGTGTTGGTCAGCGAATCAGGTCGCGCGACCGTCGCGCCATATGGGGTCCTCTTATTCAACATTCTCGAGGTCGCCGAGCGCATGACCCACTCGGTGGCTGAGTTGCCAACGGAAGGGGTTCACCGGTACACCCTGAACTTGAAAGAAATGGTCGGCACGATCACGCCGGAAAATTTTCGTGAGAGTTTGAACGATGCTGTGTTTTACCGCGACGAGGTGCGGAAGTTATTTGATTATGGAAGTCTGGAGCTCCGGGAACGAGCCCTGGCTGAGCATTGTTTCAATCACACCATGGTGCACATCCTGAAGCTCTGCCACGAGCTCGACGAGACAACGGAAGAATTCGTCGACTTGCCCAGAAGCATGGCCGATATTTACTACGGGAATTTCAGTCTCTTTCAGTCCATGCCGGATGCCTGGGCGATCGATCAAATCTTTCCCGTCATGCCGGTTCACCGCTTGCTGGAAAAACCGGATCGTGAAGCCGTCATCGCTGACATCACCTGCGACTGTGATGGAAAGATCGATCGCTTTGTCATTGATGGGGAGACGGTTCGAACCCTGCCTTTGCATCGGCTGCATCCGGATCACCCGTACGTGATCGGGGTCTTCCTGGTTGGTGCGTATCAGGAGACCTTGGGCGATCTGCATAATTTGTTCGGTGATACCAATGTGGTGAGCATCGGTGTCGATGAAGATGGTGAAATCGAATGGTCGCATGCCGTCAAAGGCGATACCGCGAGTGATGTGCTTTCGTACGTGGAATTCGAGCCGAAGAAGATGATCATGAATTTCCAGAGCGCGGCGGAAAAAGCGGTTAAAAAGGGATTGCTCACCCCGGCCGAACGACGGAGGGTTGTCGAGGCTTACGAGCATGGTATGAGTGGTTATACGTATTTTGAAGAGGAGTAAGATTATGGCGCGGGTATTAATAATTGGTGCAGGGGGGGTGGGCAATGTCGTCGTGCACAAGTGTGCTCAGGTTAAACTGTTCGATGCCATTTGCCTGGCCAGCCGGACAAAAAGTCGTTGCGATGCCATCGCGGCTGAATTGTCGCGTCCCATCGAAACCGCCCAGGTCGATGCCGACCAGGTCCCTGAGCTGGTGGCCCTGATCGAACGTTTTAAACCTGATGTGGTCATTAACGTGGCCTTGCCCTACCAGGACCTCACCATCATGGATGCCTGTCTGGAAACCGGCGTGCATTACCTGGATACCGCGAATTATGAGCCCCTGGATGAGGCCGAATTCAGCTATAAATGGCAGTGGCCCTATGCGGAGCGTTACGAGCAGCGCGGCATCATGGCCTTGCTGGGAAGCGGCTTCGATCCGGGCGTGACGAACGTCTTCTGCGCCTATGCGCAAAAACACTATTTCGATGAGATTGATACGATCGATATTCTGGATGCCAACGGGGGCGACCATGGCCTTCCTTTTGCCACCAATTTTAATCCGGAAATCAACATCCGCGAAATTACCGCCAACGGTCGATACTGGGAAGGCGAGTGGAAGGAAACCAAACCGCTCGAGGTTCATCAAACGTTCGACTTTCCGGAAGTGGGCGAGCGCGAAATGTACCTGCTGTACCATGAGGAAATGGAATCGCTGGTTGAGAACATTAAAGGGCTCAAACGTATTCGTTTCTGGATGACCTTTGGTCAGAAATACATCACCCATTTGAACGTGCTGGAAAATGTCGGTATGACCAGTATTGTGCCCATCGAATTCCAGGGGCAACAGATTGTACCCTTGCAGTTCCTGAAAGCGGTGTTGCCCGACCCGGCCAGTCTCGGGCCCTTGACCAAAGGCAAAACCTGCATCGGTATCATCGCGAACGGGCGCAAGGACGGCAAACAACGCCGGGTCTACATCTACAATGTCTGTGATCACGAGGCCTGTTATGCCGAAGTCAAATCCCAGGCGATTTCGTACACCACGGGCGTCCCGGCCATGATCGGTGCTCACCTCATCGCCGATGGAACCTGGACCCGTAAGGGCGTCTGGAATATGGAGCAGCTCGATCCGGATCCGTTCATGGACATGCTCAACAAACATGGCTTGCCGTGGCAGATGGTCGAACTGGATCCCAACGGAACGCTGTGAGCGAGATGCCGCCCGAGATTCCCTGGCACTATCTGCCGTCCCCCTGTTTTGTGCTGGATCGATCCCTGCTGGATCGCAACCTGGCAATCCTCGATCGGGTGCAGCAGCACAGTGGCGCGCGCATTATCCTGGCGCTCAAAGGCTTTGCGATGTGGAGCGTGTTTCCACAGATTGCGCGCGTCCTGCATGGCACGACTGCGAGCTCCCTGAATGAAGCGCGGTTGGGCGCCGAGCACTTCGGCAAAGAAGTACATGTTTACGGTGTCGCCTACCACCCGGAGGAACTCCGGAAACTCCTGCCCATCGCACATCACATCAGCTTTAATTCCTTCTCCCTCTGGGAGCGATTGCGCCCGCCAGAAGGGGCCGCCTCTTATGGCATACGCATCAATCCCGAATATTCCGAAGTCGAGACCTTGCTCTACAATCCATGTCGTAAAGGCACGCGCTTCGGGATGACCGAGGAACAGGTCGCGGGCGCCGACCTGACCGGGATCGATGGGTTCCATTTTCACACCATGTGTGAGCAGGGGAGTGACACGCTCGCGCGGACCTTGCGCGTGGTCGAAGAAAAGTTTGGCCCCTGGCTCCATCAGATGAAATGGCTCAACATGGGGGGCGGGCATCACATTACCCGACCCGGATACGATGTGGACCTCCTCATATCCGAGCTGAAACGGATTCAGGAAACCTACGATCTGCAGGTCTACCTTGAACCCGGTGAAGCGATTGCGCTGAACACGGGGTATCTCATGAGCGAAGTGCTTGACCTGTTTGAAAGTGGGGGCGAGCAAGTCGCGGTGCTCGATACGTCCGCCTCCGCGCATATGCCGGACGTGCTGGAAATGCCCTACCGCCCGGACATTATCGGCGCGGGCGAAGCCGGTGAAAAAGCCCACACCTATCAGCTGGGTGGCCTGACCTGCCTCGCGGGTGATGTGATCGGCTCCTACTCGTTTGATCAACCGCTCACCATCGGGCATCGCCTGGTGTTTACCGACATGGCACACTATTCGATGGTCAAGACCACGATGTTTAACGGGGTGCAGCACCCGGCCATTGCCTGCTGGGATCCTGAAGGTGAAGGCGTATCGGTGGTGCGGGAATTCGGATATCAAGATTTCAAATCGAGGCTTTCCTGATGAGTGATGATTACCCCCGTTTTCTCGCCGAAGATTTTCCGGTCATGGATGCCGACGCCTGTCGGTTTCACATCTTTCCCTGTCCCCTTGAACGCACCGTGAGTTATGGCGGTGGAGCCGCAGCAGGTCCGCGTGCGATCCTCGAAGCCTCTATCGAGTTGGAAGCCTGGATGGAAGACGGTATTCCCGGCCGTCACGGGATCCATGTTCATCCCCCCATCGATTGTTCGGTCCCCGAGACGCGAGCTATCCTCGACGATCTTGGTGAACGCGTGGCCGATGCCGTGGAGGCCGGAGTGATTCCTATATCGCTGGGGGGCGAGCACGCCATTACGATGGGGCCAATCGAAGCGCTGCATCGTCGCGGTCGTAGATTCGGGGTCGTCCAGATCGATGCGCATGCGGACTTGCGTGACCGCTATGAGGGGTCGCGGCTCAGCCATGCCTGTGTCATGCACCGGGTGCTCGATTGCAAAATCCCCATGTTCCAGCTGGGCATCCGCAGCCTTTCTGCACCCGAAGCCCAGCTACGCATCGATCATCAGATTCCCTATATCGATGCACGTGAGTTGATGACCCAGGGGATTCCGGACCGCATCCTCCCGGATGACTTTCCCGACGAGGTGTATCTGACCTTCGACCTCGACGCCTATGACGCCTCACTCATGCCTTCCACGGGCACGCCTGAACCGGGCGGCTTGTTCTGGTACGAAGCCTTGGGGCTGATGGAAAAGATCTGTGCCGAACGACGCGTCATCGCCGCCGATTTCGTCGAGTTGGCGCCGCAGGCTGGCCGCCATGCCCCGGATTTCGTCGCCGCGAAAACCGTTTATGCCTTCATGAAATGCCTCGGAAACTAAGTCCGCAGGGAAGGGGAATCGCTCGGGGAGGCCCAGAGAATACCTGCTGAAAAGGGTCGAATCTGACCAATTACGCATTATACTACCCAGCCAACTTATTGGGCTAACAGGAAGTTTATAGACATGGATTGGTTTATCAAAAAAATCGTCGGCACGAAGAACGAGCGCGACTTGAAAAAGATTCGCCCGCTCGTTGAAGCGATCAATGCCAAAGAGATTGAATACCAGCAGCTGTCCGAGGAGCAACTCAAGGCTAAGACGCCTGAGTTCCAGCAGCGCCTCCGTGACGGCGAGAGCGTTGAAGACGTCCTGATCGAAGCTTATGCCGTGGTCAAGAATGCCTGTCGTCGCCTCGTAGGCACGGTTTTCGATGTGGTTGGCCACGACAAAACCTGGGTGGAAATTCCGTATGATGTCCAGCTTATCGGTGGCATCGGCATCCATCGCGGCATGATTGCCGAAATGGCGACGGGTGAAGGTAAGACCCTCGTCGCCACCTGTCCCACCTATCTGAATGCCCTGACCGGCAATGGCGTTCATATCGTGACGGTGAACGATTACTTGGCGAAACGGGATGCGGAGTGGATGGGCTTCCTGTACCAGTACCTCGGCCTGACCATCGGCGTGATTCAGAGCGGCATGCACTCCTCGGAACGGCGGGAGAATTACGCAAAAGACGTCACCTACGGTACCAACAGTGAATTTGGTTTCGACTACCTCCGCGACAATATGGCCTACTCCCCTGATGAGATGGTGCAGCGCGGACATTTCTATGCGATCATCGATGAAATTGACAGTATTCTGATCGATGAAGCACGTACACCTCTTATCATCTCCGGTCCGGCTCAGCATTCTGCATCGGAAACCTATGTGCAGGAAAAGCCGGTCGTGGAAAAGCTCTACCGCCTGCAAAATCAATTCTGCGATGAAGTCGCAAAGGAAGCATTGCGCCTGGTGGAAGCAGGGGAAGATGTTGCCGCTATGGAAAAGCTGTATCAACTCCAGCAGGGCATGCCACGCAGCAAACATTTGTTGAAACTCCAGGAGACGCCTTCTACGCGTCGCCTCTTGGAGAAAGCCAACAACCAATACCTTACCGATACGTACAAGGAGCGCGCTCGCGAACTCCGCGAAGATCTTTACTTCACCATCGACGAAAAACACAACGATGCCGGCCTGACGGAAAAGGGTACGGCCGCGATCAGTCCGGAAGATCCCGATGCGTACATGCTGCCCGATCTGGCTACCGAGATGTCCATGCTCGAAGGCGACATGGAGATGCCCGAAGAGGAGAAAATTACCCGTCGCCAACAACTCCAGGATGCGTTCACGATTAAGAGTGAAAAAATTCATGCTGTGGATCAGCTGATCCGCGCCTACTGCGTCTATGAACACGACGTGCAGTACGTGGTTGAAAACAATCAGGTCGTCATCGTTGATGAAAACACCGGTCGTAAGATGGAGGGTCGTCGCTGGAGTGACGGACTGCACCAGGCCGTCGAAGCGAAAGAGGGCGTGAAGGTCGAGCGGGAAACCCAGACCCTGGCCACGGTCACTATCCAGAACTATTTCCGCATGTATGATAAGCTTTCCGGTATGACCGGTACGGCTGAGACGGAAGCGGATGAATTCGCACAGATCTACAAGCTCGATGTCCTGGTCATTCCGACCAACCGCCCCATCCGGCGCGTGGATTATGACGATCCAATTTATAAAACCGAGCGCGAAAAGTACGCAGCGGTTGTCGAAGAAATTATCGAGTGTTACCAGCGCAAGCAGCCCGTGCTGGTGGGTACGGTTTCGGTTGAAAAATCGGAACTGGTCGGTCGCATGCTGCGCAAGGCCAATATTCCGCACAACGTACTCAACGCCAAGCACCACATGCGAGAGGCCGAGATCGTTGAGCGGGCCGGCCAACCCGGCGCCATCACTATCGCTACCAACATGGCCGGTCGTGGTACCGACATCAAGCTGGGTAAAGGGGTCATCAAAGTGGATCCGGAAACCCTTGCCGGTCAGATTTCGCTCAAGGAGCAATATGAGGGTAAATCCCTCAATGAGTGGTTGAGAGAAACGCCCTGCGGACTTTATGTCATCGCAACCGAACGCCACGAATCCCGTCGCGTGGATCGCCAGCTCCGCGGCCGCTGTGCGCGCCAGGGTGACCCGGGGATGTCACGCTTTTATGTGAGTCTCGAGGACAACCTCATGCGCCTGTTCGGGGCAGAGCGGATCTCGAACATCATGGATCGTCTCGGAATCGAAGAGGGGGAGGTTCTCGAGCATTCCATGCTGAACAAGTCCATCGAGCGCGCGCAAAAGAAAGTGGAAGAGCAAAACTTCTCCCAGCGGAAACGTACGCTGGATTACGACGATGTCATGAACAAGCAGCGCGAAGTCGTCTACGGCATGCGCAGCGATATTCTCCGGTCCGATGTGGTGCGCGATCAGCTCTACGTCGCCATCGAGGAGTCCCTCCTCACCCGGGCCCAGATGATTGGAGATTTCACCATCGAAGGGAATCGCTTCGAGTTCAGGAACTGGGTCAACATGACCTTTCCGCTCGGTATGACCGATGAAGAATTGCAGCCCCTGGAGAAATCCGCCGAGGCTTACACGGCCTACAGCATGGACCGGGTGAAAACCGCTTACCAGCTCAAGCTCGACTCAGAAGACGAAGAGCAGGTGATCAGTATGGAACGCACCATCATGCTGCAATCCATCGACACGCACTGGCAGGAATACTTGCGCGAAATTGATGCACTCCGCCAGGCGATTGGGCTGCGCGGCATCGGCCAGAAAGATCCGCTGATCGAATTCAAACATGAAGCCTACAAAATGTTTGAAGGCCTCATGGAGCGTATCTACGAGGAGATGTGTTACCGCATCTTCCGCTCAACCACTTCAATCGAAGCCTTGGAGAAGTTTCTCGCTTCCTTGAATACCAAAACGGTTCATGAGGAAAGCTCCGCCTTGGCCAATGCTCAGCGCATGGTGGACGCGAATCACGATAACAAACAGCGGAACGAAGCGAATGAACGCGCGCTCGAGGAAGCACTCGAAAAACCCGAACCGGTTCGGCGCGATACACCCAAAGTGGGTCGCAATGATCCCTGTCCGTGTGGCAGTGGCAAGAAGTACAAAAAATGTCACGGCGCTGAGTAAGCGTCCCCTGGGCATCCCATGCGAGCCCCCGTTATACAGCGTGTAAAGGCCTTGCTACCCTGGGCCCTGGTCGGCCTGAGCGGGCTCCTGCTGTTTTTAGCCTTTGCCCCCTTCGAGTGGGCCAGTTGTATCTGGTTTGCACTCGTCCCCTGGTTGCTGGTACTCAGTCGACCGATGTCCAGGCGTCGCAGCATGTTGGTGGGCTGGGTTGCCGGGGCTTCCTTCTGGCTGCCAGCCTTGTTTTTCCTGCATCCGGTCACCTGGGCGGGCTACCTCATCCTCTATTGCGCCCTGTTCTTCGTACCGTTCAGCCTCGTAATGGCCGCCTGGCTGAGGCGTTTCGGCGTAGAAAATCCGGGTCGAAATATCCGTGGCATGCTGGTCGGTGGCCTGGTCTGGGTGGGCAGCGAATACTTGAGGAATCATCTCTTCACCGGCTTCCCCATGGACAATCTCGCGGTCAGCCAATACCGAAATTTGAGCTTCATTCAGATCGCAGATATCGGCGGCGAACACCTGGTCTCCTTCGTCATCGCGGTGATGAACCTCGCCGTGGGATTCACCTTGTTGCGCTATGCGAGTTACAATGGAAGGCGCAAGGCCTGGCCGCACTGGGAGATGATGTGCGCGGTGCTGCTGGTCATCCTCTCCTTCATGTACAGCTTGCGTCAGCCGATAAAAAACGACGTCGCATCACAACCCATGGTGCTGACCTGCATTCAGCCGAATATTCCTCAGGATGAAAAGTTTGTCGAGGAGTCCGCAAACGAAGTGTATCGCCGGGTCTTTGAACTGACGGATCTCGCCTCCCTGCAGACCAATGTTCAGCTCATCGTCTGGCCCGAGACCGCGATCCCGGATTACGTGAATACCCGTAGCGCTTTTGCTTTCTGCAGTCAGCTCGCGGCCAAAGGCGTGCCCATCCTCGCCGGAGCCATGCGCTATGAATACATCAATGATCGCATGGATTCCCGTCACTTCAACAGTACCGTGCTGTTCGATGAGCATGGCGACTCGGTCAAACACTATGACAAGCAGCACCTGGTCCTCCTCGGCGAATATGTTCCCGCGCCCGATCTCTTTCCCTGGTTGAAGAAGATTACCGCTATTCCGGAAAATTTTGCTGCTGGAACGGAAAGTACGATTTTCGAATTGGACGGCATCCGATTTTCTCCCCTGATCTGTTTTGAGGATATGATTCCCGGTCTCGCCCGAAACGCGGTTCAAGCGGGCGCGCGCTTACTGATTAACCAGACCAATGATGCCTGGTATGACCCCTGGCATGGGAGTCGACAGCATGCCGCGCATTTCGTTTTTCGCTGCATTGAAAATCGTGTGCCCGCCGTACGTGCGACCAATACCGGCCTCACGTGCGCCATCGATCGATTGGGTCGCATGACGGTCGAGGGCCCCTCCATGCAGAAATGGATGCTGACCACTACGGTACAGGTGCCCGACATCGCGGGTCAGACCATCTACTCCCGATGGGGGGACTGGCTGGGCATCCCCGCCATGGTCTTCATGCTTGGGACTTGCTTTTGTATTGCCTTTTCCCGACGTAAATTCCAAGCAGATCGTTCATGAGGACAATGGTGACAACAGGATTGCGATGGGTGGGTGGCGTGTTGCCACTATTCTTCTTGAGTGCGTGCGATACGATTCGACCAAACAGTGTGGCTGCGTATGCCCCTGCGGCAATTGAAAATGCGACGGCCCTGGGTGACGATACCGATGGCAAGCGCATGGATCACACCGCTTTCGCATCGGTTTTGCAGCAATTCGTCGATAGTAAGGGAGTCGTAAACTACGCAGCCATGGCGGCATCGCCCAAGCGCCTGCAGTACTACGCGTTCGAGTTGGGAGCCATTGAGCTCGGTGAATACAGTCGCTATGAACAGCTCGCCATCCTGTTGAACGCGTATAATGCCTTTACCCTTCAGCTGCTGCTGGAATATCCGGGGGTGACGTCGATCCTGGCGATACCCGAGGAAACGCGTTGGGATGAACGTCGCTGGCGCGTGGGTGGTCTGGAGGTCTCCCTGAAGGAGCTCGAACACGAAATTATCCGCCTGGAGTACATGGATCCGCGCATTCACTTCGCCCTCGCTCCCGGGTCGAAAGGCGGGCCGAAGCTCCGTAACGAGCCCTATACCGGCGATCGATTAAACGAACAGTTGGATGATCAGGCGCGGTTCTTTTTCAGGCAGGCGCGGCACATGCAGTGGAACCCGTTCAAGCGCACCTTGAAAATTTCCAAGTTGCTCGACTGGTATCGCAGTGACTTCGGAGAAGATCAACCGCGCTTGCTCCAGACGATTATGGCCTTTGTCCAACCCGGGCAGGCCCAGGAGATGACGGAGCACTTTGATGCAATCCGGGTGAAGTATCTGTCCTACGACTGGTCGTTGAACGGATCCTGGTAAAGCCACTAGCCCGTGAGCAGGGCGTCAAAGGCTCCGGATTCAATCATCGGTTCCAGCTTTTTCCAGCCGGGAATATGAGTCCCGTTGATGAAGATCTGCGGAACAAATTCGACTACTTTGCCGCAACGCTCGTACATCGCCCGGGTATTTTCACTGTCCACGAAGGCATCGGCTACGGGATCGTATTTGACCTCCAAGGCATTGAATTCGAGGTCCCGACTGCGAAAATAATCCATGGCCTTGTGGCACAAGCCACAAACTTCCGCGTAATAAATATCAATTTTGGCCATGATCTATCTCCTGAAGGTGTTGGTTAGCACTCGCGCATAAGCTAAATGCAAATGGAATTCGGACAAGTGCAATTTTGATGATTCCGGTGGATATCCTTCACGTTCCTATCATAGGAACGCATAGATTCAACGCCCTCCGCCAGACGAAGTGGCCATCAATCAGGTTTAGCGGGATAAAAGGCATTCAGCTCGCTGAGCAGGGCCTCGAGTTGCTCGTAAAATGCTGCTTCATCCATGTCGGCTTTCTGATCTCGCAGCGAAAACAGTTTGCGTTCCAGCGCGTCGCGTTGGTTTCGCTGCGCGTCGTCCAGTCCGTTGTCTTTTTCCGGGGCAAGGTATACCTGGAGCGCACGGTATCCATCGGGTGGGGTCTGCTTGAGTTTGCTGCGATCCGGTCGCACCCCGACAAACCAATCGCCTTGCGTACCTTTTCCGTCCCCATTGTCATCCAGCAAGGCGTGCTCCGTCTGGATGCGTTCTTCCTTTTCATAAAAATCGGCTACCCGCCGGGATGCCTGGATAAAAGCTTCGAGCAGCGAAATTCGACCATCCTTATCGAAGTCGGCATCGAGCTGATTAAATGCCGATGCCAGGAATTCACCCAGGTAGGCATACGAGCTTTCAAAGCCGCTCCGCGTGGCCGTGAGGATGATGCGGTTTTCACCCGCGAGGGTTTTCAGAAAGGGCGCGCTTCCGGCGCTGGTGTTGATGAGTAGAATTTCACGCTCAACCGGCTTCAGCAACTCGGCCCAGTCTGCATCGGAGAGGTCGGGCCCTTCAAGATTGAACTTGGCGACCTTGCCATCGTAAGTGCCGTGACCGATGAACACGATCCATAGACTACCTTCGTTTTTTGTCTGCTTGAAAAAGGTTTGCACCTCGTCGCCCTTATGGACCTCGCTAATCGTGAGGTCGGGATGATTGGCTGCGGTACGCCAGTGTTCCGCCTGCGCGTCGAATTTTTTCTGGAACTCGTCATTGCCCGGTGCCCCCCGGACCAGCAACAGGTCGCGGTCCGCCCAGCTTGTGAGCGTGGAGGCAAGCATCAGGGTGAGGATCCAGGTTTTCATGCGAGCGCACTCCTGCGCCGGATCGCCCATTCGCTGATAAAGCAACCGATCGCGAGCACGAAAAACAGTGGCGTGTGCCAGGCGGGTCGTGACCAGCTTTCCATGACGGGCATGGTGCGTTGATCCAGCAGGGTTTTGAGCGCTTCGAGGTTCTCCGCTTCGAGAACCGTTCCCTTGGTCTGGTCGGCAAGCATGCTGAGCGTCGTTCGATCCGGTTGGAGCGAGGCGAACTCTTCCATGTTTCGATTCACACTCCATCCCGCACGGGTCCGGGCGCTTACCTTGCCGTCTGAGTGCTTTATCGTCGCTTCCACCTCGTAGTGGCCGTTTGTCGCCGGCATGTAGCTGACAGTATAGACACCGCGTTCGTCTGCGTCGGGCAGGGCCGTGAGGGTGAGTGTGTTCGTGGAGGCCTGGGCGATTTTCACCTGCACCATGGCCTGGTCGATCGGGGTGAAGGCCTGATCGAGGGCACGAATCCGGATCTCATGCGGTGCCTGGGCTGATCCTCCGGGGAGGACTTCAACCGAGAGCCGATCCGGGACGTCAGAGACCAGCCAGCGGAGGATTTGACGCCAGGACTTTTCCATGTCGGCCTGGAAACTTTCATGGGCAAACCCCCAGCGCCAGTAATCTCCGATGAGAAAAGCACCGGTTTGTCCTTTGCCGTAATGCTGGACCGCCAGGGCGGGGTAGGTCGTGCCTTCCACGTCTGCAGTCACCAGCACCCGCGCTCCGGGCTTGATGGCATGCACCCGGTTCAGGACTTTGAAAGGTGGCATTTCCTCCATACGTCGATGATCGTCATCCTCGGTCTCACGTAAGCGGATCCAGGGCGTTAACCAGCCTTCGCGTGTGAGATTCCATAGGGCGGACTTGTAGGAAATCTCCTCCGTCTGTCGATCGAGATAGACCGGGGATAATTTGCCGAGCATGGTTTTGTCATAGCCACCTTGCTGAAAAGATTCCAGCCCGCCCAGCATCAGCAGGCCGCCTCCGCGTACCGCGACGAAGCGATCCAACAGGTTCAACTGGTCCTGGGTAAAAAACTCGGCCTCGAGGTCATCGAGGACAACCGCATCGTAGGCAAACAGTTCTCCCGCCTCACGCGGGAAGCCGTTTGCAAGTTCTTCGGGCCCCCGGGTATTGAGGCGTACGAAAACCGGCTGATCAAAGTCGGCCTCCTCATCGACCTGGCCGAATCCACGGAAGAGCGGATTGGCGGCCTCACCTTCACGCCCGCGAAATTCGAATTTGGGTTCGCGTTTGGCGATCCGGATCAATCCAACCAGATGGTTTTGCGCGTCATCTTCCATCGCGCGCCGAAGGAATTTGTATTCCCAGTTTGGGCGTCCACTCAGGTACAGAATGCGGCGCTCTTCACTGCCCTGGTCCACGGTCAGCGCGAAATGGTTGTTGTGCTCAGTTGCTTCTGCCCCCGGCGGATCGAGTTCGAGCTCGATGTAGTACTGGGAAACGCCCGGATGTTCCGGGCGCAGTCGGAAGCGGACGGAATGCGGGCCGCTATCTGAGTCCGGCAGGATACGCTGCTGGTCAACGCGTTTTCCGGTGGCGTCCAACAGACGGACATGCACCGGCATCGACGCGCATCCCTGCGCGGTGAAATCGACTTTGATGGTAATGGGCGCATCTTCGAATGCCGTCTGGGTGGCAGTAACCTGCGTGAGCGCAAGGTCCTGCATAGCTTTGTTCGAGCCGATGACCACCGGGTAGATGGGCGCGAGTTGATCCAGCCAGGTCAGGTCTTCCGGGCGGTCACTTGCGTTGCCGTCGCTCAAAACGACGATGCCCGCGAGGGGGAGATCGTTGTACCGAGTCGCCAGCATGCGCAGCGCATCAAACAAGCTGCTGGCATGTCCGGGCTTTTCCCGCGTCTGGAAGTCATCCACGCGTTTAAGTTTTGAGTCAAAACGATAGCGATCGAGTTTGAAGCCATCGTTCAGCTGTTCCAGCCATGTGTTCTTCGTTTCGTTGGCGAGCAGGTTGGCAAGGAAATCGCTCCGGGTCATGCCATACGCGGGATCGATGATGTCCATGCCAATGCTGTTGTCCGCGAGGACCACAAAGTGGTTGGCGCCTTTTTTCACCGACTGTCCGGTCCACACCGGTTCGAGCATACAGAAGGCGAGTAAACCAAAACCCATCAGCTTCAAGCTGGCGGCGGCCCACTTTTGTCTGGGGGGCAGGGGTGCACGACGATAGCCCAGGATGACCAGGCTCCCTGAAGCCAGCAGCAGTCCAATCGCCGGCCACAGGAAATCAGATGCGGGAAAAACAAGCTCAGCCAGATGCGGGATCAATCGCCTTCCCCGAGTTGTTTGTAGTAACGCCGAACCAGGTCTTCGAACTTGCGTGGAACGGGGTCGCGGTCGATCGGGACCAGCGCATCGGTATCTCCCACTTTGGCCAGGGCTTCCCGGACCCTTTGTTGAAGCTCCAAAAGAGGATTCATGATGCGATCCTGCACCACCTCCCATTCAGGATCTTTACTGTGTCGCCGGAATTCTGCTCGTTCGGTTTTTGCCCGATCGCGAATCCGTGCGGCTTCATTGCGGAGCTCCGGTTGTTCGAGCATCTCTTCGACATCACGGAGCTGATCGGACCATGCCTTGAAGTCCGTACCGGTAATCGGGCCGCGGGTGAAATCGTTGAAACTGCCGCCACCATTCGGGTTGCCAGCTTGCGCGGGCTTCGGTTGGGAGGGGGAGGGTGCTCCGGGTTGCTGACCTTCACCGGGCTGCTGGCCTTCACCGGGTTGTTGACCTTCACCGGGTTGCTGGCCTTCACCGGGCTGCTGGCCTTCACCGGGTTGCTGACCTTCACCGGGTTGTTGGCCTTCACCGGGTTGTTGACCTTCACCGGGTTGCTGACCTTCACCGGGTTGCTGACCTTCACCGGGTTGTTGACCTTCACCCGGTTTCTGTCCCTCGCCGGGTTGCTGGTCCTCGCCGGGTTGCTGGTCCTCACCTGGCTCCTTTCCTTCTCCTGGGTGCTGACTGGGTTCGGCTTCGGACGTGGGTTGCTCACCCTGACCCGCTGCGGCTTGCTGCATCTCCTGGTTCAGTTGCTCAATCACCTCATCAAGCGTCTCTTTTGCTTTGCGTAACCCGGCGGCTTCATTACCCAGGACGGTCTCGGCTGCTTTTTCAATGCCTTCC
>JBLIND010000113.1:0-16757 GCA_047639095.1 Candidatus Omnitrophota bacterium | reverse complement strand
CTTGATATGTATACTAAAATTAAAATAAAACCCGTTCTGGACCCGGCTTTTCTCCCCGCTTCCGTCTGGAATCGCAGCTATCAGCACCTGGTGGATTCCGTATCGGCCTTCCAGCCTTTTGCAATCGCGCTCGAGCGCCCGGATGGCCTGCGTACCGTTTACCATACCCGCATTCTGCCTCCCTACAGTGTATTTATCGGTCTGAACCGTAAGTACGTGGGTCGCCTGGTAAAATTTTGGCTCTGGGCGACCGGTGGTTCAAAAATTTACCTCTGCGGCAGCTATCCCGAGCTGACTGAAAGTATTGCCCACGCTTATGCCCCCAGCGGCAGCCGACAGTTTGATAACGAGGTCATCGGCCAGCAGATCTTTGATAGCCCCATCAAAGTGGTCGCGGTCGAATACGGGCAAACCCCGGAACCGGTCACCCGCCCCATCCCGCTCGGTCGCCACTTGGATGGCTGCCGCATCGGCTTTGACCTCGGCGGGAGTGATCGCAAATGCGCCGCCCTGATCGATGGCAAGGTCGTTCATGCGGAGGAGGTTCCCTGGGATCCCTATTTCCAAACCAACGTGGAATATCACCTCGCCGGCATTCGCGATTCGCTGAAACGGGCGGCGGCACACCTGCCCCGGGTCGATGCAATTGGCGGAAGTTCCGCCGGCGTCTACGTCAACAATCAGGTCCGCGTCGCCTCCCTCTTTCGCGGCATCGACAAGGATTCTTTCCAACAGCATGTGCAGGATATCTTTCTTCACCTGCGCAAGGAATGGAATAATGTCCCCTTCGAAGTGGTCAACGATGGGGATGTCACGGCCCTTGCCGGCTCGATGTCCCTGAATGACTCCGGAGTGCTGGGTCTCGCCATGGGGACCAGTGAAGCCACCGGTTACGTTGACTTGAATGGCCATATCACACCCAACCTGAGCGAGCTCGCCTTCGCCCCGGTGGATTATCAACTGAACGGCCCGATCGATGAGTGGTCGGGTGACCGCGGATGTGGGGTTCAATACTTTTCTCAGCAAGCCGTTGCCCGCCTAGCCCCCGCGGCGGGCATCCCCTTTCCCGCGGACATGCCTTTCCCCGAACAACTCGAAGCCGTGCAGGCACTCATGGCTCAGGACGACCCCCGTGCTCGAAGCATCTATCAGACGATCGGCACCTACCTCGGGTATACCCTGCCTCACTACGCGGCCTTCTATGACATCAAGCATCTCCTGATCCTCGGTCGCGTCACGTCGGGCGAAGGAGGAGAGATCATCATTGATGAAGCCCAACAAGTGTTGCAGGCTGAGTTCCCGGAATGCGCCGAAAAGATCAACATCCGAACCCCGAACGAACAGGTCAAACGCCATGGCCAGGCCATTGCGGCCGCCAGCCTGCCCCGACTCGACCAGGAAGGTTTGTCCATTGATACCGCTCAATCAGCCTGACGCCGATCTGTTCATTCCGGATCAATGCGATCCGTCCACCGCCCTTTCGCGCACGACCCACCTGGGTATCGGCGCCCACCAGGACGACCTGGAGTTCATGGCCTTTCATGGCATCATCGCCTGTTATCACGCGGCCGACCAATGGTTTGGCGGAATCACCTGCACGGATGGGTCGGGCAGCTCACGTACAGGAAAATATGCCGGCTGCACCGACGAGGAGATGATGACAATCCGCCGCAATGAGCAACGCGAAGCAGCGGTCGTGGGACACTACAGCTTTATGGCCCAGCTCGACTATCCGAGTAAGCTGGTGAAAGACCCTGCCAACACGACCTTGAGAGATGATTTAATCCAGCTGATCGCGACCGCCCAACCCGAAGTGATTTACACCCACAACCCGGCCGACAAACACGACACCCACGTCGCGGTCGTCGTCCCGGTAATCCAGGCGATTCGTGCGCTGCCGAAGGCCCAACGTCCGAAGCGCGTACTCGGCTGCGAAGTCTGGCGCGGTCTCGACTGGATGATGGATGCAGACAAAGTCCCGTTGGATGTCAGCGCACATGAAAACCTCGCGATGGCGGTGAGCGGTATCTTCGATTCACAGATTGGTGGAGGCAAACGCTACGATCTCGCCACGCTCGGCCGCCGACGTGCCAACGCGACTTTTTTTGATTCGCACACCAGCGATGCGGCCGAGCAACTCTGGTTTGCCATGGAGCTCACGCCCCTCATCGAAGATGATTCCCTGGATATCGTCTCCTACGTGCTCGCGTACCTGACACGCTTTACAGATGACGTACGCGCCAAGCTAACCCAACGCATTGGATAAATCATGGAAATCATCATCCATCAAACGGCGGAAGAAGTGGCCGCAAGGGCAGCGGACTTTATTGCCAGCCAGCTCAAACGCAAATCCGATAGCGTCCTCGGGCTCGCGACCGGAAGTACGCCGGTGTCGACCTATGCTGAACTCATCCGTCGAAACCAGGCAGGCGACCTGTCCTTCGCCAAGGTCACCACGTTCAATCTCGATGAATACGTCGGGCTGCCCCCTGAACATCCGCAGTCGTACCGGAGCTTCATGAATCAACACCTGTTTAAGCAGGTGGATATCGACGTGACCCGCACCCATATTCCCGACGGCAATGCAGAGAATCCGATTGAGGTCGGCCCCGCGTACGAGGCCATGATCAAAGCCGCCGGTGGGATCGACCTGCAGATTCTCGGCATCGGCACCGATGGGCACATCGCGTTCAACGAACCCACCTCCAGCCTCGGTTCACGCACCCGCATCAAAACGCTGACCGAACAGACCTACACCGACAACAGCCGCTTCTTCGAAGCCGGGGAGTTTCAACCCCGCCTCGCCATCACCATGGGCATCAAGACAATCCTCGAAGCACGTCGGATCCTGCTGTTGGCTACGGGCGCAGCCAAGGCGCAGGCCATCGCCGATATGGTCGAAGGTCCGATCGCCGCGATTTGTCCGGCGAGTGTGCTGCAGATGCACGAAAAGACGACCGTCATCATCGATGAAGCCGCCGCGAGCAAGTTGAAGCTCAAGACGTACTACACCTGGGTGCTGGGGCAGCAGGATCAGATTCGCGACGCGTTTGGCAGCGCCTGGTAAGGCTACTTTTCGAGCGGCAGCAAAGTAAGGTGCATATGATCCGGACGCAGGCCATCCGCCTGATCGACCAAGTCGCCACCGAGACGAAGAAAGCCAAGCCCTACCCCCAGGCCCAGTACACGCCAAACGGCGGCGGAATGCCTGCGCGCGTGTACGGGCCATAACACTCACAGCCGCTCAACCGCGGCAGCCAACTCGCGTGCAATCGTGTTCCATCCCTCATGATTATCGGACAGCTGGGGGAAGGAGATGGGCGCGCCGATGGTCAGCGAAATGGGATGCGGTCGCGGCCTTTTCCGGTCCACGGGAAAGGCCTCGAAAGCCCCGGTAATTTTCACCGGTACCACACAAACATCCGTACCGGCCAACAGACGCCCAATCCCGGATTTAAAGGGCGCCATCGCGCCGTCCCGACTGCGCGTACCTTCCGGAAACAGAATCAGCACTTCCGCCCCGGCCTGTAGCCGCGCTCGCAGATCGGCCAGGGCATGGGTCGCCGTCCGCCGCCGCCACAGCGGCAGGGCATTTAGAAAATGTGCAGCAAACCAGGCGGTCTCGGGTCGATTAAAAAACGTATCGCCCGCGGCCACCGGAAATACATGCCCGTTCCAGCGCAGGGGCAAGGCGGCGGCAAGCGCCAGGGTATCCAGGTGGCTGCTGTGATTGGAGACGAGCATAAAACCCGGCTCGGCAGGCAGGTTCTCCCGACCGTTTATTTTCAACCGATGAAACAGCTTCAGATAGCCCCGCACATAGACCCACCAGCACAGACTGATCAGGGCACTGCCCAGACCCAACTCCCGGCGTGTACTGCAGCGTCGATCGACCGGCTTAAGATCTTCATCCCGCGCCCCCTGATAGCGCCAGGTTTTCATCCGCCACTCAGGATCCGTAAGGGTTGCGCGAGCCCGAAGTGTTTCCAGTATCCCACGTAATGAAACACCGCAGGTGCGACGAGCAGGAGGCTGTCGAAGCGGTCCAGAATCCCGCCATGACCCGGAAGGGTATGGCCAATGTCTTTCAGACCGAGATCGCGCTTGATGGAGGACATGACCAGATCGCCCAACTGCCCCGCCACCGAAATGATCAGCCCCAGACCGATCAAGCGAATCGGGTGTGCCATCTCACTTCCCGCAAAAACAAAGGAGCCCAATCCGACGACCAGCACGGTCGTGGACACCAGCGCCCCCAGCGCTCCGGCTATCGATTTCCCCGGGCTGGTCCGGGGGGCGAGCTTGCGCCGACCCAACATCTTGCCCCAGATGAAGGCGGCGACATCGTTGAACTCGACCGCAAACAGGATGAGCAGAACGATGGGTCGGTAATCCGGGGTGTTGGCCATGAAGCCGAGATGCCCAAGGCCGAAACCGAAAAACATAAAGGCAAAAATACCGAGGGCGCTGCGCTGGATATAACCTTCAGGACGATCGGGCAGGACGGTAAACGCAACCACGAAAACGGTGCCCAGCGCGGAGAGCGCCATGAAGAATGCGTACCAGTTGTCGAGCACCGCAAAGCTGATAAACGCGATGCCGACCACGACGACCGCACTGGTGATATACTCCCGGAAGAGTCCGGTCGCACGGGCGTACTCGCGATAACAAAGCAGGCTCAGCGCAAACACCCCCAGCATGGTCCAGAAAGCGCCCGCGAGGATAGGAAGCAGCATCAGGGGAATCAACACTGCCCAGGTCGTATTGCGTGCCCGCAGTTCACGCCTACTTTCCGGAGAGAGTTTACCCGTCTTGCCCATCAAGCCACAGATGACAAAGGAGAGGAGCATCAGGACCACAAGGGTGACACTGACCCAACAGGTCACCGGGTGCTCGAAGGCCTGATCGTACCCAAACAGGCGCTGCCTCGAGACCGGATCAAACACGCGGCTTCAACTTTCCTTGCATGCGGAAAATACGACGCGCGGCGGTGAAAAGGCTTCCCGCGATCAACAGCCAAAGGGCGAAAACCGGAAAGGCCATACCCGCGATCGCGAGGTCGGGATTGATCCCGCAAATGATGGCCGCAAGGGTGATGGTAAACATCCGATGCGGTTTGGCAAAGGGACCACAGAAATCCTGACCCAGGTCCAGGCTCGCACCGAAGGCCCGCACGTAGGCCACAAAGATCGCCGCCGCCGTAGCGAGTGCACCGAGCAGGGGCTCACTGTTCAAGGCAAAGCCGAATCCGACGAGAATGGCCGAGTCCGCGATGCGATCCGGAATCTCATTGAACAGCTCGCCGACCCGGGAGGCGGTCTCGCTTTTCACCGCGACCATGCCATCAAGCAGGTTGCAGAGCAGCCGCATCTGCACCGCAAAGGCCGCGAGATAAAAGAACGAAGCGTGATTCGGAGTGCGTGTGAACAACACGCCGGCCGCGATGCCGATAAGCATCCCCACGACCGATACCGCGTTCGCAGTCACCCCCAGGCGCACAAGCCCAGAGGAGAGCCCATCCGCGAGCGGCCAACTGCGGCTCTTTAAAGGCCGCCGATTTTCTTCATCCACCTCGTAGTTCATCGTTCATGTTACCTGCATAACGGCATCTGACAAGCCCTCGATGTTAGACCGGTTCCAGGATGCGCTTCCAACGGACCTCGCCGCCGCGATTGATATGCGAAAGGGTCAAACTGCTGTCCGCCGCAATTTCCACCAGGCCGAAGAATTGATTCTGATCGTTCGGGGCATGGCTGTAGGGCACGCCCTCTCGACTGTTGAACAAACGCTCCGGTCCAAAGGTCATGTCGAGTTTACTCGGACCAAACGAGCCGGCATGGATCGGGCCACTGACGAATTCCCAGAAGGGATCAAAGTCCTTAAACACCGCGCGATCCGGATGGTAGTGCATGGACGAGGCGTGGTGCACATCGGCGGTCAGCCAGATGACATTCCGGATCTGATGGGCCTTCATAAACGAAAGGAGTTCCGCCAGCTGCTGCTCGCGGGTACCGATGGTCGCGGCTCCATTCGAGAAGGCTTCGAACTCTTTTCCGTCGCCGACCACGAGCCCGATAGGCAAGTCACTGCAGATCACCTTCCACGTGCCGGTGCTGGCTTTGAGCGATCGTTTGAACCAGGAAAGCTGTTGCTGATTCATCAGCGGGCCGTGCTCCGGATTCGAACCCCGATCACTGCGCAGGTCGAGGAAGAACAGATCCAGCAGCGGACCCCGCGAAATTTTCCGGTAAATCTGTTGTTGGGCCGCCGCGCCTGGACCGACGGGCATGTAGTCAAAAAAGGCCTGCCGGGCACGGGCGGCGAGCAGTGAAACGCTTTTCTCCTCGTGGGGATCATCTTCAGAGAGGACCTCGCCCGGATACCAGTTGTTGGTTACTTCGTGATCATCCCATTGCCCGAACACGGGCACTTCGGCGGCAAAGGCGCGCAGGTGATCATCGAGCAGATTGTACCGATAGTTCCCCCAGAAATCTTCCAGGCGATCGGCCACTTTCGCTTTCGCATCCGTCATCTGGTTTTTCCAGGTCGTGCCATCCTTGAGCTTCACTTCAGGCTGCATCGGTCCATCAGCATAAATCGCATCGCCGGAATGCACAAAGAAATCCAGGCGTTGCTGCCGCATACGTTCGAACATTTTCATGCCGCCACGCGCCTCGTCGATGCCGTAGCCCTGGCCCGCCACATCCCCGGACCAGGCAAACCGAACGCCCTGCTCCGGGTTGGACTTCGGAGGTGTGAACAGCACGGGCTCGCTCAAGGCGCCGGGTTGACTCAGGTTTTCAAAGCGCACCCGAAAATGATGCTCGGGAAAGTACTTCAACGACAAGAGGCGCTTCCCGGTAAAATCCGATCCCGGCAAGACGTTCGGGCCGGGGATGGAGCGAATCGACGCGAAGTCTTCCGTCTTGCTCGCCTCGATCCACATGCGGGAAGGCCGATCGGCGCGACTCCAGACCACCAGTTGATCGTTGACCATATCGCCCAGCTGCACACCGGAGGTGATGATGGGCCGGGCGGCACCTTGGGCGAAAGCCGGAGCGGTCCGATGTAAAACCATGGAAGCGATGCCTCCACCTGCCAGGTGCCGGTAAAATACGCGTCGATTCATAAACAGATCCTCACGGGATGATCTTAGCAGATCGGAAACGTAAAAACAGGTAGGATAGATAAAAACCTTGAGCCGAGGAACGAGGCGCTTGGCGTTGTCTGTCCCCCCCGGGGACCTGGGACAGGTAACGGATCTGCGGTGGTCGCCGGGGCTCCCGGTGCAGGTCCTTTTACCTATCCTACTTTCCCCCTACTTTTCGCGAAGTCCGTATTCGTTCAGCTTGCGGTGCAGGGTGCGTCGGGAAATGCCGAGTTGCTCTGCTGCACGGGTCCGGTTGTTGTCGTTTGCCTTGAGCGCGGCCATGATCATCTGCTGTTCGGCTTCCTCAAGCGAAACGCCTGAGGTCAGGGGGTTGACCAGGCCGCGACCATTACTGGCTTTCATCTCCGCGGGCACATCGCGCAGGGTCAATTTATCCCCGCGACACAGGACGACCATGCGTTCGATGACATTCCGGAGTTCCCGGACGTTACCTGGCCAATGGTACGCATTCAGTGCCTCGATGGCCTCGGCGGTAATGCCTTCCAGCGCTTTGTTATTCTCTGCGGCCAGAGTCGAGACGAAGTGATGAGCGAGGGTGGGAATATCTCCGATGCGCTCCCGCAAGGGCGGCAACTGAACCAAAACGACGTTCAGACGAAAGTAGAGATCTTCACGAAACGCCTTGTCCTCCACCATCTGGCGGAGGTCTTTGTTGGTGGCGGTGATGAGCCGGACATCCACCTCGACCGTCTGGCTGCCCCCGACCCGCTCGAAACATCGCTCTTCGAGCACGCGCAGAATTTTCACCTGAGTCGAGGGATCCACCTCGCCGATCTCATCCAGAAACAGCGTGCCGTGGTCCGCGAGCTCAAACCGCCCTTTTCGCTGCTCCATGGCATTCGTGAACGCTCCCTTCTCGTGACCGAACAACTCACTCGGCAGCAGGGACTCCGACAAGGCCGCGCAATGCACCGGAATAAACGGGCTCTGACTGCGCGGACTCAAACGATGCAGGGCGCGAGCAACCAACTCTTTACCGGTGCCGCTTTCGCCCTGGATCAACACCGTGGCCCGACTGGGTGCGACCTGCTTGATCGTTTCAAACACTTCGTGCATCACCGCAGAATTGCCGATCATGTTTTCGAGGCCGTACTTGGTGTCGAGCTGCTGATGGAGAACGAGATTCTCCGCTTCGATCTCACGCGCGTGCAGCGCCCGCTTGAGCAGCAAGTCGAGGTGATCCAGGTTCACCGGCTTGGTGAGAAAATCATAGGCCCCGTTTTTCATAGCTTCGACCGCCGTCTCCACGCTGCCATAGGCGGTCAGCAGAATACACAAGGGCTGCGGATCGCGGACGAGAATCCGTTTGAGCAGCGACATGCCATCCATGCCGGGCATGCGTACATCGCTGAGCACGATGTCGACGGGATACACATCGAGCGCCTGCAGAGCGGTCTCGCCCTGATCGGCCAGCACGACGTTGTACCGGCTCTTCAGCGCGCGTGACAGGCCCTCGCGGGTGTTCTTTTCGTCATCGACGATCAGGATGGTGGGTCGATCACTCATTCGGCGGACGCTTCCGTGGGTTTGCTCGGCGCAGGCAGCAGCCGTATCCGATTTTCATCGCGGGGGAAGAACAGGGTCACCGTGGTTCCTTTACCCGGTACGGTATCGATTTCAACCTGCCCACCGTGATCCCGGACAATCCGTTGCACGATCATCAAACCGAGCCCGGTGCCCTCGGCCTTGGTCGTGTGGTACGGTTCGAATATATTGCCCAGGTCTTCAGGCAAAATTCCCGAACCGGTGTCGCGAAAGGCGATGGACGTCACCTCATCGCTCATCATCACCGTGATCTTGAGCAGGCCACCGTCCATGGATTGAAGGGCATTCTTGATCAGGTTGAACGCCGCCTGGCGAATCTGGCCTTTATCCATCATGACGCGGGGCAGGTGCTCGTCGCATTCAAGCTCGATCCAGATACCACGGTCCTTCACCTCCTGCTCAACCACGGCGACGGTCTCCTCAAGCAGGTTCTGGATATCCACGGGTTCGAGCTGCGGCTGCGAAGGTCGGATGGCGCGGAGAAACTGGTTGATGATCTGATCGAGACGGGTGACTTCGTTGCGCGCGACCTGGACGAGCTCCTGCAACTCCTCCGGAGCGGGGTGATTGAGGGCGAGGATTTCCCGGTCCAGCAGCTGGAGGTGAATATTGAGCGAGTTCAGCGGATTCCCAATTTCGTGCGCGACGCCGGCTGCGAGCAGCATGATCGCGTTCATACGCTCCGATTCGAGGGTGCTGGCGGCTTTTTCGCGATCCTGGGTGACATCGCGCAGAATCAGGACCGCGCCATTCTCTTTGTCCTCCAGCACTTCCATGGGCACGATGTAAAACTCCAGGAACCGATGATCCGGATAGGAAATTTCGATCTCACGGGTGACGAGGCGCGACCACTCATCCGCATCGAGATCCAGTACGAGGTCCCAATCGACTTCGCGGAAATACTTGCCGATCGGCTGGCCCTGGGCCTGCTCAAGCCGAAAACCAATCAGCTTTTGTGCGCGATCATTGGCGTAGGAGATCGCCCCCTTTCCGTCGAGAACGATGATCCCTTCCTGGATGGCCTGGAAGATCGTCTCCATCAGCCCCTTTTCCTGAGCCAGGCGCAAAAAGTAGTTCTGCAGGCTACCGGGATCGATCTGGTCGATCCGGGCGATCAATTTATCAAGGAATTGAGACTTCATAGGCCCCTCAACTCTACCCTGTGTGTCAAACTGGCGCAAGTGCCAGAACGGCATGGATGATGGTAGGATCGAAATAGCCCCTATTATGGGGATCGGAGGGCGTGCCGATCTTCGGGAGCATGAAGCCCGTGGCAAAGGGATCCTGCGGAGCGGAGGAGGTCCACGCCGCCCTTCTTCGAGATCCGCCCTCCGCCCCGAATGCCCCGCGGCAGGTCCGGACAAACGGCCGAGGATGCCCGGCCCAGGCACGCGATTCGGCCCGATTAAGCCGGTATGATTGACCGCTTGCATGCCCGTGGCCACCAGAAATGCATCAGCTCTAAACGCCCAAATATACCGGCTTAAAAAAAAGCCGCTTTGATGATTTTTTTTGCTTGTCGTTTGTTTCCGTGGAAACGAAATATCCACCAACTGCTGCCGAGAAATTTGCAGCCAAGGTTCGCACAAGAAATTAAAACAGCGGAAACGTTTCATGGATTACGACGAAGAAGATGATGTCATATTCGACACAGACATCGATTACGATGAAGAGGAAGAAACCGTCGAATGCCCCGGCTGTGGCGAAGAAATCGAACTGGCAGCTTGTACAGGGGTCTGTCCGGAATGCGGGGAGGAAATTGAACTCCCATCTGAAGAAGAAGACGATTACGATGAAGACGACGAGGACGAGGATGAACTCGACGAGCTAATCGGTGAAGATGCTGAAGTAGAGGAAATCATCTCCAGCAGTGAAGACATCCCTGCCGAAGACCTCGTTGACGAAGACTACGTCGAAGAGGACGAGGAAGAGGATGAAGAAGAAGAGGAAGAGGACGAGGGTGAGGACGAAGACGAGGAATCGCACTACTACAAATAAGCCCTCCTCGCTGATTCAAATCAAAAGCCCGGGCATTGACCCGGGCTTTTTCGTGTGCAGCTTCAATCTCCAGCCTACGTTTGCCTACTTCGGGTCGACCGCGAGCTTTTTGAACACCCGGGTCAGGCGGCTGTGCCCATCGAGCGCCGGATGCGCGGAAATCAGGATCACCGCATCCCCCTTCAAGAACATCCGCATCGCCCCCTCCTGTTTTAACGGTGCCTTCCAGCCTTTGGCTTCGAGCGCGGTTTCATAGAACCGTGCAATGGTGTCGGGCGCTGACGATGTGGTCGACACCTCCAGCGAGGTTTCGGTGCCATAGTCCTTCATGTAATAGGTGGGCTTGCTCCCCGGATAATCGGGTACTTCGTCCATCTGGCTCTTCATCGGCTTGCCCAAGGAACGCTTGTAGGCCTCCAGGGGTTGAGCGATTTGGTACACCATGGTCCGCTGCGGACCATTCCCCTGCTGGATAAAATATCGGAACGCCTGCTTCTGGTCGCTGCCAACGCCCCAACCCATCACATCCCCGACGAAAAACTGGCCGGTTCGATCCCCGTCCGAATAAAATTCTTTCAGGTTGTCGACCACGTGGTCAACCCGATCCTCGACCCCGAACACTCGGACCATGCCTTCGATCCCGTTCAGGTTCATCTTTGATTCGTAGGCGAAATCCCAGCTGAACCGCCGGGCGGGATCGTCTGCATTGGATTTTCCCCAGCGCTCGAACACGCGGGCAGAAACCGGTTGGACATAAAGGGCGGCCACCGTGACCACGAACGCGTACACCAGCCATCGAGGAGTTGAGCGCATCATGAATCCGCTAGTAAATCCCGCCCTGACGCACTCCGTAGACCTCGGTGCGAATATCAATGCGGTCTGCCTGGTAAATCAGGTTTCGCACAATGGGGAGCAAACGCAAGCTGGTGGTGCTTTTGCTGCCACGAACCATGCCCAGCTCGTCCATAATATCGTTGGCGCTGCCCAGCTCGGTCCACGCGTTATCCCGGGTGTGCTGGGCCACGTCGTCCGGGCGTCCGTAACGAACAATCCCGTTATACACGTCCACCGCGTTTTTGCCGATCTCCCGGTCATCGGCCGAATAGGTATGACTGTCCGGGCCATCGTCGATGCGTTCGATGTAGGGATAAATCAGGCTGTCATCGCCCCCGTTAGTCATCGACCAGTTGGCCGCTTCCTCCGTCGCATCCATGTAGTTGGTCGTGCGTAAGTCCGAAAGCATGCCGAGTTGAATCAGGCCACCGACCACGACGAGCACCACGACGATGCCCACCAGAAATTCCATCATGGCCTGACCGCTGTGCGAGCGCGGATGGTTCTGCCTGCGCGACCGCATCAGTGCCCCCTCCGCGTACCACCGTCGCCGCCGCCACCGCCACCGCCGCCACCGCCCGGAGGCGGAATGTAGCAGCGCTCCTTGTTGGTGTTCAGCCAGTTGCGCCCGTCACCGCGGAATCCCGGATTTTCCCAGGTGATCAGTTGTCGCGCATACCAGTTATCGCTGTAGCGGCCCAAAATGGAGACACCGAATTCGACGTACTCCGGCAGGATCTGGGTGATGAAAAAGATCCAACCCGGCTGCGTGCCCCCGGCCGGAGCCGTGGAAGCATCTACGGGTATCAGACCGACCTCACGGAAAGCGGGAAGTACGATGCCGTAGTAGTTCGGCGTGCTGTCGCCTTCGAGCGAGCCAAACGCCTTGGCGGCCGCGGTCCACACAATCTCGTCACCGACCAACTCCTCATCGGTCCGACCGCGATTGGATACGTGTGACTCGCGGGTACCCGTGGTCGAGATGCGCATCGCGGCATCCGCCCCGGCGTAATTGTACTGAGGCCGCACATCCTCATCCCAAGGGAAGTTATCCGGTATAATACGATCCCAGGAGGTCCAGGAGCTGTCCTGGTAGAAAAACCAGTTCGCATCGACATCGACAATCTCGTTACTGATGACAATCGCTTCGTCCGGCTTGATCTGCTCGAGAATCTCCGTCATCACCTCCGCATAATTCTGGGCATTCCCGTACGCGCCGCCCGGCGGAAGCGCCGGGAGCTGACCCAGGTCGGTAACCCGACGCAAATCCAGGCTGAGAAATTCGCTGTTCGCGGGATCGGGCGGGGTAATCGGCGGCAGCGGATCCCAATCGCGCCAGCTGGAATACGAGTAGAGCAAGTCCCGCGCATTGTGCTCGAACCAGCACCAGTCCCGGGTGGAGATCGCATCGTAAAAAGCGGGGTTCAACAACATGTGATCGCTTGAATACATGCCATAGAGACGCGGGTTTTCAATTTGTACCGCGATCCCGTCATTCGCCGCCGTCTCAAGCATGTCCGCGTATTCTTCCCACTTGTTATCACCCGACACGCCGGGAATGTATTCCGGCCCCTGCACCTGATACAGCTGAGGATAACTCGTGCGCACGACATTGGCATGCGCGCGCAGCTCATTGGCGAAGACGGAATTGTTGAAGACGTTGTTCTTCTTGGCCACTTGCTGAGCCGCGACCACGCCGAGCATGGGTCCGGAAAAAGCCACCCGCGCTTCGAGCACCGCAATGGCTTCGGCAGCGGAAAAGTCCGTCGAGCCCCGACTCATGGCTTCGGTGATCGCAACCGCCTGCATGATGTTGAGCTCGCCGATGACGTTCATGCTGATGCCCTGCCAGCGGGCCGCAGAGAGCGCGGCGTAATCACCCGCATTCCGCGCGCGGGCTTTGACGTGCAGAATCTTATGCAGGTCAAAATTCCACAAGGCGACAAAGCCGAGGATCACCATGACCAAGGCCAGGAAGAGCAGGGTCTGCCCGGACTTCCAGCGGGGGTGAAACAAGCGTTTACGAATCCAGATCATGTGCCCTTATTCGAGATAGATGTTGGCGTGATTGCCCTGCCAGGCGCGCGAGCGCATGTCGATTTCGTCATCAGCATAAAAGGCGCGGTGAAACGGCATCTTCAGCGGATAACGCTGGCGAACGGAAACCGCAATCATGTCGTCCACCTCGATCACCGAAGGCCAGGTGACGGTATCCCAATCTTCATAATCGAGAATGCCGTAGAGCTGATTCCAATCGACGGTGCCGAGAAATTCGGGGATGCGCGACATCTCGACATCGATGCTGGTCGAGCGCGGCGTGGTATTTGCATCCGTGGCGTAATCCCAGGAGGCTCCCACGCCCTGCAGATAGAGCTCATCCGGAAACGGTGTGCGGTCGACCTCCGGAGTGATCATGCGCCCGGAATTGGGAATCAAGGCGGCCTTGATCACTTTCCAGGTCATAAAATCATTGAAGCCCACCGCCTTGGCCCGCGCGCCCGCACTGGCGGCGTGATGGGTAATCTCTTTCGCCGCGAATAACTGCGACATCTGAAAGACGGTGAGAAAGATGAAGGTGATGAGGACCATCATCCCCGCAGACTCAATCATCGACTGACCGGATTTTCTCCGGCTCACGCGTGACGGTAATGGTTTGCAGGCCTTCATGGGTTGAACACGCATAAAGCCGGGACACCCGAAGGTGCCCCGGCTCAAAAGCGTTGTTGGGGCTTACAGCTCCTGGAGGAACTCGACCGATTCCTGGCTGGTTGCTGCATCAACGGCACCTTGATCGCCGCCGAGCTGCTCAACCGCTCCACCGAGCTTCTGCTTCAACGTGTCGCTGAAGACACCGAAGATCAATAAGGCGGCAATTGCCACGACGACCACGATGATGATGTATTCGACCATCGCCTGGCCCTGTTTTCTTTTCATGCTCAGTTGTTTCATTCTGTTATCTCCGCATGGGCTTGCGCCCTTGGTTTATGGTCGGCCCGGTCTTCCCCAAGCCGATTAAGTATTGATTAAGGATATTCGGATGAAATCAGTTCAAGCGTCCGTCCGCCCTGCTCCTTGAACACATAAAAAAACATGCCGAGGAGGATCAGAATGCCCATGGACATGCCGAAGACCACGATGTATTCCAACATCGCCTGGCCACGTGTTTTCCTGTTCTGAAGCGGTTTCATTTTCTTGATACAGATCTTCGCTCGAGCCGAAGCCCGCAAAACTACTTGTAATATAACGTTAATACAGCCCAAACTATTATCGAATTCGGGTCTTATGTACGTATTTCTCCTTCAGGGAGCCGAATCTTTCATTCTTTTTATAAACAACGGGTTGAAAAGCCATTGCGCCGACAAAACGGCCTTAAATGGCGTTTCGTGATGCATTTTCGAGCAGATCAGCGGCCAAAACGCGCGTTGGGGCCACTCATCGCGCGGGTTAACGCGATTGTCAGTCGCCGATGATTCTGGTGAACTCCCCGTCGTGAATGCCCCCAAAACCCTACATCGGATCCGATGGCCCTGGCTCCTCGCGGGCGGCGGGGTCCTGCTGGCCGCGGTGGTGCTGCACTTCTTTAATCCCGCAGCGGTCGGCTTTTACCCGAGCTGCCTGTTCCACAAAGTCACCGGCCTCCACTGCCCCGGCTGCGGCGGGCTGCGGGCCACGCATCATCTGTTGCAGGGAGAGATCGGTACCGCGTTTGCGATGAACGGGCTGTTGTTTGTCCTGGCCCCGATGCTTGGCTGGTATGCCGTGCAAGGCCTGCAGGGCAAGGTGACCGGTGTGTCGCGCCGCGTGGGGATTGCGCTGCTGATCCTGGTGCTGGCGTTCTGGGTGCTGCGCAACCTGCCGATGGAGCCGTTCAGTCGGCTGGCGCCGGGTTGAGTGGGCGTCCGGGTGGGGCTTGGCTTGTTGCTCCGGGACGGAATGAATTCCGTATAGCCAATCCGCGCTACGCGCAGCCTATGCAATCATGCCGGGAACGGCGGCGATGGCTTCGCCGACTTTGGCGCCGTCTTTGCCACCGGCCTGGGCCTTTTCGGGCTTGCCGCCGCCACCGCCGCCACACATCTTGGCGACGGAGCCGATGAGCTTACCGGCGTTAACGCCCTGCTCAACCAGATCGGGGGAAACCGATGCGACGAAGCAGGCTTTGCCTCCGTTCTCGGAGCCGAGCAGGATGACGCCGCTGCTGAATTTCTGGCGGATCGCATCCAGCAAGTTGCGCAAGCTGTCCATATCCATGGAACCGGCGTCGTAGGCGATCAAGGGTTTGCCGTTCGATTCGGTGGCCGCTGCGAGCACGGTATCGAGTGAGGCCAGGGCCGATTTGGCGGCGAGCTGCTTGAGCTCTTTCTCCAGCAGCTTAACCTGCTTCTGCAGATTGCTCACGCGTTCGGGAACTTCTTCTGCCGTAACGCTCAGTGCTCCCGATAAATCCTTGAGCAGGCGATGCTCTTTTATCGTCAGCGCCGTCGCCTCTTCGCCACACACCGCTTCGAGTCGGCGAATGCCGGCGGAGACGGAGGACTCGGACACGATCCGGAACGGACCGATATCTCCGGCCTGCTGGACGTGCGTTCCACCACACAATTCCTTGCTATACCCACCGATGTCGACCACGCGGACGACCTCGCCATATTTTTCGTCAAACACGGCGATGATCCCGGATCCCTCGATGTCCTTCAGCGGCATCTCGGTAATGACTACCGGATCATTCTGCATGAGATGATGATTCACCATCGCTTCGATGGCGTCCAGTTGCTGCGGACTAACCGCTTCGTGGGCGGTGAAATCGAAACGCAGACGATCCGGCCCGACATAGGAACCCGCCTGGCGCACATCCTGGCCAACAATTTCGCGCAGCGCGTAGTTCATCACGTGCGTGGCAGAGTGATGACGCTGTAAACGCTGGCGACGCTCGGCATCGACCTCCGCCTGTACGGTATCGCCTTCAGCAAAACGCCCCTGCTTGAATTCGCCGATGTGCAGAAAGATGCCCTGCACGGGCTTTTGCGTGTCGTGCACCTCGAAGACGGCATCGCCGCTCCGGATCAGGCCGGCATCACCAATCTGACCACCCGATTCGCCGTAGAAGGGCGTTTCCTTGATGATCACCTGGGTGTCGCCGAGCACGGCGAGGACTTCCGACACATGCGTGGTGCGATCGTAGCCGACAAACTCGGATTTCACCCCGCGCGAC
>JBLIND010000112.1:0-16785 GCA_047639095.1 Candidatus Omnitrophota bacterium | reverse complement strand
GCAAGTGGCACCCAGGATGGCAAGCCCCGACCCTACCGTTTCGGCTATGGCGTCATGGATACGAACCAGAATCTCAAGGTCGACGACGACGAGAAAAAAGTATACTTCGAGTTCAGTGATTACTCGACCAGCTACATCTTCTACGAAAACGCAGAGTAGCCCCGCATGAACGGCAAGGCCTGCTGCAGTCCATCCAACACCTCCGGAGCCAAGCCGCCGCCGCTGGAGCAGCTGATCCGCGTGAATAAGGGATCGACCGAGTGCATGGTGAAACTCCCGGGCGGCGCTTTTCACATGGGCACCGATGATCCCGAAGCCTTCCCGGACGACGGCGAAGGCCCTATTCGCGAGGTGCAGCTCGCCCCCTTCTGGGTCGACACGACGGCCGTGACCAACCGCCAGTTCGATGCCTTCGTCCGGGACACCCACTACAAGACCGAAGCCGAAAAATTTGGCTGGTCCTTCGTCTTTTACAATCAGCTGCCGGAAAAAAAGCGCGGCCAGCTCGTGCGCGACCAGGTAATGGATCTCGAATGGTGGTGCCGGGTGGACGGTGCGGACTGGCGACACCCCGAGGGCCCCGGTTCGCACGTCAAAAAGCGCGCTGCGCATCCCGTGCTCCACGTCAGCTGGCAGGATGCCGCCGCCTTTGCCGCCTGGGCAGGTAAACGCCTGCCGACGGAAGCAGAATATGAATACGCGGCCCGGGGCGGCCTCGAACAGAAACGCTACCCCTGGGGCGACGACCTGACCCCCTTCGGCAAACACCGCTGCAACATCTGGCAGGGCAACTTTCCTTACGAAGATATGGGTGACGACGGCTTCACCGCGCCCGGCCCGGCGAACGCCTTCTCACCCAACGGCTACGGACTCTACAACATGAGCGGCAATGCCTGGGAATGGTGCCTCGATTGGTGGAGTCCCGTTTTCCACATCACGGGCCCGCGTGAGAACCCGTTTGGACCGACCCGCGGCGAACGCAAGGTGATGCGCGGAGGATCCTTCCTCTGCCATGACTCCTACTGCAATCGCTACCGGGTAGGCGCCCGCACATCCAACACCCCGGACAGCTCCACCAGCAACATCAGCTTCCGATGCGTCCGCGACTAAGCCGTATCATGGAGCACCGCTCCGTCCCAGCCAACGAAGCCGTACCACCACCATCCTCCCAGTCCCCTTGAATTTATCCTTCAAGCCACGATCCAATAATGATACAAATAAACCGAACTGAGGAGCATATATCATGGCATTTACCGAAACCACCCACACATCCTATTTCTCGCGCATCAAAAACGCCTTCGCCGGCATCGTCATCGGCCTGATCATGTTCGTGGCCGCCTTCCCCCTGCTCTGGTGGAATGAAGGCAACTCGCTGAAGACCATCAAGATGCTGAAAGAAGTTGAGAGCAGCCTCGTCAATGTCACCAGCGACCAAATCGATCCGGCAAATGACGGAAAACTCGTCCACACCTCCGGCCCAACCACAACGGCGGACAAGGTGGTCGATACCCCCTTCGGCATTTCAGAAAATGCCATCCGGCTTCGTCGAACCGCCCTGATTTACCAATACGAGGAAGAAAAGCATTCCAAGGAAAAGAAAAAAGTTGGCGGTGGAACAACCACCGAAACCACCTACACCTACGAAGCCGGCTGGCATGACCGTCCCATCCCCTCCAATGATTTCAAGGACCCCGAATACAAGGGGGAAAATGGCAGTGGTGCCATGGCGCATAAAAGCGACACGTTCGATGCGCAGAAAGTCGAACTGGGCGCGTTCCAGCTCAACCAGAACCTGATCGACCAGATCAACAACTGGGAAGGCTACTCCGCCGACCCGGCGACCCTGCCGGAAACAACCAAGGCCAAGGCAAAACCCTACCAGGGTGGATATTACTTCGGAGAAAATCCGGATAGCCCCGTGATCGGTGACCTGAAGGTCAGCTTTCAGATCGTGAAACCCTCGGAGGCCTCGGTGATTGCGCAGCAACACGGCAACTCGTTTACGACGTTTAAAAGCAAGGTGGAGAAGACCTTTGAGAAACTCACCGTCGGCATCGTCAGTGCGGAAGAAATGATCGCCGAAGCGGCGAAGAAGAACAAACTTATCACCTGGGCGATTCGTCTGGGCGGCTTTTTCCTGATGTTCTTTGGCATGAGTCTGATGATGAAACCGCTCTCGGTTCTCGCCGATGTCCTCCCACCCATCGGCTCACTGATCGGCATGGGCACCGGCTTTGTGGCCGGCATCATGGCCTTCATGTTCAGCACCCTGACCATCGGGGTCGCCTGGGTGCGCTTCCGCCCGCTGGTGGGTATTCCCATCCTGTTACTCTCTGCCGGCTGCATCGTGATGATGGTGATGCGCAAGAAAAACAAGGCCATCCCGGCGACGGCTGGTGGCTCGTTGCCCCCACCCGCAGCACCCCCGCCACCCGCAGCACCCCCGCCCCCACCTCCTCCCCCGCCCTCTGCGTAAGCGCATGGTCCGAATTCCCCTGCAAGGTCGGCAAGAGGGTTCACCTCGATGGATGCATTTTTGCAATGGAGGCGTACGATGCGTGCTTCAGGTTGTACACGATCAACATCCGGCCCAAATTCGGCCCACGCTTGAGCAGCAGAGCCTTATCGTCAAGGAACCCGCCCTCCCGGGCGAGAAGCTCCTGATCAGTTGGTGAACGCGCCGCTCAGGAGGTGAGCTGTTCGCCGGGGGGATCCTGGATCACCGTATCGATGGGCTCATCGCTTACTTCCGGATAATCCAGGGTGTAATGGAGCCCCCGGCTCTCTTCGCGTTGCTGGGCGGAGCGAATAATCAGTTCCGCCACGGCGGCGATATTCCGCAGCTCCAAGGTGTCCGGGGTGACCAGGTATTCCAGGTAGTACTCGCGAATCTCGTTACGCAAATTCCGCACGCGGCGGCGCGCGCGCTCCAGGCGTTTATTCGTCCGTACGATGCCCACGTAATCCCACATACAGGTGCGTACTTCGTTCCAGTTGTGTTCCACCACCACCGCCTCGTCACTCGGCACGGCCGCACCGTATTCCCAGGCGGGAATCTCTGCATCGCGACGAGGTTTTCCCTGCATGCGCTTGCTGATATTTTCAGCGACGTACTGCGCGCACACCAGGCCTTCGAGCAAGGAGTTACTCGCCAGGCGATTGGCGCCGTGCAGACCGGTATTGGTTACTTCACCAATCGCGTACAGACCATTCAGCTCCGTGGTGCCATCCACATCAGCCGCAACGCCGCCGCAGATGTAGTGCGCCGCCGGCACCACCGGGATGTAGTCCTTGGCCATGTCGATGCCATACTGGAGACAGGTCGCATAGATGTTCGGGAAACGGCTGGTTAGAAAGTCTTTGGATTTATGCGTGATGTCGAGATACACGCAGGTATCCCCCCGCGTTTTCATCTCATGGTCAATCGCACGGGCCACGATGTCACGCGGCGCGAGCGAACCCCGGGGATCATGCTTCTCGACGAAGCGTTGCCCCTCGCTGTTCAACAGACTCGCCCCTTCTCCGCGCACCGCCTCACTGATCAGGAACGATTTTGCTGCAGGATGGAATAAACAGGTGGGATGAAATTGAACATGTTCCATGTTCCGAATCGGCAGGCCCGCCCGCCAGGCCATGGCGATCCCATCCCCGGTCGCCACATCGGGATTACTGGTATAGAGATAGGTCTTTCCCGCACCACCCGTAGCCAGAATCGTATGCGACGCGCGGATCGCAATGATCTCCCCGCTGAGCGTATCGAGAAAATACGATCCGAGGCATTCGTTCTCGCCCTGCATGTTCAGCCAACCGGTGGTGACCAGATCGATCGCCATATGATGTTCGAGCACGGAGATATTGGGATTCTCCAAAATCGCAGGCAGGATGGCTTTAATCACCTCATGGCCGGTGATATCGCCGGCATGCAGGATCCGCCGTTCGCTGTGCCCCCCTTCACGGGCCAATTCAAACTGGCCATCACTCGTGCGGGCAAAGTGAACGCCCATCTCCACAATGGTGTCGATCCCAAAGCGCCCGCCCTCGAGGATGTCGCGAACCGCCTTTTCGTTACACAGACCCGCGCCGGCATCGAGGGTGTCCGCCACATGCGAATCGATGCTGTCCTTTACATCCATGACACACGAGATCCCACCCTGCGCCCAGCTGGAATTACTCGTGAAGGCATCCCGCTTGGTAACAATCAGCACCTTTCCATGCGGACTGAGGTAATGCGCGGCCATCAAACCCGCGATGCCACTGCCTATAATTAAGAATTCGGTTTCGATGGTTTTCATATGAGAAACAGATCAAGATTGAAAAATGACCCTTACAGCTGTATATAATAAGTCTTTAATTCACGGACATCCATCCAAATTGCACGCCATCATCATACAGCCCGGCGATCCAAAAGCCCCGATAAAAGCCCGCTCTAATTTCAGCAGCGGGCTCACCAGTCTTTCTCCGTCCACGGATCTGATGGCGCTCGACGCCCACATTCGCGAGCGCAGTCGGCATGGGAGCAAATTCATCGACACGCGCATTCTGGACAATGGCTACGCGGATCTCGTCGACGAAATCCAGCAGATGCCCGCACCGCAAGTCGTGGTGGTCGGCGCATCGACCCAGGGCCTCGGACAAACAACCGCGATTGTCGAGCTGGTCAAAAAACATTATCCGGAAATTCCCGTGGGCATCTGCGGGCAGTATCCAAGCGACTTCCCCGTCGAAGCGGCCGCGTTCCCCAACATCGATTTTGCTTTGAGTGGAGATCCCGAGCCGATTCTGAAACACTATCTCGATTATTTCGACACCCCGCAACGACTGGCCAAGATTGCCGGACTGCAGCTCCCCGGGCAAGACGTGAAGCCTTCGGCTTTCAGCAGAAATCTCGCGGCCGAAGTCGCCCTGCCGGATCTTGCACACGCCTACTGGGGCGCCTACCGCCGCGACATCAGCAACCCCTTCTGCCTCGCCGAGCTCCGACTGAGTCGCGGCAACACGGGCTTGCCACCGGACCACGCTTTCCCCGCACACGAAGAGGCGGTTCGCTTTTTCGACCTGAAAGCGCTGGCCACGCTGATGGATCGTTGCACCGGCTCGAGCATCACCCATGTTCGGCTGATCGATCCTCCCGGCATATGGACGTTGAACCGACTGGTTGACTGGTGTAATGCCTTGAAAACGACGCGCAACACCCAGGCCTGGGGCCTGCAGTTTCTACCCACGCTGCTGCAAGGTGCAGAGATCAAACTCATGATGGACGCCTGGTGTCGCCGGATCGATTTCGTGTTCCCCAGCTGCGACCCGGACCTGCTCAGGCAGTCGGGGTGCATCGTCGACCCCACATCCTTCAAGCACCTCCTCCGCGCCCTGAAAGACAGTGGTATCTCCGTCACCTTGCACTTTTGGATCGGGGGACCCGAAGAGGCCCCCGGCGAAGTGCAACGCGTCGCGAACATGATCAAAAAAATTGGTTACGTCGCCTACCAGCTGCACCCCTACCCGTATCACTTCAACAGCCAGGTTTATGCCGAACACGGCAACGACCAGGCCGGACCGAACGTGCAGGATTTTATCGACTGGGCGCGCGACCCCTGGAACCTGGATCGTCCGGTTCCGATCTGGAATGGTGAAAGCGGGGCTTCCAAGACCGAGAGCATGGCCAAGGCGATCCAACGCAAGGTCAACCACAACCCCATGCGCGTCATGGCAAAAATCCTTGATCGCGTGGTGAACACCAAGTGGATCGACAAGATCGAACGCAAAGCGATTGGCATCGATGCCCTGCTCGCACAGGAGCAGGAAGAGTTTACCATGGGCCGCAACCGCCCGGAGTAAGAGGCCTCTACTCGGCCCAACGAGCGCGATAATAGCGCCGCATCCCCCCCGCAGCGTCCATCACGTTCAGCACGCCTTCTACTCCTCCGCTAACCTGCATCAGCAGCTGCCAGTCGGGCGGGAATAGCGAGTCCGTGTACTCAATCAGGTAGTTCTCCAACCGCAGGGATGGAATGGACAGGGTCGTCAGGGTCGCTGACGCACTGATCCGGACGGGAAGCGCGGAAGGACAGTACGAACCCGCCACCCCGGGCGTCCCCCCATTCACAGATACACCCCAATGATTCGGGTCGTTTCCGTAACCTAACAGCGGCATGCGTTCGAGCGAGGGTCCGCCGCCATGTGCAACACCGGGCCAGGGCGCGGTGGGGAGATAGGTGACATGATCCACCCGAATACGCGGAACAAAGCCATCCAGCTCGGGTGTACCCGGACGACGCAGGCGCAAGGTTTCACCCACATTGTCCAGGCTGCCTGTCCATGGACCCAAAACCGCTTGCTGCAGCGAAAGCCCATATGAGGACCGGAAGCTGGTGACGTTGGTGCCGCAAACCAATACCGACCCGCACGCGGGGATCACCACGTTCATCGGAAAGTCGAAGGCGACCGCTCCCGACAACGCCCAAGTGTTACTCGGAAACGCCGCATCATACAAGGCCACCGGGTGAGCGGTGATGTTGACCAACTCGACATACTCGGCGCGGGCGTCAGCCGGGTGATACATGATCTCCGAAATGACCAGCGGTCCCATCCGCGGCAAGGCATTGGCGCTGTCGCGGGTCGGAGCGCGGAGCTCGGTGAAGTCGACCACGGCATCCGAACGCGTGGTCCGGCCGAAGGGGTATTCACGATCCGCGGCCGGGAAATCCACGGTGTCGACAAAGGAAACGACATTGGTCCCCACCGCAGTACTCAACACGGCATCGGAGCCGAGTTCGCTGAAGCCAAACCCCAGTTCACCTGCAGAAAAACTCACGTAGGCACCCGGAGCCAGGGGCGGACGCGAAGGGATCTGGTAGCGCAAGGGCAAATTGATCTGATCGCTGATATACCAGCCGGAAATATCCACCGTCCCCGTACTCACATTCAGGAACTCGATCCAGTCGGTATCCAGATCGGTATGGGACAACACTTCGTTAATCACGACCTGCTTGCTGCAGTCCACCAAGCGACCGGGCGACCCGTGATACAGACAACTCGAACGCCAGCTGGATGCTTCACCGGATACGGCGGCCAGGGAAAGGTCCCGCAGCTCGAGGGAACTCCCATCTCCATCCGCACGCTCGGGCCAGAAGCCCAGGCTGTCGTAGCGAATGGACGCGATCTCCGTCTGGTTCGATGCGAGCAGCACAATCCGCTCGCCCGCATTGTCCAGACTCCCGGACCATTGACCCGCCACCCGAATGCCGGGGAAATACCAGGGCGAGGAGGCCTGGCGATACCGGACATCAAAGGCGGTGGTGTTTTCCACGACCACAGCCAGCTCGCCCACCTCCAGCCCAAAGAAAGGCGGGAAGGTAAAGGTCACGGCGTTGGACAGGCTGACCCCACCCAGGTCGATCCGATTGGTGCCGATGTTCATGAGTTCGATACATTCGTACTCGTCCGGACCATCCGGATTAAAATGGATCTCCGTGATCGCGAGATGGGTAGCTGAGGCCGGAATGCGATCTGAAATATAGAAGGTACTCTCATCGACCGCGGACCAGGTGCCGGCAGATAGGACCCGCGTGCGGACGACGGTATCGCTGGTCACCAGAATATCTCCCGTGGTGAAAACCGAAGCCATCGGGGAAACCGTCCCGCCCGACATACGGGGATCCGAGCCGTCCAGAGTATAATATATGGTTCCGGAGGGCGCACTCAAACCGGGCTGGTATCCGGCTGCCACCAAGCCGCCTCGCTGCGCAAATACCGGCGGGTCAACATTCGGATACAGCCCGCTATTTTTCAGCCGGGTGAACAGGGTGGAAGCACCGCTTGGAAACATGGTGTTGCGAATATTGTCGGCGGCAGAATTCCAGTTGGCCGGTGTCCGGTTGCCCCACCGGGCGCACTCGGCGATCAGGCTGTACTGAATCTCGGTCATGCGATCGTCCAGGCGCTTCAACGAGGCTTCCGGGGTCAAGGCGCCGCCATGAAAGAGATGGCGGAAGATGCGATCCGCGCGAAGGGTCGTGTAATCCGAATCCGCTTCCGTGTTCAAGGCCCCGAACAATCCACCCGGCCCGGCGTTGCTTGTGCGATCGTTCGGCACGCGTAACAGGCCGTCCGCATCGGCCATCCAGAATTTGGCTCCACTCCCCGCCTCCACCGTGCTCGCACCGCGATACTCGGACTCACAATCGCCGGAGAACCAGATCATCATGAAATCGATCAGGCTGTTCACGTCGAGGTAATCCTTCACAAAGGCGTAGTTGCCCCCATTTGCACGAATCCGATCCCAGCTACTCCGATACACCGGGTCCGGCGTTCCGGGAACGAAGGTGCTGCCAATGTTATCGTTGCCTCGGATGGTGAGATAATCGGACTGCTTCCCCCCGAGATGATCAGCCAGAAACTGGTCCACCATACGTTCACGGAGATGATACTGCCCCCAGTACACCCCATTGAGATAGAGGTGAACGAATCGGCCATGGGGATTCAGGCTCCCCATATCCAGCATGCTGTCATCGGCAAAACGATTCGACATGTAAAAACCTCGATCCATCATGTCATGTGAGCCCGCGCGCAAATCCAGGGTGTCAAAAACCCCATCGTCGGGAAAACCGCGTTCGTGACCGACGAACAAAGGCGCATTCAATTTGGGCGTCCCGTAATCCTTGCGAAAGCTCAGGCGGAAATTACGTTTGGGAAAGGTCGTGTAGGCTCCACCGTAGATAGCGAATCCGCAATCGCTCTGTTGATGCGCCCCGGTCTCCGGCCAGATGATTTCAACCGACGCCCCCTGCTCGCTCCGGGATGGATCATCCGGGATGCTCACACTGAACACCGGCAGATTGGTCATGCCTTTACGGATCGGAACCATGTACTGAGCATCCTGGGTAATGGCCGTACTCATCACCGCCGATGCAATCGTGTCCTCGACGTAAAAATAACTGTGTGAGAGCGTGCGCGGCGACTTGTAATCGGGTCTGCGCACGTCGGCACGAATCACGGAGGTCCCACTGACCGCGATCGCTCCCGTGTAAAGCATATCCGGAACATCGCCAGCCAGCGAAACAAAGACCTGGACGTTCGTATTGGTGTTCGCATGCGTCAGCGTCACCGAAAGTGCATTGGTGTAAAAACCACGGGGGTGACTGATGTTCAGAGGAGAAAGCCATCCCGCATAGCTGCCGGTAAAGTTCACCGTGCCCGGCGTCGGCTCGAGAAAGCGCAGTTGACCGGAAAGGTCCCGGCCAAAGGCGAGGTCTTCCATCTGGGCGGGATAATTGAGCAGCTGATCGATAACAGTCATCCCATCCGGCGCGGTCAACTGGATGGACTCCCCACTGCTGGCGAGTTTCCACGAGGCGTGAAAGCCGGCCACGGGATCTATCGGATTATTCGAACCGGAAGCGTAAACGATCAAGGTGTCAAAGGCCGGAATGCTCGCGGATGGAAACACCCATTTCATCGGCTGATCGCTGCGATCGCTCAGCCCGAAACCCGTGAGATCTACGGTGAAGTCATTCGGGTTATACAACTCGATCCAATCGCTGGCATCCCCATTCCCATCCTCGTGGGAAAGCCGGTTATCCGCAACAAATTCATTGATCCGAACCGACAGGTACGCACCGGTGACGGCCACAAACACGGACGTGGTGTTTAACCCGCAGCCATCGCGTGCGACCATCAGGTATTCGGTACTGACCAGGGGATTCACCGTGATCGTCCCCATGCCATTGGTGTCGGTAAGCCCGTCGATCAAGCCCACGCCGGGATAGATGCTGACATCGTCAATGCGTTCGATTTCCCACGCCAGGGTCACCGCCTGCCCGGAGGTGACGTTGGTGGCACTCGCGTCGAAATGTAGCAGGCCGACCTCATCGGGCAGTCGCCCATAGACCTCAACCTCCTTGAAGCCCACCTGCCAGCCGCCGGCCGTGCGCGTCTTGTCTTCCAGTCCAATCCGGACATAACGCGCGCAAATCGGGCGACTGAGAATCATGTCGTATTGTCCGACACTGCCATTGGGCACCGGTTCGCTGTAGATCGAGTTATGATCCTCGTCGAAAAAGCGCATCGTGGCGTTGGCCACTTTGTCGATGCAGCACGCGGCGGCATAAGCGCGGACGTGATCGATCGCAATCGAGGCGCCAAGATCCACCTCCCAATACCCGTCCACGGTGGCAGTCGTGGTTGCGGTGGACGTGTTGTAGTCCCCATCATTGGCATTGGCTGGCGGCGGGAGACCGTCGGACAAGCGCACCATGTACGAGGGTTGATTCAGCGCCCAGTTGGGACCAGTCGGTGAAGGCGGAGGGATAAATTCCTCATGCAATCGCAGCTCAGCAATGGCGACGATGTCGTTGTTTCCGCCATTCGCATCCCCGTTTTCCAAACCAATCCAAACCCGTTTGACCTCGGTGAGATTGGTGAAGATCACATTGAATGATCCCCCATCCCCCGGATTGGTCATCACCTCTTCATGCACGACCTGATCACTACCATCAAAGACCCGCAGCGTAAGTCCCCCCAGGCGTTCTGGGCAACAGTTCGCACGATTCACCACCTCGACCCGCTCGATCATGAAGGCCTGATCCAGCACCACCTGCCACCAGCTGTTGGGCAAGTTGTCGGTGTGGGTAAAATTCCCGGTGTTCCCATCCAGTCCAAACGAAGCCGGAAACGAGTTTTGCGCATCCCAGTTACTGGATTGCGTCGCCGTTCCATGCGCCTGCATATCGATTTGGGCCGAACCGGGCAAAATCAGCAAAAACGTAAGTAATAATAAACGGAAGAAAGGCAGTACGTGCATCTTATAAAAGTATACGAACAGCATGCTGTTGTATAGAATTTAGCCCTGTCGAGTCACCCCAGCGCCTCTCGGCGATGCCTTAAAACTGGCCGGTATTCAACAGCACCAGCGTACACGCCTCTTCCGTCGCAATCCCCTCGGCATCCAGGGCCTGCATCAGGGCCGGATTCTCCGCCCCGGGATTAAAGATGACCCGCTTCGGATGCAGAGCGATCAGGGCATCGGTGAGTTTCGCGGAAATGGTTTCGCCGACATAGACGGTGACGGTATCCACCGCTTCGTCGATATCTTCCAGGCGCTTGACCACCGGAACGCCGTCCAGTTCCGCCAGGGCCGGATGCACCGGGATGACCTCGTGCCCATGCTCGCGCAGGAGATGGAAGGCTTTATTGGCATAACGATCGGGCTTGGGGCTGGCACCGAGGACAACGACGGTTTCGGATGGGTTGCTCATGAAATCAGGCTCCGTCTGAATGATCGACTTGTCAACAGGCTAAATGAAAGGCCGCGACAGATTTTCACACCTTTCATGATTCCCCTTTCCATGCCTCATCCGCTAGGCTGGCTGCATGAGCGAGAAAGAGTTTTGCCACCTGCATTTTCACACGTGTTACAGCCTCCTCGACGGAGCGGTGAAGATCAAAGAAGCCATGAAAGCGGCCGCACAAATGGAGATGAAGGCCCTCGCGATCACCGACCACGGGGTCTTACACGGCGCGATTGATTTCTATAAGAACGCCAAGGCCAACGGCATCAACCCCATCATCGGCTGCGAACTCTACCTTGCCGACAACATGCACGAGCGGAAGCTCCTCGCGGATGGCTCCCAGAGCAATCACCAAGTCGCCCTTGCGACGAACGAGGCGGGGTACAACAACCTCATGCGTCTCAGCTCGGCCGCTCACCTGCAAGGCTTCTACTACAAGCCCCGCGTGGACCTGGAAATGCTCAGCACCCACGCCGACGGCCTCATCGGCACCTCTTCGTGTCTCAAAGGCCAGATTCCCGAATGCATCGTGCGCGGCGAAACCGCGAAAGCCCTGGAGCTCGCGGGCAGGTATGAGGACATTTTCGGCAAGGGAAATTTTTACCTGGAGCTCCAGGACCACGGCATCGAAGAGCAGAAGATCGCCAATCGCGGACTGATCGAACTGGCGAAGAAAACCGGCATGCCGCTGATCGCTTCCAATGACGTTCACTACTTGAAGCACGAGCACTGGGAGGCCCACGACGTGATGCTCTGCATGCAGACCGCCACCACCATGGCCGATCCGCGACGCCTGCGGTACAACTCCGATCAGTTTTACATGAAGACCGCGGAGGAGATGTGGAAGATCTTTGGCGATTATCCCTCGGCGCTCACCAATACGCTCGAAATTGCCGAACGCTGCAACCTCGAACTCAAACTGGGCACCGACGCTCCCCTCCACTTTCCGGTCTACGTCCTCCCGGAAGACTTTAAAACCGACAAGCAATTCCTCACCCACCTCAGCGTCGAGGCCGCCAAGCGTTTTTACGACGATGCCGACATCATCAACGGCACTTCGGACAAAGAAAAAGAACTCCAGACCCGCTTCCGCCACGAATTATCCATCATCGAGAAAACCGGCTTCATCAACTACTTCCTCGTGGTCTGGGATTTCGTTCATTACGCGAAGCGACAGAAAATCCCCGTCGGTCCCGGCCGCGGATCCGGTGCGGGCAGTCTCGTCGCCTACCTGCTCGGGATCACCGCCATCGACCCCCTGCGCTACGGCCTGATCTTCGAACGCTTCCTCAACCCGGATCGCATTTCACCCCCCGACTTCGACATCGATTTCTGCCAGGCGCGCCGCGGGGAAGTCATCGAGTACGTGATCGACAAATACGGCAAGGAAAATTGCGCCCAGATCATCACCTTCGGAACCCTCGGAGCCAAAACCGTCATCCGCGATCTCGGTCGCGTACTCGACATCCCGCTGCAATACTGCGACCGACTCGCCAAGATGATCCCGGAAGACCCGGGGATGACCCTGAAAAAAGCATTGGAGCTCAATCCGGAATTCAAGGCGGCCTGCGCAACCGAAGACGACGCCAAAAAGATCATGAAGTACGCGGTGGTCCTCGAAGGCCTGCCACGCAACCAGGGAACCCACGCTGCGGGTGTGGTCATCGGGGAAAAACCCTTGCCGGAAATTCTGCCGCTTTGTCGGGATAAAAACAAACAGGCGGTCACCCAGTATGAGATGAAGCCACTCGAGGAAACGGGCCTGCTCAAAATGGACTTCCTCGGCTTAAAAACCCTGACCGTGATTCAGGAAGCGGCCGACAACGTGGCGATCACTACCGGCACACCCATTGTGATTGAGGACATCCCGCTCGACGACGAAAAAACCTTCGCGCTCCTGAACGCCGGCGACACCACCGGCGTGTTCCAGGTCGAGTCCAAGGGCATGAAGGACCTCCTCCGTCAGTTCCAGCTCACGCGCTTCGAGGATCTCATCGCCATGATCGCGCTCTATCGTCCGGGCCCAATGGACATGATTCCCGATTTTATCAAGCGCCGGCACAAGCGGGTGGAAATCGTCTACGACCATCCGCTCTTGGAAAAAGTGCTCGAAGAAACCTACGGCGTCTTCATTTACCAGGAACAGGTCCAGCTCGCGGCCAACGTCCTGGCCGGCTTCACCCTCGCCCAGGGTGACCTGCTTCGCCGCGCGATGGGAAAGAAGATCCTGGAGATCATGGAGCAGCAGCGAAAGTCCTTCGTCGCCGGCGCCAAGGAAGTGAACAACATTCCGGAAAAACTCGCGGGACATATCTTCGATACCATCGAAAAATTCGCTTCTTACGGCTTCAACAAATCGCACAGTGCCGCCTACGCGGTGATCTCCTGGCAGACCGCCTATTTCAAAGCCCACCACCCCACCGAATTCATGGCCGCGCTGCTCTCCAGCGAGATGAACAACACGGACAAGCTCCCGGGCTTCATCGCCGAGGTCATGGAGATGGGCTACGAGGTCCGACCGCCTACCGTGCAGGGTTCGGGTGCGCGCTTTCGCCCGGAAGAGGACGGCATTCGCTTCGGCATGGGCGGCATCAAGAACGTCGGCCTCGGTGCGGTGGAAGCCATCGTTCGCGAGCGGGAAGCCAACGGGCCCTATGAGAGCCTTATGGATTTCTGCATGCGCGTGGACAGTAAGGAGTGCAACAAGAAGGTCCTCGAAAGCCTCGTCAAGTGCGGCACCTTCGACTGGACCGGCATGCATCGTCGCCGCATGTTCGACGGCGTCGAATTCGCGATGAGCCGGGCCGCATCAACCCTCGCCGACAAACAGTCGGGCCAGGGATCCCTCTTCGACATGCTCGACGACGGCGGCGATTCAGCCGCTAACGACGAAGACATCCCCGATGTCGAGCCCTGGCCGATGGTGGAAATGCTGACCTACGAAAAAGAGCTGCTCGGGTTTTATATTTCCGGCCACCCGCTGGATCGTTTCGAATGGGAGACGGCAACCTTCGCCACCGCCAAACTCAGCGAGCTAGGAAAACTCGAAGAGCGCAGCCAGGTACGCGTAACCGGACTCATCACCGATTTCCGCAAGCTCTTCACGCGTAAAACGCAGGAAGCCATGGCCGCTTTCCGTCTCGAGGGTAAAGAAACCTCCGTCGATGCAGTGATTTTTCCGGGCGCGTTCAAGATCTTTGGTTGGGGGCTGCACGAAGATATGCCGGTGGTCATCGGCGCCGAGGTCAGCCTGGAAGAAGAACCCAAACTGATGATCAACGAGGTGTATCCCCTCGTCGACTGCGGAAAAATCTATGCCGAACGCCTGACGGTTCAGCTCAACCAGGAAGAGATCACCGATGAAAGCCTCGAGGCCCTGAAGGCAGCCTGCCTCGCCCATCCGGGTGAAGTCGAATTCATCATCGACCTTATGTACCCCACCGGCGATTGCGTTTCCGTGAAGCCCGAATCCCGCTTTTCCGTCAACCCCTGCCAGGCCCTGATCGAAGCCCTCGCGGCCGTGGTCGGTGAAGAGCGGGTCAATGTCCGCCAGATCAAACGCGTGTTCAAGAAGCCGCCGGAAAAACGCAGCTTCCGGAAAGCGGGGTAACCTGTAGTGGAGCATCCTGTTTTACAGGATACCAAGGAACGATTTCCGGCACGACTGCCTGGCAGAGAAGTGAAGGAATACAGTAATGGGTCAAAGTAATGTGATGAAATAAACTCACACATACCTGCTAATCTAACTAAATAGAATGTGATCGCGAAGGCTTCCTTTGCTCCAAGGAACACGTTGAGAACGTTTAGGCTGTGGGACGCGAAGCGCTCTCACCAGCCGTTGGTTGAGTGGTATTCATTTTGTGGCATGCGCCAAGGTGTCATGTACCCAGGCATTCAGGCTTTTCCGTTCTTTCTTAGCTCCTATGGCCAGCATTTTGTGGAGTTCGGGTTCAACCCTCACCATGAATTTTCCCGAATAAGGTTTTTCAGGGGATCCACTGCGCTCCGCACAAAACTCCAGATATTCATCCACGGACTCCTCGAACGCTTTTCGCAACTCCTGTACCGTTGATCCCTGAAACGTCACAACATCCCGGAGGTTGATGACTTCGCCATGAAAAATGTCTGCGTCATCATCAAACTCGACCTGTCCAACATATCTTTTGTATTCCATCATGATATCACCTCGGCTTCCCTCGACTGCGCAGCTTGGATAACTATTCCGAGGATCCGCGGGTCAAGGAGCTGGTCGGATTTCAACAGCTCCCCGCAGTATCGACCTGGACCGAACGCCTGGGTGCGGCGAACCGGGATTTTGTCCTCGAAGAACTTACTCGTCACAAGATTAAGCGGATCACCTTGGATTTCGACGGCTCTGCTTCAGGAACACAGAGTAAACACAGAGTAATTATAGAAACATCCAGCCCGATGAACGTGACGACCTCGAACGCATCGCCCGTTACATCATCCGCAACCCCTTCTCGACCGAGAAGGTGGAGTTCACGCCGCCGAATGCCGTGAACAGGGACGGCACGGTCATCTACCGCTCCGGGATGAACCCCAAGATCCACCGCAACTTTCAAATCTTCACCCCCTGTAACTTTGTCGCCGCCATCACCCAACATATTCCGGACAAGAGCTTCCAACTCGTGCGCTACTACGGGTGGCACTCCAATAAAATGAGAGGACAACGGAACCAGCGGGCCAAGAAAGAGGTGGATGAAGTCGGCGATGAGGTTGAGATCATCGAGGTCTCCGACCATCGGCCCCGCCGCATTCCTTCCAAGAAATGGCGAGACCTCATAAAGAAGGTCTGGGAGGCTGATGCCATGATCGACCCCACCTGCCAGCGCGAGATGCGCATCGGGTCCCTCATCGACGAACGCAATGTGATTGAGAAAAGGCTCAAGTGTCTCGGGTTGTGGGAGCAAGACGTGCGCGTGGATCTGAGCAGCCACAGCGGCACGGACCCGCCGAACGGGGATTGGGTCTACGAATCCGGGGACCCAGACCTCTTCCCCGACTATGACACAGAACCCGTGCTCTTCTACGTAGACGATTGACCGACTGCGAGGGGAAGGCTTTGTGTTTTCCCCACCATGATCTCCCCCATCGCAACCTCAAACCCGCCGCTTCGTGCATCAGTGCGAAAAGCAATTTGATATCCATTATTCATCTATGTGTATCAACTTGATACACCCTTAAAATGTTTAACACCTTCGACTGCTTATAAAATAAACAATTAATTTCTTATCCATATCTATTTATCCATATGTATCAAAATTATACATCCTTAAAATGTTTAACACCTTCGACTGCTTATAAAATGAACAAATAATTGCCTATCCATATCGTGTTGAATCTCAGCGGGAGCTGGCCCTGCAGGGCGTGAGGTCGTTGACGACTTTGAGAGAGCCGGAAATAAAATCTGCTATTGCCTATTGTTGCAGCAAGGTGGATTCGGACTGGTTCGTCATATAAGTAAGGCATCCTGTCATCG
>JBLIND010000111.1:0-16806 GCA_047639095.1 Candidatus Omnitrophota bacterium | reverse complement strand
GGCAGGCATCCAGCACCTGCTGGGTCTTGAGGGTCATTTCACCCCAGGTCGAATCCGGCGTACCGGCGAGTACGAGCCGCGAAAAGTTGCGGAACAAGTTCGTCTCCTGGGCATTCGGTTGGCCACTCGCATACTCAGGCACGGTAACGCGCGTCTTGCGGGGCTCGTAATTGAATTCACAGCCATCGATATGGAAATGATGGTTGCACACATCGAACCCCATCGAACTTCCGAAATACGGAAGGACGAAATCTTCCAGGGCCAGGTAACCTTTGCTGCCACTGGCATTCACCCACTGTTGATGTTCGGTGAGGAAGGAATTGTAAAAACTCGCGGAGAACCCATCCGCATAAAACAATTCACCTGAAAATTCCACGGGCACCGCTTCCGGGCTGTCAGCTCGATGCACGGTCTGCAACAAGTGTCCGCAAACGCGCTCTGGCAGCACGAAGTCCTTCGCCCAGAGGATGAAACGGACCGTGTACCAACCGAGGTCGCCGAGGCAGCCATACGGCTCCAGATCGCTGTTCAAGCGAATGTTTCCGGCGAGGAAGTCGTCCGGGGCTCGAAACGAAAACTGGGTGGCGATGCGTTTGAGCTCGCCGATGCGCTCAGCGTCATGCAGCACCGGCTTAATCGCATCGAGTCGGGTGCTGTGCATGTACATGACCCCATCCATGTACTGAACGCCGTTTGCAGCACAGGCATCGAGAATCGCCTGAACCTCTGCCGCGCTTTTACCGGAAGGCTTTTCGCCCAGGACATGTTTGCCCGCCTCAGCAGCCTTGATCGCCCATTCCGTGCGCAAGCCGGTCGGTAGCGGAATGTAAACCGCATCGACATCATCGCGCGCGAGCAGGGCTTCATAGCTCCCTACTGCCTCGGGGGCCGGATCGAAATGGACACTCGCCTGACAGGCGTCGATAAACGCCTGTGCGCGATCCATACTACGCGATGCAACGGCGGTAATCGTGGCATTCTCTGCATGCCATATTGCTTTCCAGTTTTTCTGAGCGATCCCGGCGGTACCGAGAATCCCCCATCGACAACGTTTGCTCATACTATCTCCAAGGTGATCATGATGGGTTGCTTATAGCAAAATGGACCGCTCCGGTCATCTTTTCTTTCGCAGCAAACCGGGTGTACCACGAAACACCGGTTCACCTGCATCGAGAAATGCTGTTGCGGTCGGGACGTTCGCGCCTATAAGCAGTCATGTCTTTTTCAGAATTAGGTATTCAGGATGCGCTGGTTCATGCCGCGCGTCAGTATGCAACCCCCACCCCCGTGCAGACCGCGACGATTCCTCTGATCCTCGAAGGACGCGATGTGCGGGTCGTTGCTCCTACCGGTTCTGGAAAGACCACCGCCTTTGTCCTGCCTTTGTTACAGCGCTGGCTAGCCCATCCTCGAACGAAACGTGAAGGTGTTCACACGCTCATCCTGGTGCCCACGCGCGAGCTGGCGGCCCAGGTTCGCGAGGTCATCCAGCAGTTCTCACGCGAGCTACCCGAACGCATCAAGGCCGTAAGTGCTGTCGGCGGGGTATCCATCAATCCTCAGATGATGGCCTTGCGAGGCGGAGCCGATTTTATCGTGGCAACACCCGGCCGCCTGCTGGACCTGGTCGAGAAAAATGCAGTGACCCTTACGCATGTAACCGCCCTGGTCCTCGACGAGGCCGACCGCATGCTCGATCTCGGTTTTGCCGATGAGATGCAGCGCCTCTTCGCCCTCCTGCCCGCGCAGCGACATAACCTGATGTTCTCAGCCACCTTTCCCAAGGCCGTACAGGCGATTGCCGCGGAAGTGCTGAACGATCCTGCTCACATTGAAATCGAAAGCGTGGCATCCGATGCCCCGGCCATCACCCAGCGCGCCATCCGCGTCGACTCGAACAAAAAAGGCCCCTTGCTTCGTCACCTGATAATCCTGGAGGAATGGGAGCGCGTATTGGTCTTCGTTGCCAGGCAATATACGGCTGAACACGTTGCAGATAAGTTGCGTACAAATGGGATTGAGGCGCAGGCCTTTCATGGGGATGTCGGCCAGGGTTCGCGTGGCAGTATGCTGGAGGCGTTTAAACAAGGGACTATCCAGGTACTGGTCGCCACGGACCTCGCTGCGCGAGGACTCGACATTGTCGACCTCCCGGTGGTGCTGAATTACGACCTGCCGCGATCCACGGTTGACTACACCCATCGCATCGGGCGGACAGGTCGTGCAGGTGAATCAGGGCAGGCCATCAGCTTTGTTACGGCGGATGCAGAAGCGCATTTCCACCTCATTGAAAAACGGCAACGTCAGCGCATCGCCCGCGAAGAAATTGAAGGGTTCGAGGTAACCGAACGACCACCGGCACCTGCACCGGGCGGGGGCGGGGTAAAGGGCCTGCGCCCGAGCAAGAAGGATAAGCTTCGCGAAGCGGCCGCGCGCGAGGAATTCAGGATACCCAAGCCGAAGAACGAAGACCGCTAGCGGGTGAACGTCACTCTGCAACGGAACGCTTGAGCACGACGCGGGCCGTCTCTTCGCCGAAGGAAATCACATCCCCGGGAATGATCTTTTTCCGCTTTTGGAGTTCCACCTGGCCGTTGACCTGGACCTGTCCATCCGCGATGAATTGCTTGGCTTCGCCGCCACTGGAGGCCCATCCCTCGAATTTCAAAATCTTGTAGAGCTCGACCGGCTCTTTATTCACTTCAACGTCTTTCATAGGGATCCAGGGGATTACAGGTTCGCCGGTGTCCGTACAGGGAGCGACTCCGTATGTCAACGTCCCCGAATAAACGGGGCAAACGGGTAAGCCACGGCCCGGCCCACAACACGGGATAAGTCTTGCAGTTTGCCCGGGTCAATGCATTGTGCGCGCATGTCCTTCAATCAATTCCCTTTACACGAAGATATCCTGAAAGCCGTCGAGGATGCCGGGTATCAAACCCCGACCCCGATTCAGGTCCAAGCGATCCCGATGATCCTCAACAAGCGCGATGTGATCGGTATTGCCCAGACCGGCACGGGTAAAACAGCGGCCTTCGTGCTGCCCATCCTTTCGGACCTCCACGCGAGACCTGCGAGCGATGCCCCGCCTTGCACCAAAGTGTTGATCCTCGCGCCCACGCGCGAGCTGGTCAATCAGATCGCCCAGAACATCCAGACCTACGGGAAATATACAGAGCTCGAGGTCCTGGTCGTAACCGGAGGTGTTGGCGAAGCGAATCAGATCGAACGCCTCGAGTCCGGGGTGGATATGGTGATTGCCACGCCGGGCCGACTGCAGGAGCTGGTCGATCGCGGTCACGCGCGTTTCGACCGCGTCGAATACTTTGTGCTCGATGAAGCCGATCGCATGCTGGACATGGGCTTTCTTCCGGCCATTGAAAAAATTGCCAAGCCGCTGCCCAAAGCGCGTAAGACCTTGCTGTTTTCCGCGACCCTGTCGAAAGCGGTAGAAAAGCTCGCCCGGCGATTTCTGCAAAACTCCCTGACCGCCGAGGTGGGCAATCGCACCAGCCCGGCGGACACGGTTACCCAACACGTTTACCCCGTGGATAAACACCTCAAAGCCGCGCTCCTGCTTCACCTGCTGAAAGATCACGATCTGTTTGCGGTGATTGCCTTCGTGCGGACCCGGATTGGTGCCGATGTGTTGACAAAAATTCTGCGCACGGCAAAAATTCCCGTGGTTGCCTTACATGGGGACAAAACGCAGAACCATCGCCAGCGCGCGGTCAGGGATTTCAAGGATGCGAAGATCCGGGTCCTGGTGGCCACGGATGTCGCCGCACGCGGGCTGGATATTCAGGGTGTGACCCACGTGATCAACTATGACTTCCCCGAAGAGAACGATGATTACATTCACCGCATCGGGCGAACCGGACGGGCCGGATCGACCGGCACCGCGATTACCTTTCTAACCCCCTTTGATGAAAATCGTCAGTTGGGCCTGGAGAAATACATCAAGCGCACCCTCGCGCGGAAAAAGGCGGACGGCTTTGATTACAAAGCTCCGCCCCCGGAGCAGCAGCAGCGGCAGGAAATTCCAAGCCGGGTTGAAAAATCCACCACGGGATCGATCTATTCCCGCGCCAACCGCCCGGTGACCGTGCCACGAAAGATGGCGAAAAAGAAGAAGGCGGCCTTAGCCTCTTCCAAGGCCTCGAACAAGCCCGCCGCAAGACCCAAGCGGTCGGACACGAAAGCCCCGGCAAAAGCGGGCACGCGCGGTGCCAGTCGGAACGCGTCGACACGTGGGAGCGGGAAGCCGGGTGCAAAAGCATCCGGCAAGGCTGCGGTCAAAGGGACGAAGTCTGCTACGGGCAAACGCGCCATGCGGAAGAATCCCAGGAATACCAAGAAGCACAAATAGCGCACCTCACATCGTTCGCACAGGCAGTGATGGTGCGGCTCCAGGGCGCAATAGCAACGCCAAAAATCTGCCAACCCGTAACGCAGGAATCCAATCCTGCGTTCCCCGCGCAACACAATTTGACCGGATACCGCTTGATGTTCGGGCTGAATGATCGATTAAACCGTAGAACAACTGAAGCATCATGACTGACCTACGAACACCCGCATCTAATCCACCTGTAGACCCCGCGCATGTCACGACCTCTCGCGAGATCGTCGATGCCGGCCTGACTTCACTCGAACGCGAAGTGCGCGAAGTCATGGACGGCCTGGCCGAAGCCCTCCAGCGCACGCCGGATGCCGAGCTCGCCTGGGCGCTACCCTGGTTGGCTGGGAATCGCAAAGGATCGCCCCCTCCCCCTGGCGAAGCAGCTCAAGTCACCTCGGTTGCTTTTCAGCTCTTGAACATGGTTGAAGAGCGCGTGGCGCACGCAACGCGCAGGCGTCGTACGGAGTTGCTGGGAGCGAAGGCCGAACGCGGACTCTGGGTCCACGTGCTTGAATCGCTCAAACGCGACGGGGTGACGGAAGCTGAGATGGCCGAAGCCATTCAATCCGTGCGGATCGAGCCGGTTTTTACGGCCCACCCGACGGAGGCAAAACGGGCCAGCGTGCGTGAACGGCACCGCGACATATACCTCCTGCTGCTCAAACTCAAAGACCCCACGCTCAGCCCACACGAACGGGATGAGGTGCGCGCTGATTTTCTTGCGGCCCTGGAAACCCTGTGGCAGACGGGCGAGTTACACGTCGAAAAACCGACCATCGAGCGCGAGCTGAGCAATGCACTGCATTACTTGCGGGATATCTTTCCAGATGCGCTGGAAGACGTGCAACGCAGTCTTCAGGCGGCCTGGAAACAGGTCGGCTTCGACCCCCAAACCCTGGCCGATGCCGGCGGTGGACCGCGTGTACGCTTTGGCCTGTGGATCGGGGGCGATCGCGACGGACATCCTTTCGTCACCGAAGACGTCACCCGCCAGACCTTGGCCGAATTACGTGAACAGGCAATTAAACTGTTTCGCAGGGAGCTGGCGGAGGTGGCCTACCATCTTTCGATAACTCCTGCAGATGACCAGGTTCCCTTTGCCCTCGCCGCACGGATCAACGAGCTGGTAGAGCAATTTGGAGCCGAAGGCCAGCGGGTCTTGGAGCGGAATGCCGGGGAGCCTTGGCGCGCTTTTGCCTATCTGCTTCGTCTGAAACTAGCCACCACACCGGATGTGGTGTCACCGGACGCCTTTCGCAAAGACCTGACCATCCTCTCCGACAGCTTGAAAGAAAACGGGGCGGTTCGCCTGAATGAACGGGTGATCCAGCCCTTGCTGCACAAGTTCGAGACCTTTGGTTTTCACCTGGCCGATCTGGATATCCGTCAGAACAGCGCCTTTCACGACAAGGCGGTAGCGCAGCTGTTAATCGCGGCAGGTATTCCCGATGGGGAGCTTTTCCCCGAGTGGCCCGAGACGCGGCGAATTGAATTCCTGAACCAGGAGCTGGGCAAACGTCGGCCGTTTCTGCACTGGGATGAATCGGCGGGCCCGGAAGCCGATGCCGTCCGCGCATCCTATCGGGTACTGGCGGATCATCGCCGCACCTTCGGCCCGGGCATTGGCGCGCTCATTGTCAGCATGACCCGACAGCTCTCGGATTTACTCGTCGTCCACTTGTTCGCCCGCGAGTCGGGCCTGGCCGAAATTCGAGATGGGCTACCGGTTACTCCGTTACAGGTCGTGCCACTGTTTGAAACCCTGGATGACCTGGATCACGCAGCGGGAATTGTTGAGGCGTATTTAGTGCATTCGGTTGCACAGCACAGTCTGGCTTTTCAGTATCCGGCACCGGCATGTGCCGTCCAGCAAGTCATGCTCGGCTATAGTGACAGCAATAAAGATGGCGGCATTCTCGCCAGTCAGTGGGCCTTGCATGGGGCGCAGGAGTCGATCATCGCCGTGGCTGCGCGGCATGGGGTTCAGATCCGCTTTTTCCATGGACGCGGCGGCACCGTGAGTCGCGGGGCCGGCCCCACCAACTGGTTCATGCGCGCCTTGCCGCACGGTTCCATGCAAGGGGATTTTCGGATGACCGAACAGGGCGAAACCATTGCGCAGAAGTACGCGTATCCCGACAGCGCGCGCTACCATCTCGAATCGTTAGCCGCCTGCGTGACCCGAACCGCAGTTCACCATCGACGAACGTCCTCCCCTGACGAGCCGCTGAATGACCTGCTGCCCCAGCTCGCCACCTGGAGTAAAGAAGCCTATCGGAGCCTGCTCGAGGCCGAGGACTTTATTACCTTCTATCGCCAGGCAACGCCGATTGACGCACTGGAACTGACGCAACTGGGTTCCCGTCCGTCGCGGCGAACGGGCACCGGCAGCCTCAGCGACCTGCGGGCCATCCCCTGGGTGTTCAGTTGGACCCAGGCGCGCTTCTATTTGCCCGGCTGGTTTGGCGTGGGCTCGGCCCTCGATCGACTGGACCGCGAACAGCCGGAGGATTTTGCCCGGTTGGCGGAATCGATCGGCAAGAGCACCCTCCCCCGGTATATTTTCACCGGGGTGGAAACCAATTTGATGAGTACACAGATGGAGCTCATGGAGCGCTATGCATCGCTGGTCGAAGATACGTCGCTGCGCGAACGATTCATGCAGCGAATCACCGATGAGTGGGAACTCACCCATCGCCACCTCGCGCGCTTGTTTCCGGCTCCGATCAGTGCTCGCCGCCCGCGTTATGCAAAGACGCTTCTGTTACGGGAGGAGCCCCTGCTTGAGCTACACCGACAACAGGTGGACTTGTTACGCGCATGGCGCGCGGACGGTGGTGATTTGCCCCAGGAACTGGTCCTGTCCATCAGTGCGATCGCCAGCGGCCTGCGCACTACCGGCTGACCAGGACAAGGGGCGAATTGACACATCTTGACATGGCAAGATCGTGGCGTAGTATACGCAAATGAGCACGATAAAGATCAGTTCCAAGGTGGAAGAATCGGTTTGGGAGGACCTTCGGGCACTCGCACAGGAGAGTGATCGAAACATCTCCGGCGTATTGACCGAAGCGATCAGCGACTACCTGCGTCGGCACCGTGTTCGACCTGCGGTGATGCAACACCTGGAAGATTCCATGAGCGAACACGACGAGCTCGGCCACAACCTGGCCAAATAGCAACGTGAAGGTTTACTTTCCCAGCACCGACGAGGTGATCGCCATTCACGAGCGTCTCATAGAACGCTTCGGCGGATCCGATGGTATTCGCGATCCGGGCTTGCTGGAGAGTGCGCTGTATCGTCCGCAGTCCGGATACTACGCCGACCTGGTGGAAATGGCTGCGGCCCTGTTCGAGTCGCTGCTCATGAACCATCCCTTCGTGGATGGAAACAAGCGTGTCGCCTTTTTTACTACCGATGTCTTTCTCCGCATGAACGGACATAAACTCGTCCTCAACGATGCCGAAGCCTATGCATTCCTTATGGAGCGCTTCGACACCCAGACCTGCGACTTCGAGCATTTGGTCCCCTGGATTCGCGGAGCAATCACTGTTCTGCCGTAAGTGGTGAGATCGCACGATTCTCTCTTCCACATCCCCGGATAAGAGGGACATAACGCCCCGTCTGGCACCTGGTAAGGGCTGACCGTATTGATCCTTTTATTTTCAGGAACTACCCCTTTATAGTCTGCCCATGAATTTTGACACGATCCTGCACCTCTCCTGTGAACACGCCGTGCCCATTTATCGTTCCGCATGTCAGCTCAAGGCCGCCCGCCACATTGTTGCCGTCGCGCAGGAACATGCATCGATTTACGAGCACCTTCAGCAGGGCCTGCCTGAAGGCATCCATCTTGAAAAAGTGAATGTTCAGACCAGCGAACCGGATGCCTATACGAAGCGACTGATCAAAGTGATCGAAAGCCTGCCCCCGGGTCGTCACGCGCTGCACTTGTACGGTGCATCCCGCACGGTATTCACCATTCTCTGGATGTACTGTCGGGACAAAGGGATCCCCTGCTTTTTCCCGGACAACGAAACCATGGCCTATCGCTGGGCCAACGCCGGGGAGACGCAACTCCAAGCTTTCGAGCCCGTGATCCGCAAAGTGAATGATTTCTTCCACCTGTCTGGATACCGCTTAGATGAACAACGGGCAACAGACTCTTTGGATCAGTCCATACGGAATCAAGCCGCGGCCCTGGCCGTGTGGGAAGAACGAGACCGCATCAAAACGTTCAGTCAAAACGTGCGGGATTTTTCAAAAGCGCCCGGCAAACCCTTTCGGATCAATTCCCAAAACGTGGATGGCATGACCATCGCCGCCACCCTGAAACAACCCAAGGATGGGAATCAAGGGCGCCTCATTTTGGGTGACCAAAAATTCGTCGTCCGACCCTGGAAAGACATGGCCTCCTTTCTATGCGGAGGCTGGTACCGGGACGCGCTACTGAAACGTATTATGGAGGTCAAAGACTCCCTCGGCATCGTGGACATTCAAACCGACTGCGAAATCACTCATGAGCACCCCCTATCAGATATGCCCACACGCTACCACATCGACATCGCCTACACGGATGGAAAAACCCTTGGCCTCATTCAAACCCTGCGGCGCACCCCCGAGATCCACCACGCAAGAAACCTCAGAAAAACCCTGAACGGATTGGCCCACCATTCTGGCAAAGGCGTGCTCTGCTCCCTGGAAGATACCCCCCACCTGAAAGAAACCATCGCCTGCTGGCCAGACACCTCCGTCCTCTCAGGAATCGAAAACGTTATCCAGGAATTGTGAAGGGGCGTGTCCCGCTCATGTGAATCGGGGATCGGCCACAGTTTTAGGGCAGATTTTTAACGGAAAATTGGCAACTCGGTTGGCGTGGTGCTTCCCAAAGAGGTCATGGCCAAGCTGAATCTCACGGAGGGCGACACCCTGTGCATGACCGACGCGCCCGATGGGAGCCTGCGATTGACGCCAGTCACCGAAGGGAGCGAGCAGTTTGCCGAGCAGATGCAGGCGGCCGAGGAGGTCATTCGTCGTTATCGCAACACCCTGCGTGAATTGGCAAAATGAACGAACCGCAATGGGTGCTGCGTGACGTCGTGTTGGCCCTGCAAGATCGCTTACTCGCTGAGTTCGGTGGGTTGGGCGGACTTTGGGATCCGGGGCTGTTCGACTCGGCGCTTGCTCGCCCGGAACAGCTCTACGCCTACGGGACCCCGAGTTGGCCGCGGCGTATGCCTGTGGCTTGATTCGCAATCATCCGTTTAACGATGGTAATAAGCGAATGGGCTTCACCACCGCCGTGCTCTTCCTTGAGCTGAATGGCTACCGTTTTACCGCTTCAGAAGTGGACGCAACCGTTCAGACCCTCGCCTTGGCTGCCCGGGAGATCGATGAGTCTCAATATGCCGCGTGGCTCTCGGAGCACTCCGCGAAAATTTAGATGCTTCAGCTCGTTGTGCAACGGCTTGTATAACCACGATATCGGGTTTCGGGCTGTGAACATTCACCCAACCCCTTGAAGAGACTGAAGCATTGCCTTGAATGGTCGCGGTTACAAGGTCGTCTTGACCGTGGCCCCGCGCCGGAACAAAGTGGCTCTGGCACGGTTCCGGCCTGCGCCGCACATGAGGTAAATCCATTGCTATTTCACAAGGAATATTAGTACCTTCTTATGCGCTCGGACTGGCCACTGTGGATGTGGTGGTGATCCATGCAGCCTGATAGGCAAAACATGAACGCGAAAAAGCTAAACGGATGAAACGGTCGATTGAGATCCTCGGCCTGTTTTTGATAGGCGTGTCGGGACTGGTGCATGTCGCCAGAGCGGCTGATATTTCAGCCCCGACGTATAATCGGGACATCCGCTCCATTCTTTCGGAAAACTGTTTCGCCTGCCACGGTCCCGACGCGGCACATCGAAAGGCGGAACTGCGTCTCGATGTGCAGCAGCACGCCTTCGGAAAATCGAAAAGTGGCGAGACGGCGATCACCCCGGGGTCTTCTAAGGCGAGTGCAGTATGGCATCGCATCAATGCGTCCGACCCGGACGACATCATGCCGCCGCCGGAGACCCACAAGACCTTGACCCCCGCACAGAAACTAACGATCCGCGGTTGGATCGAAGCCGGTGCCCGATACGAAGCGCACTGGGCTTTCATACCTCCCAAGCGCCCCAATGTTCCGGGCGGTGACGGGAACCCGATCGATCACTTCATTCGCAAACGACTCGCCCACGCGAAACTCACGCTCTCTCCCGAGGCCGACCGAGAGACCTTGCTGCGCCGGCTTTCGTTTGACCTGACCGGGCTCCCCCCTCAGCCTGAAGAACTCAACGCTTTTCTCGCCGACCAGAGCAGCGGTGCGTATATGCGGCAGGTCGATCGCCTGCTCGCCTCACCCCGCTTCGGAGAACACCAGGCGACACACTGGCTGGACCTGGCACGCTACAGCGACAGCAATGGGTATCTCCAGGACGTCCTGCGCACCGGTTGGCCTTGGCGCGATTGGGTGATCGACGCATTTAACAAAGACATGCCGTTCGACCAATTTGTCATCGAACAACTCGCCGGCGACCTGCTTCCTGATGCGAAGCCTACGCAGATTCTTGCCACCGCTTTCCTGCGCAACCATCCCATCACGGTCGAAGGTGGGACCATCCCCGCCGAGTACCTCAACGAGTACGCCGCCGACCGTGTAGAGACGGTTGGGACGGCCTTCCTCGGTCTCAGCTTGAACTGCTGCCGCTGTCACGACCATAAGTTCGACCCGATCCCCCAGGAAGATTATTACAGCTTGCTATCCTATTTCAACTCCAGCACAGAGAAACACGAAAGCGGTACGGCTCCCGCCTATCCGCCGCTCATCAAGATTGCTTCACCGCTTGATCCCGATGGGGCCAAGGTCGGGGTCATGGTCATGGACGAAGGCAAAACGCCCAAGCCCACCTTCGTCCTCACGCGCGGCCAGTACGACCAGCCCGACGAAGCCCGACCGGTGACCCGCCGGCCTCCACGCGTCCTCAGCGCGGCGCTCGAAGGCGAAGCGGACAACCGCCTCGGACTCGCACGCTGGTTGGTTTCCGAACAAAATCCGCTTCTCGCCCGGGTTACCGTCAACCGTCTGTGGCAGCATCTTTTTGGCGTCGGCCTCGCGGCTTCCGTGGATGACTTCGGCGTGCAAAGCGCGTTCCCCAGTCACCCGGAACTGCTCGACTTCCTGGCCATCGAGTACCAGAAAACATGGCGCACCAAACAGCTGCTGCGCCTCATCGTCACCAGCGCCACCTACCGACAGTCATCCTCCATCCGTCCCGAGCTCGCGAAAATTGACCCGAACAACCGCCTGCTCAGTCGCTTCCCTCGACAGCGTTTGAGCGCGGAACAAATTCGCGACGCCGCGCTCTTCACCTCCGGCCTGCTCGTGGAAAAGCTCGGAGGACCACCGGTCAAACCGTACCAACCACCAGGGCTTTGGATCGAGAAGGCCAACCCGGGGTCAACGACCGGACGTTTTGTGCGCGGAGAAGGGGACGAACTCTATCGCCGCAGTATCTACACCTTCCACAAACGCACCAGCCCGGCACCGAGCATGGGTCTCTTTGACGCCCCGGAACGCAACGGTTGCAATGCCCGGAGAACGCCCACCAACACCCCGCTCCAGGCGCTCGCCACCATGAATGACGAGCAACATCTCGAGTGCGCAAAAGTACTCGCCCTGCGCACCTTGAAAACCGATGAAAGCACCACGGAGCGGCTGAAGTCCCTGTTCCGACGGGTCACCAGCCGCCGTCCGTCACCCGGTGACCTCAAGATACTGGCCGAAGGACTGGCGAGCTTTGAGGCGCGGTTCAACGCGGCCCCTGAGGATGCCGTGGCCTTGCTCAAGCAAGGCGAGTTCCCCGGCGGCGGCGTAACCTTGCTGGCCTCGGTGATGGTCCCGGACGGCGCGACGCCGGATGCGGACGGCTACGCGTACGTAGCGATCACGCCGATTACCCTCTCCGCACAGGGCGAATATTTGATCGGCGGACAGGATAAGAACGCTTTTTGGGATGCGGACATTTCCGGCACCTCAGGCAACGCGTTTGCCGCCCATCCAGCTGCGTCGATCGTAGCGTCCCGGTACGCAAAAGGATTCAGTAAGCCGACGACACCGGGCCAACGACACGCCGGACGCTGGGCCGCAGGCAACGCAAAATTCATCGTGGACCTCGAAGCCGAGTCATCCACGATCGCAACCCTCTTCGACTTCGATCCGACGAAGGTCGATGACCCGAAAGATCGTCGCGGCTCCGGCAACTACACCATCGGCAATCTGATAAAAGTGGGTGACCACGACATCCAACTTACGGACCTGGGCCTGCAGGATGCCGATGGCGGGGCATTCAAGGGCGGTAAGGTCGGCGTCTGGGCCACCAAGGCCGCTCGGACCGCAACCACATTCAACGAGCCGGAGCTCGCCGCTTGGATGTTGATCGCAAGTACTGTTCTGAACCTGGATGAAACCATCGTCCGAGATTGAACCCCGCCATGAATCCACTCCACGATCGATACCTGAATATCAACCGCCGTGCGCTCCTGAAGGGAGCGGGCGCCGGCGGACTCGGCCTGCTTGGCGGCCCCGCGCTCGGGCAGCTGCTGGCCACCGAGAACCCCAACCTTGCCGCAGGTCCCCATTTCGCGCCAAAGGCCAAGCGCATCATCTATCTTTTTCAGGAGGGTGCCCCGTCGCAACTCGACACCTTCGACCACAAGCCTGAGCTCAGGGACTTTTACGACAAAGACCTTCCTCCATCGGTACGTGGCTCGCAGCGGCTTACCGGCATGACCGCAAACCAGGCCCGCTTTCCCGTCGCCCCATCGAGCTTCACGTTCACCAAACACCCGAACCGCCAGGACGGACTGTGGGTTTCCGATTTGCTGCGCCGGACCGGTGAGATGGCCGGGGAAATGTGCGTGATCAAATCCATGTTTACAGAGCAGATCAATCACAGCCCCGCGGTAACGTTCATGCAGACGGGTCACCAACTCCCCGGTCGCCCTTCGATGGGCGCGTGGCTTTCCTACGGGCTGGGCAGCGTCAACCAGGACCTGCCATCGTTCGTGGTCATGATCAGCCAGGGGCGGGGCCAGATGCAGGCGCTGTTCTCGCATCTATGGGGTGCCGGTTTCCTTCCGGGCCAGCACCAGGGTGTGCAGTTCCGCGCCGGACGAGACCCTGTTTTGTTCCTCAACGATCCCAAGGGCATGCGCCGCTCCGACCGCCGCAAGATGCTCGACATGCTGGCCGACCTAAACGGTCGACAGGCCGAGGCCAGTGGTGATAGCGAGGTGCTGGCCCGCATCCAACAGTACGAAATGGCCTACCGCATGCAGGCCAGCGTGCCCGAGCTCAGCGACTTTTCCGACGAGTCGGAGGCGACCCTCGCCATGTATGGCCCCGACGTCCGCAAGCCGGGCAGCTATGCATTCAACTGCCTCATGGCGCGCCGGATGGCCGAGCGCGATGTGCGCTTCATTCAACTCTACCACCGTGGGTGGGACCATCACGGCAGCGTCACCCGCGATTTGCCGAAGCAATGCGAGGATACCGACCAGCCACAGGCCGCCCTGTTGAAAGATCTCAAGCAGCGAGGGCTACTGGATGAAACCCTCGTCGTCTGGGGAGGCGAATTCGGGCGCACCGTTTACTGTCAGGGCCAACTGACGCCCACGCAGTACGGCCGCGACCACCATCCGCGCTGTTTCTCTGTATGGCTTGCCGGTGGCGGCATCACCCCCGGCATCTCATACGGAGAAAGCGACGCGTTCTCTTATAACATCGCCGAGAACCCCGTCACCGCGCACGACCTGCACGCCACGATTCTACACTGCATGGGCATCGACCATGAGCGGTTCACCTTCCGCTCACGCGGACTCGACTTCAAACTGACCGGAGTCGAGAAGGCTGAGCCCATTGCCGGGGTGCTGGCATGACGGAAGAGGGCGTCGGCTTCGATGCCGTCGAGTAACCAACCAGGCCAGCCCTGCGCCCCCTGTTGTCCGCAGCGATTACAGCACTACTCTTCGGCTTATGCCGGCCGGCAACCGGCGCTGAAATCCTGAAGATCGACTACGTGGCAGAGGCCAGACAGATCCTTTACAACTACGGCTCATCGCTGCCAGCCAGGAGGGATTTCAAACCCGTAAATTCATGGCAAACAGCGCAAATTGATGAATAGCGCCGACAAGGAATTACAACGCTTCCAGCATCGTTACCCGATGTGGGGACGCGTAAAGCGCCTGGCTGTAGGGACCTGCGTGACGCTGAAGCGAGCGGTAAAAAGATGGCTCACCATCCGGTTAGTGGTTGGGAAACTTTAGGTGCGTGGCTGTGGGCGCTGGATGGGTTTCGAGGCGTCCTGCTACTTCGTTGAATGTTTTTGCCCCTACGGGATACGTCCAACCCCTGTGAGGTGCGTCGAGCACCGCCAAAGAACTTTCTAAAATGAGAGATCCATAGCGATAGAATTCATATATATCCCCTCGCTGTTTACCCAATGCTGTTTCTTCTGAGAGGAATATGTTTTGCCGTCTGCTTCGCTTCCCACCCAAGTACCGCCCTCAAACAGAACATACAGCGTAACGTTACGTAGCTTACTTCCGTCGAAGACTCGTGTAGTTCGCGGCCTCTTTGTCGGTGGGTTCGACAGGGCTGATGAATCGGTTCTTATAGTTGAAGTGCTGGAAGGTATGACTGACGTACCAGGGTTCGCCGCCCCATCGCACACGCCGTGAATAGAGCGCCACCTCTTGCGTGGTCGGTCGTCGTCCCCCCTTCCGGGGACACCTACTGTGCGACCGGCTCCGACAGCCGGGCCACCATCAGTTTGCGCACATGCACATCCCAGGACGGAGTGAGAAGTACCAGTCGTAGATAACGGGCGCTCGGGGTCTCGAAAAATCCGTTCCACGCATACGGCGGACGAATGCGATCGACCTCCAGCCGCTGCTGCCAGATCATCGCGTCATTTGAAGTCTGAACCACGAAGTGCACGATCTGGTCGCCCCCTACGCTCACGTAGTTGAACTCGGTTTCCTCGCCAAAATCCACCTGGATCCACTGCGGTAGCTGCTGAGTGAGAAACCAGTTGCCCATGCCGGTTTTCACAAAACTTTCCGCCGACTCCGGCCGGATGCTCCCGGTGATGGTTGCACCAACGATGAGGTTGGGCGTTCCTGCCGGGGCCGCTGGAGCAGAAGGAATACTCACCGGCGGCTTGGGCGGTTTGGGCGCCCGCACAGCTTTGGGCGGACGGGGCGGAAGCGGAGGTGCCGAACGATCCCGTACCGCATAACCGACGTACTCCAGTTCAGTGGGTTGATCACCCCCGCCGCTTTCGAACCGTGTTACCACTACGCTCCCCTGATACACCAACTCGTCTTCGGCGAGCAGGCGACCCGCACCATCATGAACAAACACCGTAACCCCGGCGGGCACCAGAAGGGCATTCCGTAATTCGCTTACCAAAGCCGGTTGGGCCATCGTCAAGGTACGTTGACGCTGATCGAGCGCAACCCCCGGTCCTGCGTTCAACGCAGCCCGCGAGGTACGATCAGACCGATCATGGTACACCTCCAGCTCCGGCACCGCAACTGTCGCACGGGCACCGCCGGGCAGATGCGGAAACACCAGCCGCACCGATTGCGTCTCCACCGGACAGAAGGAAATCGTAACCACACTGGGTTCCGGAACATTTTTTCGACTTACAAATGGCCGCTCGAGATCGGCAATTATCAAAAAGGGATCGTACACCTCAGCAAACCCCGGGGCCACCCCGGGATCGGGATCCTCATCGATCTCTACGTCGTCTGACCCTTCAAGTCGCCAACCGGTAAAGGTGGAGCGCTCGTTAAAGAGATAATACCGAACGGCGTTCACCGCGACCGGATCCGGCCCCAACGCCACCCCACCAAAGGCACCGTCTCCGCTGTTGCTCGACCACATCTGCATGGTTTCGGTGCGACCATCCGTCAGCTTGCTGATCACAAAAGGCCCGTGGCTGCCGCTGCCAATCGCGATGGCCCCTGGCAGGCGTGCAAGGTTGATCAATTCTTCGCCGTGCACCCTCCCCCCTGACACCAGCACACACGCCAGGATGTAAATTCGTATTTTCGTTTGCCTCATACTGCTCCAGCATATCTATCCAGCCGACCTGCCCATCGGGTATTTCATCTTCTGCACGAGGAGCCGACAAAAGAAAAGGACGAATTCAGCCCTGCGTCCTCAGATCCTCTCACTCGTATCAGCAACTTTCTGCACGAGTTCAATCTGAGACGACGAACAACAGCAGCACCGTGCCGATGCAGTCCGCGAAAAAAATCGGCAAGCATCACCAGTCGTACTTCTGGGGATACAACCGACC
>JBLIND010000110.1:0-16828 GCA_047639095.1 Candidatus Omnitrophota bacterium | reverse complement strand
TTATGATACTTGGCGTATTCTTCCTGCAGGAACTTTTGAATACCATTGCCCGTAATCGTCGCCCCCGACATGCCATCGACGGCATTCAAATTATCGGGGTCCGCCTTGCCTTTAACAATAAGGAAATTGTCACTCATCTCCTTGCCTGCAAATTGCTGCATGAACCAGGGTTCCGAACATTCGCCACCGAGACCCGGCGTTTCCTTATGGCCATAAAAGGTGGCACCTACGACCGTCTTGAAGTCCTCCTTCAAGGAAATGTAGCTGAACACGGTTGACCAGAGCCCCTGGCCGTATTGAGGGTAGCAATACTTCTCCACCTTGCCCTCGACTTCCCAGAGGAAGAGTGGGTATGGAGCGGATTTCTTGTCGTCGATCATGGCGGGCGTATATTTTCCGCTGGTCTTCTCCGCGACGTTGGTTCGATTGGCTCCATCGAGAATGTTCATGTCGGCATCGAGCAACACTTCGCGGATGTTGGTGAAGTAGTCGTTGATGTCCTCTTCGCTCAACTTGACGCCGTCGACCTCGGTTTCCACGCCGAAGGCACCGAGCACATTCATCATGCGATCGAGCTCTGCGTTTTTCTCCTGTCGATCTTTCAATGACGCATAGGTCACCGAGAGCAGCAGGCTCACGATCAAACAGGTCACTGCCGCGAAGACAATGGTGCGAATATCATCCTTTTGCATAACCAAACTTTCGAATGTAGGCGGTACGCGCCTTGATATGAGCCGTAACCACGTAATGGTCAACCAGCGGTGCCATGACGTTCATAAAGAGAATGGAAAGCATCACGCCCTCCGGATAAGCGGGGTTTGTCACGCGGATAACCACGGTGAGGAGCCCGATCAAACCACCATAAATCCACTTGCCGACATTGGTCGCGGCAGCCGACACGGGATCGGTTGCCATAAACACGATGCCGAAGAGGAAGCTGCCGATGACCAGGTGATAGGTGAAGGGCATGTGCAGGAAGGATTTGTAACCTTCGGTCGGTGAAAGCCCCAGCAGGAAGCTGCCAATGAACAGGCCGACAACACCACCCACCATGATTCGCCAGGAACCAATGCCGGTCAGCACCAGGATCAAGGCTCCGATCAGGATGGGTATCGCAGCGGTCTCCGCAATACTGCCCCCTTCCATGCCCATCATCATACTTTTCAGCGTATAGCCATGTTCCGCCAGTGCGGCGATCACCTGATCCTTTCCCCCGTTGGGAGCCAAGGTCGCAATCGCGAGCGGGGTTGCAGCCGTCCAGCCGTCAACCACTTCTGCGCCGGACTTCAACTTGGTCCAGACTTCACCGCTCATCTGCATGGGATAGGCAAAGAAGAGGAAGGCCCGGGCGGTGAGCGCGGGATTCAGGATGTTATATCCCGTGCCGCCAAAGATCTCTTTCCCGATGATGGTGCCGAATATGATACCGAGAGCCACCATCCACAGCGGAATGGACGGCGGAAGCGTCAAGGGGAACAGCAAACCGGTTACCAGGAACCCTTCGTTGATTTCGTGTTTTCGCACAATGGCAAAGGCCACTTCGCAGAGGCCACCAGCCAGGTAACTCACGAAAATAATCGGCAAGACCCAGCGCAAGCCCATCAGGATGTCACTCACCATGCCGCCAGCGAGCTGATTCACGAGGTTATACTGATGCCCGGCATTCCAAATGCCAAAGAGCGTGCAGGGAATGAGCGCGAGCACGACCGTGATCATGACACGTTTCAAGTCAACCGCGTCGCGGACGTGCGTGGTGCCCGCGGTCACATCTGGAGGCGTAAACAGAAAGGTATCCTGTGCTTCAAACAAAGGATACAACTTTTCCAGCTTGCCGCCGGGCTCGAAGTCGTGCGCGGATTTATTTAATTTATCGAGGAGAAAATTCATCCCTTAGAGACCTTCTTTTTCAATCAAGTCGAGGCCCTTTTGAATGATCGCCGAGAAATCGGTTTTCGAAGGACACACAATAGAACACAATGCAAAATCTTCGGGCGCGCACTCGAGAATGCCCAGTTTAACCGCCTCTTCGGTGTCGTTGGCGAGGCAGGCCCGGGTCAGGTAGTCCACCATGATATTCAGGGGGACATACTTGTCGTAGATGCCGGTCATCACCATGGCGCGATCACTTCCGCGCTTGCTGGTCGTCAATTCCCAGGTCGCATCCGCCTTAAACCAGCGCGAAAGAAACAACCGGTGGGTGCTGAAACGATTCAAGCCGGGTGCGAGCCAGCCCATGAAGTGGCGCTCCCGATCTTCGGCGAGCACACACAGGCTGTTGTCAAAAGTGCGGACGCTACTGTCCGCGGAAATCGGCGTTCCGGCAAAAATATCGCCACTGATGATACGGGCATCTGCAGCCAAATCATCGCCGAGGATTTCTGAAATCGGGGTACCAATGCGCACCTTATAATAGCGGGAGTTGTTTTTTCCGAGGCCCGGGCCACCGGCAACGACCACCTTGGTGGCGGGGATCTTACCCGTGAGCAGGAGCTCACCGATCTGGGTCAGGTTCACGGCAGAAATGGTCCACACCGCATCGCCCGGGGCGATGGGATCGAGTTGATGAATATGCGTGCTGGTGTTGCCGCTCGGGTGGGGACCCGCAAACGCGGTGGAGCGAACATTCTTTGCACTCGCGATGGCCGGGTGAACGAAGGCCCCGTCATTGCCATCGGTGCAGAGATGCACCTCGCCGTCCGTCAGGCGCGTCAGGGCATTCAAGCCGGCCTGAAATTCCGCCTCGCGTCCCTGAACGACCACAGAAGGGTCGGCCCGGAACGGCGCGTTGGCCATGGCGTTCACAAAAATGGATTTGGGCAGGGTTGCCGCATCGGCCATCTTGCCGAAGGGGCGTTGACGAATCAACAGCATCAACCCGGAGTTCTGGAGCAAGGTCAGGAGCTCATCACGCTTGGCACCCAGCAACTCATCCGCACTGGCGAACTTCTTGAACGACTCGGCACTGTCACGCCCGGCCACTTGGATGACGATCTCCTGAAGCGAACGACGCGCTCCGAGGATGATCGACTTCACCGTACCCGCAACCGGCGAACAGAATTTGAATTCCGGATTCTTCTTATCGAAGAGCAGCGGTGTGCCGCGCAAGACCTTGGCCCCCTCTTCCACCATGAGTCGCGGCTTGATGCCTGCGATCTCCGAAGGATAGACGGAGATGGTTTTTGCACCGGAAGCGTCGGTGATATCCCGGGCGGGCTCACCCGCCAACTTTATGTTAAGGCCTCGCTTTATCCGTATGTCGGCAACCATTGAAACGTCCTATAAATGAAGGCTTTTTAAGCTAAATGCTGGTAAAATCGGGCGTAAGATACCTGCCAGCTTCTAAATGTCAACGGGATTAGAGTCATATCTGGAATGAATGCAAAACCCTACATGAACGTATGATGGCAAATGCAAATCTGTAACTGCCTGAGGGATGCTGAACGATTTAAATCGACCCTGATTTTGGTGACGAAAGGCAGCCATGATCCACGCGTGTTTTCCGATCATCGGAAGCGAGTTACAAAACCGTTCCGATCATCGGAATGCGAATCGACTAACGCGATACGCAGGCGAGCAACTTGTCCATCGCCGGGCGGAGATCCTGCTCAAGATAGTTGACCATGCCATCGCGCGCAGCCGGCCAGGGCTCCAGCAAGGTCAGGGCGCGGGTGCACAGCTCTTCGAGATGTCGCACCGGATCGGCGATCTCGGCGCTGGAGACGATGTCGCGATGCCGATCGGTCCCGAGCGTCTTGCCCGCGGCTTCGGCATCACCACTTACATCGAGCAGGTCGTCGGCCATCTGGTAGGCCGTGCCAACCAGGTATCCCGCTTCCTTTAAGGCCACGCGCAGGGCCTCATCGTCGCTGGCCGCACAATAAGCCATAAAAGCAAACAAAGCTCCGGTTTTCCGCCGGGCAATACTCATACAGATTTCCAGGGTGGATTCAGCCCCCTGAAGCACCAGCTCCTGCTCCGATTCAGCCTCGCAGACCTCTCCGGTGAGCTTGACGAGTTCGTGCGCGAGCGTTCCATCGACCTGACAAACCAGATCGACGGCTTTAAAAAGAAAGAGGTCACCGAGCAAAATGGCCCCGGCAGCGCCCTTCTCTACCCAGAAAGTTGGCGCACCACGACGAATCATGCCGCCATCGATCACATCATCATGTAAAAGACTGGCCGTGTGGATCATTTCGACCGCAGCCGCGCCATGCACCATCTGGCGGTGGTCGGCACCCAGTTGTTCGGCGATCCGAAAACCCAGACGCGAGCGCAACAGCTTACCGCTGGCGATCAGTGATTCGTGATCGTGCACGAGAAAGCCGAGCGACGTTTCGATCAACGTGCCCTTCACCAGCTCACGAACGTCCCCGAGCTTTTCCTCGATTGTATCCGCCTCAACTACCTTCTCTGCGTCCATTTACGCCTACTATCTCCCTGCATCGGGATTAGGTCAAACCTGTATTTTCAAATTTTTCTGAAAATTTAAACAGTTCGATAATGTTATATTTTTCCTACACCTTACGGCTGCGACTATCGCGTGAAAACGAGTGAAAAAGGGCTCGATCAGGATCCCGGGAATTCGGAATTTCCGTTGCCTGACCATGGCAATTGTGCATAGTGACCGCCATTTTTTACAGCCCAAGGGCTTAACCAAGGAAATCTGATGAATCCATTAAATTCTATCGACAATTACGCCCGACCTGAGGGTCCGGTCGTTCTGGTGATTATGGATGGGGTCGGCATCGGAGGCGGAGACGCCGGCGACATGGTGGCCAAAGCCACGAAGCCCCATCTGGACTGGCTCCAGAAACATGCCCTCTCCACCCGCCTGCGCGCACATGGCAGTGCGGTCGGAATGCCTTCGGAAGGCGACATGGGCAACAGTGAAGTCGGCCACAACGCCATCGGCTGCGGTCGCGTCTTCGATCAGGGGGCCAAGCTGGTACAAGAGGCCATCGCATCCGGAGCCCTGTTTGAAGGCGAAACCTGGAAAGATCTGATTTCCAACGTCAAAACCTCGGGCGGCACCCTGCATTTCATGGGCTTACTCTCCGACGGGAATGTACACACCCACATCGACCACCTGCTCGCCATGTTGCGCCAGGCGGCATTGGAAGGCGTGACCAAGGCACGGATTCACACCTTGCTGGACGGTCGTGACGTGCCCCCGACCAGCGCACTGGTCTACATCGCCCAATTGCAGGCCGTCCTCGATGAGCTCAATGCTGGGGGTGTCGACTTCGCCATCGCTTCCGGCGGCGGACGCCTCTACATCACCATGGATCGCTACAATGCGGACTGGCCGATGGTCGAACGCGGCTGGAACACCCACGTGAAGGGCGAAGGCCGTCGCTTCAACTCGGCCAGCGAAGCGGTCGAGACCTTACGCGCGGAAACCCCGGGCGTCATCGATCAGGACCTGCACGAATTCGTCATCGAGCGTGACGGCGCACCCATCGGCCCGATTGTCGATGGCGACAGCGTCATCCTGTTCAATTACCGCGGCGATCGCGCTCAGGAAATCACCCGGGCCTTCGACGAACCCGACCTGGACACCTTCAATCGCGGGCCCATTCCGAATGTGCAATTCGCGGGCATGATGCAGTACGACGCGGATCTGAAAATCCCGAAAGCCTACCTCGTGGTCCCCCCTTCCATCGACCGGACGCTGGGCGAATTCCTGGCCGCCAGCGGCCAGCGACAACTCGCGGTGAGCGAAACCCAGAAGTACGGGCACGTGACCTACTTCTTTAACGGCAACAAAAGCGGCAAGTTTGACGACGCGCTGGAAGACTACGTCGAGATCCCTTCCGACCTGATCCCGTATGAACAACGTCCGTGGATGAAAGCCGGGGAGATCACCGAGGTTGCACTTGAATCGATCACGGGCAACAAGCACGACTTTATTCGTATCAACTACCCGAACGGCGATATGGTGGGCCATACCGGCAACCTGCTCGCAGTGGAAATTTCCGTCGAAGCCACCGACCTCATGGTCGGTCGACTGATGAAGGCCATCGAAGCCGCCAAAGGCGTGCTCATCGTTACTGCTGACCATGGCAACGCAGATGAAATGTTCGAACTGGATAAAGCGGGCGTGCCCAAGGTCGATACGGATGGCAAGCCCAGGATGAAAACCAGCCACACCCTGAATCCGGTTCCGTGTTACATCTACGACCCTGCGGGTACGACGAAGGCGCGTTTGAGTGCGCATGACAATCTCGGGATCAGCAGCCTGGCGGCTACCGTGATGCAGTTGCTCGGATTTACACCGCCTGAAGACTACGACCCGAGTATTGTAGACGTCGGATAAGACCTTCTGCATCACCCAGGACCTGATGATGGAACCCCGCGAATTCAAACCCCTCCCTACCCTCGTCGGGGCCCTCATCATCGGCGGCCTTATCGCGACCAGCTACTTGCGGCAACCCATGCGCCCCCATTCCGGATGGAATGGGGAGACCATGGGTACCACCTGGGCGCTCAGCGCGCCCTACTCCGCGCTGAAGGCATCCGGGTATCAGGACATCCGGGTGGAGCTGCTGGAGGCCCTGACGGAATTGAACGCCCAGATGTCGACCTACATTGAGGACAGCGAGATCTCGACCTTTAACGCATCCACCAACACGGAAGCATTTACCGTGTCCGAACCTTTTGCTCGAATGGTGCAGCATGCCCGGGACATCGCGCAGGAAACCGATGGCGCCTTTGACCCCACGGTCTGGCCGCTGGTTGAGATGTGGGGCTTCGGCGCCGAGGAGCGCACTGAGGTTCCGGACGAAGCGGCCTTGACCGCCGCGCGGGCACGCGTTGGATGGGAGCAGGTGGAAGTCATCGGCACGAATCAACTCCGCAAAACGGCCGCAGATGTGCAGCTCGACTTGAGCGCGATCGCGAAAGGATTTGCCGTCGATCGCCTGGCCGAGATTATGGCCGCTCACTCCCTGACCAATTACTACATCAACGTGGGCGGCGAAATTCGGGTATCCGGAATCAGCGAACACGGTCACCCCTGGCGGATCGGCATCGAAGTGCCGAAATCCGAAACCATCAACGACATCTACGCGATCGCCCTCTTGAACAAACACGCAATGGCCACCTCCGGAGACTATCGCAACTACTATATCAGATCGGATACGAATCGCTACACCCATATCATCGATCCGCGAACCGGCCGACCGGTCAAGCAGTCCCTGGCCAGCGTTTCGGTCATTGCCGATAGCTGCTGGAAAGCAGATGCGATTGCGACCGCGTTGATTGTGCTTGGAGCGGATGCGGGAAAGCGCTGGGTGGAAGCGCACGAGGGAGTGGAGGCCTACTTCATCGAGCGCGATGCCGCAGGGAAACTCAGCGACTTCTGCACGCCGGGTTTTCAAGCCTTACTGAAACCCGAAGAATAAGTCCCGGAGCAGATGCGTGAATCAATGGATTTGATCTTGGATCCCAGGTCTCGCATCATAAGGTGGTAAGCGCAAGCACCCCTAAATCGAGTACGGAGCACAGTCCCATGATCCCATACAGCGTTCCAAATCACCTGCGCGCGGGGCTGTTCACCGCCCTGGCGAGTACCTGCATCCTCTTGGTTACCGGCATCTCCACCGGGCGGGCTTAACGGGTGCTTTCCGAAGTGATGTATGATGTGCCGGCACTCGATGATGGAAAGGAGTGGGTGGGATTGTTGAACACCAGTACGAACAGCATCGACCTTTCGACCTGGAGCCGGGGCTACAGGCGCCTGGATTACACCTTTGGCACCCTGCAACTTTCCGGGATCATCGCCCCGGGAGCGGTCTTCGTGGTGGGCGGACCCATCAGCGATGCGACCAACGGAAATCCTACCTACAATCAGTCGATTACCTTCAACCCGCCCCTTTTGAATAGCGGGACAACCGCTGATGGCACTGCCTTATTCAATGTGCCGGCCGCGCAAACCACGCCGACCACGATTCCCATCGATGCGATCGTGTATGGCGGAGCAAACCTGAATAATCTAATCGACGAAACCGGGCTCGCAAATCCGCCAGATGCTCCGGACGTCTCCGGACAATCCATCCAACGCGTGGATTTTGCAGGCCCGTGGCAGGTGGCGCCGGTGCCGACACCAAATGTATCGCCTCTGGCCGCAAACCTCCTGTTGTCGGAGATCATGTACAATGTGACCGGTGCTGATACAGACAAAGAATGGGTGGGACTTTATAACCCAAACCCCTTTCCGGCTGATCTGTCGACCTGAAGCATCGGGTACGGAGGCACGGACTACCTCACGGGTACGTATCAACTCTCCGCCACCATCGCGGTAGGCGATCTATTTTTGGTGGGAGGCCCCTCTCGAACAGCAACAATGCGCAACCCATCATTGACCGGCCCCAGGTTTTCGATCCACAGATTCAGAATGGCGGAGCAAGGGCAGACGCGATCGCGCTGGTTAATCGGCCCGCAAGCCAAATCACGACCGCGCTTACGCCAAGTGATACCGTCATTCACGGCGAGACCAACGACAATAGTTTTATTGATGAAACCCAAAACTGGGTCCCCGTCTCCCGCCATCAAGTTGCACCGGGAGCTTCGGTTATTTCGGTCGATCTGGTCCGGCTGGGGACGCCTTCCGGAGGGCTCTTTGCCCTGCACCGAGCCGAATAGGCCCCGCGCCCGATCAGGACAGGCTCAGGGCACCGCCGGCACTGAGGTCGGGGTTGCCGAACGTATCCAGGTGATGGCCGACGCCATGGGCGATGGACATGAGCAGGCGGTTGTGAGCGATGTTGTCGAAGCGCAGGGAACGCCCCATCTTGAAGTCGTTCAGCCCACCGCCGATGAAGACAAAGGGCAAATTTTCCAAGGTGTGAGAGTTCCCTTTACCCAGCTCGTTCGCCCAGAGAATCGTGGTATGATCGAGCATGCTCCCCTCGCCACCCGGCTCGGGCGTTTGATCCAGCTGCTGCACCAGGTACGTCAACTGTTCGGCAAACCAGATGTTGATCTTCGTCAGCTTTTCCTGGGAGTCTTCCTTATTGTCTTCGTGATGGGAGAGACTGTGATGTCCATCTTCAATGCCCAGCCAGCGCATGCGGGCCCCACCGACGGACTTGGTGAATTGCAAGGTCGCCACGCGGGCCATATCGTTGGCAAAGGCATTGACCAGCAAGTCGGTCTGCATACGGCAAAGATCGGGAATATGATCGTTCTCATCCGTCACTCCATCTTTAAATTTCGGCGGCGCGAGCACGAGGGCTTTATCCTCGGCTTGTTCAAGGGACTGTTCCATCTCGCGCACAAACGCGGCGTGCTTTTCGAGCATCGCCCGCTCTTCCGGGTCGAGTGATTGCTGCACGCGCTTCAGATCCCCGTAGAGATCATCCAGGATCGACCCCAGTGATTCACGATCCTGCATGCCGCCATACACCTTGCGAAACATCTGATACGGATCGTCCACCGGAGCGATCGGTTGATTGGGGCCGCCGTAGGACATACGGGTCCACGGGTCCGCGCGATCGGGCACCCCCACCCCGAATTCGAGTGATCCAAATCGCGTCCGGGTCTCCGGCGTGCTCTGGAAAAAGTTTTTGATTTCCTGGTCGATCGAAATGCCTTTGCACCAGCCCGCCGGGGTGTCGGATCCGCCTTGGATATTGCCCGGGAACAACTCCTTCCCGGTGAGCAGGCAGCTCATGCCACGCATGTGCCCATCGCCATCGCCGCGCACCTTGTTACTGATGCCTTTCAAGAGAAGCATCCGGGATTTGTAGGCCTCGAGGGGTTTCAAAATCCGTTTCAGCTGAAAATTTTCGCCTTCTTCGTCGGGCCAGAACTCCGGGGGAATCGTTCCATTCGGACTGAACATGAAAATCAGGCGCTGCTTTGGTCCAGGTTCGGCCGCGAGGCTCGGCAGCCCGGCGACAAACGGCACGACGCTGGCAGCCAGGCCTAGATCGCGGATAAAGGATCTTCGATTTAATGGATTCATGGTTCTTCTCTTTCGTGCAAGGCCGCGACCACGGCCATTTCCACTAACAGCTTCTGTATATGATAATCGGATTTCTTAAAAGATTCATGTAAATCGATGATCGCGTGTGAACCATACGCCTGGATGGGTTGTTTGGCCAACTGGTTAAACAGCTGAATCATAAATCCGCGCTGCGCCGAGGCATCCTGCGCGGCATACTCGGCCAGGTCGCGCGCATCGCGTAGCCGGATCGTCTTACCTTCGCCGGTTTCATAATCCGACTCGGATTGAATCGGCTTCTTCTTTTCGTGGGTCCGATAGCGACCGACCGCATCGTAATGCTCGAGACTGAACCCAAGCGGATTGATAACGGAGTGACAGGTCATGCAGTTGGGTGCGCGGGTTAACTGCGCCACCTTCTCACGCATGGTGAATTCGGGATTGAACTGGCTGTCGACAAACAGCTGGGCTTCGGGCGGCGGATTCAGGGACCGACCCAGCATGTTGCGCGTAATAAACACGCCGCGGTGAATCGGCGAGGTGCTTTGATGATAGGCCAGGGTCGACAGGAGATACGGATGCGTCAACACGCCTGATCGCATTTTGGGATCGAAGGAGACCTTCTGGAAGGCCTCGCCCGTCTCTTCTTTGACATCATAATAGTCGGCCAACCGCTTGTTCAGATACATGTAATTGGCCAGCATCAGCTGACGGAAATCCGAGGAATCGTTCCAGACCACCTCTTCCACAAAGAGTTGGAGCGACGTCCTCAGGTCCGACATGACGGCGGCATCAAACCCGGGAAACAAGGTGCTGTCCTTGGCGATATCTTCGGCTTCGCTCATGTGCAACCAAGCGTGGAAAAAGTCATCCAGCTTGGCGCGCGCGCGCGGGTCTTTCAGCATGCGCTCGGCCTGGCGACGAATATCATCCGGCTTGCTCAGACGCCCTTCACGTGCCGCGCGCAACAGGTTCTCATCCGGCAACGAATCCCACAAACCGAAGGAGAGCCGTGAAGCGACGGTATAGCCGTCAAGCGCACCGGCTTGTAGTGCCGGATACAGGAAGTGAGGGGATTTCAGCACCAGCAGGACGACCCGCTTGATCGCCTGATCGGCATCGGCTGCCTGTTCGAATTGGGTATGCAGGTAGATTTGCTTCTGCTCAGGCGTCAACGGCCGGCGAAACGCGCGCTCGGCGAAGCGTTCGGCAAACTGCTTGAGCATCTCGGCCCGCTTGGGATCCTCCTTGGATGTTTTCGCAATCCGATCCAGGTTAAGCATCACTGTATCGAGGACTTCAATGGCTGCGAAAGTCGTGGCTTCGTCCCACGCTTTTGACACCGAGGTTCCGCGTGGATAACCCACGCTGCTGTCGTCCGGAGGGAAGGCGGTGTTCACGACGAAGGAGAACGGGACCCCGTCGGGTGACAGGTTGCGCTGCGGAATCACGCTCTCGACTTTATGCGGAGGCTTCCAGCGAAGCTCGATCGATGCCGTGTTGTCCTTGAACTTGAAAAATTCCAGCTTGATCGGATAGGCCCGTCCACCGAGGAGTCGAATGCGGGCACGGCGTGCAGGCGCATCCGGTCCCGCCGCCACATAGCCATCAATGAGCAGCTTGTTTTCCGAGCCGGAATTTACCCAGAGCTCGAAGCCGTTCTCGGATTGAACCGCAAATTCATACACCCCGGTCTGCTCGGTGAGGATGGAACCCCGCCAGTGAACAGCGAAGGCTTCCCGATCAAATTTGTCGTTATCCGGCGTTCCGGATTGCCAATCGAAATCGACCTGGGGGTCCACCCGTTCAAACACCTTCTTGCGGTCGCGCTTCGTGTAATACGTCCCCCGCAAGCCCTCGCGTTTCTGGGTGGTGCCCCGCCCCAGGAACTCCGCCATCAAATCGGCTGCGGCCTGCTCATACTGCTTAACCGTCAGCCGCGCGAATTCGATGTGGGCGCGTTGGTGTTTGATAATCGCATCGGGACCGTAAAAGGCCTTGTTGATATACTTGGCGACCTCTTCGGCTTCCTGATCGCGGCACAGCTTCGGATCTTCGTCCGGCATGGTCTTGTGAATGATGCGCGCCAGCTCGGACAGCCCGCGATCCCCGACGAGCGGCTTGTCGTATTCATCCTTTACACCTTCCCCGCGCGCGCCATGACAATCGACACACTGCTTGGTATAGATGGCCGCGCCCTTGGGGAATTCCAGCTCCGCCGGCCCCGCGAAAAGCGCACCGGAATAGGCCAACATCAGGACCGATATATATAACTTAAGTTGCATGTTCATAACCATATACGCATGGTTTGAATGGAATATGTCACTGAATTGAACTTTTCACCCTGGGATTCGAGTTTTTAGTCCACGCGCAGCCGTAACAACCGCAATTCCGCATCGTCAGCCATGGGGGTACTCACGGAAATACGTATCGAACGACCCCTCCAAATCCAGCAGCAAGCAATGAGCGGGCATCAAGGCTTCAAGCGGGGTCGCCAGGCCCTCATCCGAGCGCACGATGTTCCATCCCCTCGACCCGGTGACGCAAGCGTACAACGCGCAGTTCTATTGGGCGACCGGAGCGACCTCTTCCGGTTTGGCATAACCGGGCTCCAACTCCATAATACGAATGTTTCGAAAATGAATCTCCGCGCCTTCTGATTCGAGACAGAGATAGCCTTTCTTTCGGCTGGAACTGCGGATGCCGTTTACGAATTTTCCGTTGATCGCCAGCTTGATCGTGCCATCGACCGCAACGACGGTGTACTGGTTCCACTCGCCCTTGCCCTTGCAGCGCAGCTCGACCGATTTGCTCCGGTTGCCGCGGGGATTATCCGGGGTTGTTTTAACGCTGCCCGCACCAAAAAGCTCGCCGCTTACGTAGGCATTCGTTCGGTTGTGTATTTTATACCAGTCGTTTTCCAGCATCTGGACTTCAACGCCATTGGGCAGGCGGTTCCCACGCACATCGGTATCACACCAGGCGAAAACCCCGGAGTTTCCACCGGCGGTCATGTGGCGCCATTCAATCTGGAGGATAAAGTTTTCGTACATGCGATCCGAGCGCATGACACCGATCGGCGTGCCTTTGCATTTCAGTAAGTCGTCTTCGACGAACCAGGTCTCCAGCGAGGTATTGACATCCACCCAACCACTGAGGTCCTTGCCGTTGAAGAGATCGCGAAAGCAGGGGGCTTCGGATGCAAAGGAGGTTGCGGATGCGAAGAGGATGAGGATCATATATTTCATAGGGAGACTCCGGGGGGTGACCATAAGGTTCTGACTGGGATTAAGCGTTCAAAAAATGACCCAGACCCACTCCAGCAAGGGCGCGGGAACGAGAAAGGCGTGTTGTTCCAGCAAGCTGTACACCCCATGCCAGGAAAAGAACTGACTGAGGTACAGCAACAGCACATAGGCGAACGCCAGGGGCAGGACGGCGACCCGACTCATGAAGCAGAAGAAGCCATGGCGCGGCTGCTCCCGCTTTTGCGCACGGCCAACCGCCCAACCCGTCATGACCCGGGCCGGGAATCCGAGAATCACAAAGAGCAGGCCCGGGAGAAAGGCCACTTCCTGCGGAGTCATCTCGACCTTCAAGGCATAGAGCGGAATCGAAAGTAACAAGGTGATGAGAAAGGCAAAGAAAAACGCGACTGGGGCGCGCCGAAACCAGGCGCGGACGGCAGCGACTTCATACATCGCACCGAATCGACGTTCGACGGCAAAACGAACTTCGAGAAAAGGCAGATACAGGATCACCCCAGCCAATATCAGCCCACCCAACAGGGAGAGGAGGAGATTTCCGCCTTGCGGCAGGGCCGAAGCCAGGATCATCAGCGCAACCGGGATCACCAACCAGGAGGCGGCACCAACGAAGCCGCGCAGGCCCATCCAGAAGTAGCCGGGCAGCTGCAGGCCTTGAATGTAATCGAAGACGGCGTCGCGTGCGTGGCTCAGGTGTTTCGGTTTTCCCAGCCACTTCACAAAGCGCAGAGGGGCCGGCCAGAAAAAATGACGAAGCTTTCCGCCGCGAATGATCGACCAGCAAATATGAATCAAGGTCCACACCACGATGACGATCAGAAATACCCGCCAGCCTTTCGCCTCGCCCGAAGGATTGACCAGCGTAGCCGATTGCCAGAGATCGGACACCAGGCGGGCAGGCCAGAGCACCAGCCAGGTACCCAGCGCCATTCGTCCCAGCACGGCCGCCTTGCGCACACCGACCGGTCCGTCGCGCCAACGACCGCTTGCGGAAACGCGTGCGCTGACCTCCAGGAGATAACCCAACACGAGGAGGTTCAACACGGGCAAAGCGGATAGAAAGGCCAGGCCAAAGATGAGCGCCAGCACACCAAACAGCCATTCTGCCAGAGAAAGTACGCCCAAGCGTAACCTCCCCCACCCGCTTGCGCGTACATTGGTCTGTTCATTGGCCGTCATATCGGCGAACAGCATCGTTTGATTTGTCTCATGAAGAAAGCTCATAATACTCAGGGAACCGGCGCTCCCTTCTTATACCCGCCGATGGACCTGGAGGTTACACCCTCGTCTGATTGCTTTCCCCGGCTGCACATCGTATCCTTCTTACATCCCCATGTGGCTTCGTAACATACTCTTTATTGCCGTCATCACTGGCGGCCTCGCCTTGGTCACCGCGTCGTTGTTGAAGTCGGATCCCTTCCCGACTACTACCGTCCATCCCAAAGCAGCCATCGCCGAGACGGTGCAGCAGGTTGACGCGGCATTTAATGCGCACTGGCAGACGAATAACGCCCAACCCACGTCAACCGCCCCCACCCTTTTGATTGCTCGACGCTTGTCGCTGGGCCTCACCGGCACCATTCCTTCGCTCGAAGAAATTCGCGCCCTGGAAGTACAACCGGAAGATCAGCGCATCGCGTGGTGGTGTGCTCACCTGCTAGAGGACCCGCGCACGAGCGACTACCTCGCAGAACGCTTTGCCCGCGCTCTGGTCGGGGTGGAAAACGGCCCCTTCCTCGTCTACCGACGTCGACGCTTTGTCAACTGGCTCAGCGAACGGCTGCAAGCCAACACGCCTTACGATGCCCTCGTGCGCGAACTGATCGCAGCCGAAGGAACGTGGACCTCGGCACCGGAAGCCAACTTCATCACCGTAACCATCGATCAGAATGAAAAAACCGGACCGAGCGAAAGTAAACTGGCCGGACGATTGACGCGCGGGTTTCTCGGCGTCCGACTCGATTGCGTCGAATGTCACAATGATTTCCTCCACGACAAATGGAAGCAGCAGGACTTTCATCAGCTCGCCGCCTTCTTCGGGCCGGCCTCCTCTGGCTTGAGCGGGGTTCGCGACGAGGACAAGCCCTACCAGTATGCCCTGAAGCGCGGAGAAGACCCGGAGGAGATCACCGCCGCGGTTCCGTTTCTCGCGGAGCTCTTGCCGGATGACGGCACCTTGCGTGAACGCCTGGCCGGTTGGGTAACCCATCCCGGCAACCGTCCGTTTGCGCGTAGCGCGGTCAACCGCATCTGGGCCTTGATGCTCGGGCGCCCCCTCTCGAGTCCAGTGGATGAGATCCCCCTCGAAGCCCCCTACCCGCCCGGCATGGAAGTGCTCGCCGATGACTTTATTGCCAACGGATACGATCTGCACCGCTTGATCCGGATTATCGCAGAGTGCCAGGTCTTTCAGCGTGACAGTCTTTCCGAGGAGGGTGATGGACATGTCACTTCGCATCAGGAAACACATTGGGCCGCATTCGGCCTGACGCGTCTGCGACCGGAACAGGTGGCCGGCAGTCTCCTGCAGGCCGCCTCACTGGAAACCATCGATGCCAGTGCCCACATCATCCGTCGCTTCGCGCGCGCCAGCGGGCAGAACGAATTCGTCAAACGCTTCGGCGACATCGGTGAGGATGAGTTCAGCGACCAGGGCGGAAGTATCCCACAACGATTGGTGATGATGAATGGCGACCTGATCGAAGAACGCACTAAGGACGATCTGGTGATGAACGCGGCTACCCGCTTGGCGGTGGTCACCAAGGATGATGGAATCGCCATCGAAAGCGCTTACCTGGCGGTGCTGAGTCGGCGCCCCACAATCGAAGAAAAAACGCACTTCGAAGCAAAGCTCAACGGCCTGAAGGACCGCGAACGTAAAAACATGCTCCAGGACCTGTACTGGGCCCTGCTCAACTCTACCGGATTTTCCTGGGGACATTAACATGGATTATGCCTGCCACACATCGAATCACCTGAGTCGTCGCACCCTGCTCAAAGCCGCGGGGCTTTCCGGCCTGTCCTGGCTCACACCGCTTTCGACCCTGCTGGCCCGGGAAGCCGAAGCGAAAAACCAAAACGGGCCGGCGAAGTCGGTCATTCTACTCTGGCTCGACGGCGGACCGAGTCAACTGGACACCTTCGACCCGCATCCCGGCGGAAAAATTGGCGGCGAGACCCAAGCGATCGACACCGCACTCAAGGGGGTGCAACTTTCGGAAGGGCTGGAGCAACTCGCCGAACGCATGCAGGACATTTCCTTGATCCGATCGGTGACCAGCAAGGAAGGCGATCACGAACGTGCGGCGTACAACATGAAAACCGGCTACCGGCCGAATCCTTCCGTGGTACACCCGTCGATTGGTTCCGTCATCTGCCACCAGCTCACCGATACCAGCGTCGAAATTCCGCGACACGTCTCCATCCTGGCCAACAACCGAGCCGGTCGTGGCGGGACGCTCGGCAGTCGCTACGATGCGTTTAGGATTGGCGACCCGGCCAACCGTATTCCGGATGTGACCCCGCGGGTGGATGACGCACGCATGCAGACCCGCCTGGAGGATCTCGCCGTCATCGATCGCCAGTTCGCACGCGGGCGACGCCCCGATCTGGAGCA
>JBLIND010000109.1:0-16852 GCA_047639095.1 Candidatus Omnitrophota bacterium | reverse complement strand
ATTCAAACTGCTGGAAGATAAAGCCCATGGACGTGATGCGAAACGTCCGCCGATCGGCATCGCTCATCTCGTGAATCGTGCGATTCAGAACCTGGATGGATCCGCGGTTCGACGGGGTGATTCCGCTGATGAGATTGGCGAGCGTGGTCTTTCCGCAGCCGCTCGCCCCGGTAAGCGCCACCTGCTCTCCGGCTGCGATATCAAGCTGGGGTATACTCAGCTGAAACGGGTCGTTCGGATAGGCGAAGACCAGCTGGCGGATGCTTACGGCAGGTCCCATACCGTTTCGTCCTCCGTTGCTTTTGGGGGTTCCGTGGTCAGGCGTTCCTGTTTAAGGACCGCGACATCCGCAATCAACCAGCGATCCGCGTCAGCCGTGAGCAGGTATTCGGCCGCATAGCGGTTGGTTCGTTCGTGGGCATGGCCCCAGTGGCGAACTTTGCCGTGGACCTCCCAGGTGCAGCGCACCCGGTAGTTCGGCTGGTTCAGCGTCTCATCGCTGCCCAGAAATTCCGTCGACTGAATATCGACCTGGTCGACCCGACAGACGGCTCCGCCTTCTTCGCGCATGATGAGGCTGTCGTACACATCGTTGTACATGCGGTCGAGCAGCTCGCCACTGACCGATTGGGCGAGGGCATCGTAGACGTCCTCCTCTTTTACGTAGTCGAAGGCCCGGTAGATATTACGCTGCAGCTGGTTGAACGTTTCAATCGCTTCGGCTTCCGGGGGCACGGCTATGCTTGAGGGGCGTTCGGCCACATAGGACCAGCTCGTTGCCGCGACGCCCGCGGCCAACAGGGCGAGTCGCAGTCCCCATCCGCGTTTGCGCGCCTGGGCGATCAGCAAGCCAAGCGCAAAGACCAGTGCGATCCCGACGGAGCGGGTGGGGAAGGGCGCTCGCGGCGCAGGGGCGTCGAGGGCCGATGCCGAGCCGACCAGGTTGGTCTCCACAAACGAAGGAGCGGCATGCCAGAGGTATTCCGGTTCGCGCGGCGTGAGCTCAAAGTAATTATAGCGTCCGTATTCTTCCAGTTCGATTTCCAGGCGATCCGGTTCCTGGTCTATGTCGGAAATTTTTGCCCAGCCGTAGTCGGGCTCGGGGAGGTAACGCTGCCACAGCATCCGGATCTGCTTCGGTGGACTCTTGATTGGGTATTCCACCTCGACGTACACCAGCAGTAGATCCAGCTCCTCCGCAAGGTGCCGCGAGGCCGGCTTCTTCTCATATTCGATCGATCGGACGATGGGTAAAACCGGGATGCCATCGATGGCGACCTCGCTGATGGTTTTGAGGTAGGTCTGGAAGGCCTCTTTCCGACTTTGCTGGACGATGGGGTCGCCGTATTTGAGGTCTGCCGTCGGTTCAAACAGGGAGGAAGGGCCCTCCACGTAGTAGACCAGCGAGGTCCGGTTCAACTCCATGTTCAGGTAGAAATTGGTGAACAGGTCCTGATGTGCCTGCACCGGCATGAACCCTGCCAGCAACAGCCAGCAGAAAAGGGATAATCGTTTTTGCATCTGCATGTTACGGGGGCTAACCTCAGACTTGAAGGGTCGATTTTCAACCAAAATGCAGCAAGCATAATGCAGCAAGCATAACGCAGGAGGGTTTCGCACATGACGCAGTATCACCGGCGCACCGCCCCCAAGGTGCGCGACGGAAAGGTGCAGAAGAAAAACCGCGGCGCGAAGACGGTTCACCTCGGCCTGGTCGTGGATCGAGAGCGCCCCGCACGCGGCTTCCGGCATGTCATCACCAAAAAGGATGTCTGGAATTTCATCGATCTGATTCCCGACTGGAGCGAACTCAGTTCCGGCCTCGAGCGCATCGTGTTATCCAGTGGCGATCAGGACTGGGATGGCCTGTATAAGTACTACCACTACGAGCATACGGGTGCGATTTTCCTGAGCGCGATGGAGGCGGAACTCTGGATGACCACGGACGATGAGGAGTGGGTGGCAGAAAGCGCCTGGGTGCTCGAACGTCTTAAGCTCAAGCCGGAACCGGTGAAGGGTGGGCTCATGCTGCGGTTTAATTCCCAGCAGGCCCAGGCCTACATGCTGCTCGACGTGTTTTTACACGAGCTGGGTCATCATCACGATCGGATTACCGGTCGCCATCCGCGACAGGTTCGCCGCGGGGAGGCCTATGCGATTCGTTATGCCGAGGAACAGACCGAGCGATTGTGGCACGCCTACGTTCAACGATTCGGCGACCCGACCAAGGGCTAGCGCCCGCGCCCTAAATCCACTTGGTGCGATCTTTTGTGTGGATGAAGCGATCGGCTTCGGGCATGCCCGGCACCTGCATCTTTTCGCCATCCCAGGGGATGTCTTTCATCATGCGCAGCGCAACGTTGCCCGTGAGTCCGAGCTCGGTCAGGTGCCCACCAAAGTCGAAGTCGGAATAGGTCTTGGGACCGCCGTAAATCGCATCCACCCATTCGTTCATGTGTCCGGCTACCCGCGGAAGGGTTTCCGGTACGGCTTTGGCCTGTTCATGGTTGGCCCAGCCGACGAATTTTGCATCGTCGTTCAGCTTGATGTAACAGTCTGAGTTCCACAGGCCGGCGGAGAGCTGGCCCTTCTCTCCGATGAGCAAACAACCGACGCGTGGCCGCTGGCCAAAGGTTCCGACCAGCTCGTCGAGCTCGCCGTTCTCCGGGTACACACCGCCATCATAAACGGATAACTGGACCGGTCCGCGTGTGCCGCGCGCCGGGAAGTGATAGTTGATCCGACTGTTTTTCGGGTAGCAGTCGTGGCCCAGCTCCGTGCCGGTAATTTCCAGTCGATCGGGATAATCGAGGTTCAACGCACGCACGGGCATGTTGAACGCGTGGCAACAGAAGTCCCCGATGAAACCGTTGCCGTAATCAAACCATCCGCGCCACTTGGCCGGGTGGTAGACCTTGTCCTTGTACGGGCGCACCTTCGACGGTCCGCACCAGAAGTCCCAATTCAGTTCCTGGGGGATGGGATCCGCCTGATCGATGTTCGCGGTGTCGCCGGGCCAGGCATGATCGTTATGCCAGATGTGGATTTCGGTAATCTGACCGAGCAGGCCCGATTGGATCAGCTCGACACTCCGTCGCAGGTTTCCGGATGCGCTGCCCTGGTTCCCGGTCTGGGTGATCACCTTGGATTCCCGGGTGAGCTCCCGCAGTTCCCGCGCCTCGCCCACGGTATGGGTCAGGGGCTTCTCGCAATAGATGTGTTTGCCTGCAGCAAAGGCCGCCTTACACACGGGGAGGTGCCAGTGATCCGGCGTCGCGATCACCACCGCATCCAGGCTGGTCTCCTGTTCAAAAAGCTTGCGGTAGTCTTCGTAGAGTTTTGCTTTCGCCCCGGCATCCCCGTGGCGCTGTTGGGAGGAGGCCAGCTGACGGCGATCCACATCACAGAAGGCAACCGCATGGTGCCCCATGTTTACAAGATTTTTGACATGGCCTTGAATTTGACCGCCCATGCCGATGAAGCCGACATGAAGTTTTTCGTTTGCGGTGGCGCCCCGTAAACCGGAGGGAAGGATCAGGGGCGCGGCGACGGCGGCCGTGCTGGTGGCGATGAAGTTACGGCGAGAGGATCGAGCGGTCGTGTTTTTCATGGTCCGAGTATAGCGGTCGGGGAGGAATTGACAAGCAAGGGTGTGCGCGGCTTAGAAGGGGGCGTTCCCATGATCGGAAGCCGGTTCAAAATGCGTTTCTATGATAGGAACCCACAGGCGTACCAGCTATTGCTGGCTGAGGGCTTTGCGCACGAGGTCTTCGACGCCCATCTCGGTATCCTCTTTGTCGTTGACCGAGAGGAGCATCCGTTGGGCGTCCTGTTGCTTGTACCCGAGCGCGATCAAGGCCAGGACGGCATCGCGCAGGCGCAGGTCGCCGGGTCCTTCATCGCCGGAGACCGCTTCGAGTGCTTCGCCGTCGCTGAGTTTGTCCCGGAGTTCGAGAATCATGCGTTCGGCCATCTTCGGGCCGACCCCGGAAATCGAGCTGAGTCGCTTCTTGTCACCTTCGACGACGGCCCGTTTGAGGTCGCGTACCGAGAGACCGCTGAGCACGCTCAAGGCGATCTTCGGACCGATTTTGCTAACGCTGATCAAGAGCATGAAGAGCTGGCGTTCGGCGGCGTTGGAAAATCCATACAGGATGTGCGCGTCTTCCCGCACGTGGAAGTGGGTGAGGATGCGGACGGCTTCACCGGGCTTGGGCAAATGGTCGTAGGTGCTGAGCGGGATCAGCAATTCGTAGCCGACCCCGTTCACGTTCAGGACGACTTGCGCTGGATTTTTGCTCTCCAGTTTTCCTTCGAGGAATGTAATCATGAGTCGGACGTATCAAACACGCTGCGGATGATCCAGCTTTTGTATTCCTGATAGCTGTACGCGCCCAGCAGGGCGGAGACCTCTTCGCCCTTGTCGAACAGCACCAGGAGCGGGATACCCTGGCCGCCATATTTGGCTGCGAGGGTCGGGGCGTGATCGATATTGACCTTGGTGAAGAGGACGCGGCCATCGAGGTCTTTGACGAGTTTGTTCAAGCCGGGTTGGATTTTCCGGCAGGGTCCGCACCAGGGTGCCCAGAAGTCGACCAGGACCGGAAGTTCGCTTTCCTGGATGGTTTCTTCAAAATCGGCATCGCCGAGATTAACGATGCGGGTATCCGCTTTTTCGCGGTCGACCTGAACGACCAGCCATACGGCCACCAAGCCAATCACGATGGCCGCGGCCTGCTTGTTGCTGATGTTCACTTGCGCGGCCCGAGACGGTTACCCGCATGGGCCTCACCCGAAATCAAACGCCCTTTGATGCCGAAAAAGCCGATTTCGGTGACTTCGGCCAGACCGAGGATCGCGCCATCACTGATGATGTGCTCCTTGCCGGACAGGGGGTCGACCAGGACCTCCTGCGCATCGCGGACAAAGAAACGTGTGCCGCTGAGCAGGCCGGTTTTGCTTCCGCTTAAGGTCAGCGTGCCATTCTTGACCTTCTTTACGGTTAGCTCGCCGGTATAGGGTTCAGCGGACTCGGCGGGCTCCGCGGGTTCAGCGGGCTCCGCGGGTTCGGCGGGTGCGCTTTGCGTGATGGGTGCAGGCTTCGGTTTTGCCGGCGCAACGGTCACGGCCGGTTTGGGCACGGCGGGCTTTACTTTGGGGGGCTCGGTTTTTTCCGCTGCGGGCGGGGCCTCCACGATCTTGGGCGGTTTTGGTGTCGCAGGCTTTTCCACGGGGGCCTTCACGACGGGTTTGGGAACGGCGGCCACCTTGACGACTGGCGGCGGTTCCGGGGCGGGCTCGGGAACGGGCTCGGGAGCGGGCTCCAGCCGGAGCAGGTACTCGGTAAGCGCGGCAATCGCCTGTTTGCCATCGGCAGGCAGGGCTTGCGGGTAGGTGGAAAAGTACACCTGCTTGTCCAAGTCGACGAGGTGCTCTTCAGAAGAGATGGTTTGGCTGAGGAGGATTTCACCCGTATGTACATCGCGCACCTGGACCTCGGTTCGCGTCTGGATGGCGAATCCATCGCGGGGTTGGGATTCCGTGGTGACGCAACCCGTGAGAAGCAGGAGGTTGACCCCGAGCAGGTTGGTCAGGATTTTTATGGTTGCCTTCATGGGCCTATCATAACGACTGCGGCCATCGGCAACAGTAAATTAATCGTCGCTCTTCTTCGTCTCGCCAACGAACTCATGCACTTTCTCCAACAGCGCCTCCGGATAGAAGGGCTTACTAAAGAGGGCTTTGACGTTGGGGAAGTTGCTGAGTTCGTTTTCTTCGTAGTCTTGAAAGGCCGCCATGACGAGGACCGGAGTCGTGTCACCATCTGCGGCGAGCAGCATCAAGAGCTCGGCACCGTTTACGCGAGGCATATGCATGTCCAGCAGGACACAGTCGATCCCACCAGCGCAAATCTTCTCGTAAGCCTGTTCGCCGTTGTGCGCAACATCCACGTCGTATCCGTCACCCTCAAGCATGCGTGTAGCAAGCTTCGTCAGGGCTTTGTCGTCGTCTACGACCAGAATCATACGTGGCACACTTTACGAAGAGGCCTTACTTAGCCGATGCGGATGCTTTCTCGCGTGCGGCCAGTTTTTTGCGCTTCTTAGCGCGGTTACGTGCTTTAATTTTAACCAGTCTGCGTAATTTTTGTCCCATAGTGCAGAAGCGTATAGGGGATTCATGGAGGCACGTCAAGTGTCAGATAGTGATTGAAAATGCTTTACCCTCCGGGGGCAGGGGTCATAAGTCCGACACGAAATCAAACGAAGGATTTATATGAGCTATTTGACAGATGATAAGTTAGTGATTGTCGGCGCGGCCGGCGCCATTGGTTCCAATATGTTGCAAGCGGCCCTCACGCTGAAGCTTACGCCGAATATTTGCGCGTACGACCCGTTCGAAAAGGGCCTCGAGGGTACGGCTGAGGAGATTTATCATTGTGCATTCCCCGGTGCGAATCTCACGTACACCACGGATATTCATGAAGCGCTGAAGGGCGCCAAGTATCTGATTTCATCCGGTGGCGCTCCCCGGAAAGAGGGGATGACCCGCGAGGACCTGCTGAAAGGGAACTGCGAAATTGCCGCCCAGCTCGGGAAAGACATCAAAACCAACTGCCCGGATCTTAAATTCGGCGTGATCATCTTTAATCCGGCGGATATCACGGGACTGACGGTCCTGGTGAATTCCGGATTGCCCGCCGGCGCCATCGCGACGCTCGCCGCATTGGACAGCACGCGTCTGCAAACCGCGCTCGCCCAGGAATTTGGTGTGGCCCAGGATGAGGTGACGGGCTGCCGGACCTTTGGTGGGCACGGCGAACAAATGGCTGTTTTCGCCAGCACCGCCAAGGTTGCGGGTACGCCCTTGACCGAGCTCATCGGCAGCGACAAGCTTTCCGAGGCGCGCTGGCAGGAAATCCGCCAGCATGTCTGCCAAGGCGGCAAGCGGATCATCCAGTTGCGCGGTCGCAGCTCCTTCCAGAGCCCGGCGCATCAGTCGGTCTTAATGGTCAAAGGCGTGATCGAGGGCGAAGGCTATCCCTGGCCCGTGGGCACGTTTGTCAATTCCGGGGACTACCAGAACATCATGATGGCTATGGAAACCGAGCTGACCAAGGACGGCGTTTCGTACACGGTTCCGCAGGGAACGGATGCCGAGAACGCCGAATTGGCCGAATCCTATGGTCATCTCACCACGTTGCGTGACGAAGTCATCGAGATGGGCTCACTGCCGCCGATCGATCAGTGGGGCGTCGTGAATCCGAATCTCGCGTAGTCGGGGCACACCCGCCATTTGGCTAACGCCCGCGGAGACCTTCGGGTTTCCCGGGCGTTTTTGTTTGGGCAAAGAAATCCCGCATTCCTCCTTTGACAAACGCCCAAGGTTACCTAGGTTCCTTCTCCCTCAGCGCGGAGGGATGGCTGAGCCCGGTTAAAGGCGCTCGACTCGAAATCGAGTAGGCGGGAAACCGTCTCGGGGGTTCGAATCCCTCTCCCTCCGCCATTTCTCCGCTTTCCCGCCACCCAAAGCTTAGGTCTCTTCAGTTCCTTTGTTTATTTCAAAGTATCGAGCCCCAACGAGCTGGCCGACCAACTTATCCGGAAAAATCGCCTGCCGCGTATTATAAAACGTGGCGATCTCAAGGTAGTAATTCCGCGCCAGCGCGATGCGATTTTCGGTGTCGATGAGCGCCTGATGCAGTTCACGATACAAGCCATTCGCCTTCAACTCGGGATAGGCTTCAACCAGGCTGATCAGGGCGTGCTCGATGTCGGGCGTCGCGGATGACCCGTCGAGTTTCTGTTGGGTACGCAATTCCGCGAGATGGGTTTGCACCTCCTGTTCGTGCTTTGAAAGGGCGTTCACGCAGGCCACGAGCTGGGGGATGAGCTCGTGTCGTCGCAGCCGTTGGACATCGATCAGGGAGATGGCCTGTTCGACCCGGTGCTTGAGTTGAATGACACTGTTCGCCGCCATCCAGGTCCAACTCGTCAACCACAACAGGAGATAGCCGGCTCCGGCGAGCGCATACCATTCCGGGTGGGCCAGCTGACCGTAACGGGTGTTGTCAAACAGGGTGACCCCGCCGACGCAGAGGATCAGGCCGCCGATGGCCAGGGCCCAGTAGGCGGCACGTTTGCTGTCGTAAATCTCTTCCTCCGTCCGGGTAGAAATCAGGAAGTGAGGCGCGTCGGGCGCGGACGCGATTTCCGCGGCGACGACGTCGGTGCGTTCGCGCGCCTGGCCGAGCACGTAAATCGGTGCGTCGAGGGTGACGCCGTATTCGGTGAAGCGTCGCCGGTGGTCCGAATTGGATACCGACTGGCGACGTGCTTTTCCGTAGTATAGCGGATCGGATGGGCGACAGGTCTCGGCGAAGATCCGCACTGGTTCAATCTGTGCTCCCTGGGGCAGGATGCGAATCTCTCCGGATGCATCAACAAGGCGGAATTGAACCATCTGTTCGTCGCTGCCGATCGTGGTCCAGCCGCTCTCCCGACGGGTGCGTGTTTGTCGCTTCCCGTTGCTGTCAGTATAGCTTTCGGTAACCGTGCGGGACCAATGTTCTTCCACCGAATACCGATAGTAGACGCAGTGGGTTTCCGCGAGAAAACTGAACAGCGGATGATCGCAACGGGTTTTTCCTTTCAGCTCGTTCAGGCCGATGAAGACGCCCGTGGTTTTCGAGGTGGGCAGGTCCGCCATCAATCGCTGCAGGCGTTTTTTGCGAATGGCTGCCAGGAGCAGCAGCGGGCCGACCAGCAAGCCGAGCAGGATGAAAAGCTCGGGCGGGATTTCCGCAAGCTGGAGGGTAGGCTTCATTTGAAGAATCGCTCGCGCATGGCTTCCTGCTCCGCGATGGAAATCAGGTCATACGAGATGTGCTGCCACTGGTTGCTTTCGATCGCCACGTCGAGGGAGATGCCGTGACTGGCGATGTCGATATGCTGAATCCCTTCGATGGGGGGAGAGGCCTGGAGGTGTTGCCAGATCTCGTCTCCGTTGGTGAAGAGCTGAGAGGCAAAGGGTTGTACAAGCTGCTGCATCACCTCCGCAGCGCTTTGTGCGCTCTGCTTGTTTCTCAGCAGGAGTTTCAGCGCGCGAAGTTCCTGGTCGGGATCTTCATCCGCGTAGATATTCACCACCAGGTGGACGCCGTTCGACTGCAGGGCCGCGTAGTGCAGAAGGCCAATGGCGCCCGCGTCCTGTTGCTGGAAGGTGAGACCGGGCAGGCGTTGCTGGCTGTAGGCGATGGCTTGAGCGGTAGAAGGCGTGCCGTGTGCAGAAAGCGTGAGCCGTGCCGGCCCTGGCGTGTGGTCGTCCAGCTCGGCGGGCTTTTGTGAGCAGGCGCAGAGCGCGGTGATGCATACAGCTATGATGATCAAGACCTTCATCCAACAGGAATGTAGGTCAGCCGGTACCGCCCCGCTACAGAAATGTTGGAGAAGTTTAATGTCTTCCATCCATTTAACGATGGACCCCTTTTTTGCTTCTGCTATCACTCCTGCATGAAGATACGAACCATGATTGCCGGAATGATCGCGATGTGCACCAGCGCCTTCGCGGGCAGCACCGCGGGTATCTTGGACAAGCCCACGGAAGAGCGCATGGGCGCGCCTGCGCCGGCGGGTGCGACCGTGTTGTTGGGCGCGGGCTGCGACCTCGCGCACTGGCAGATGGAGAACAGGCCGGAAGCTCCCATCACCTGGATCTGTGATGAGGGCGTATTAAGCATTCGTCCCAAGACGGGAAACCTGCACACGCGCGCGGTCTACCAGGACTTCCAGTTACATCTCGAATTCAACATGGTCGACGCCCCGGGGAACAGCGGCCTGTACATCGAGCGCCGGTATGAGGTGCAGATCTTTGATTCCCTGGGAAAGCCCGTAGGCCGCGGCGAGTGCGGCGGGATCTACAAGCAGCGGGCACCCGATGTGAATGCCTGCCGTGCGCTCGGAGCGTGGCAGTCGTATGATATCGTTTTTCGTTCCCCTCGATGGGACGGCGAACGCAAAGTGGAGAACGCCCGCATCACCGTGGTGTTGAATGGGAAGATGTTGCATGACGATGTGGAAATTACGGCAAAGACGGGCGCGGGTTTGCCGGAAGGTCCGGGCGGTGGATTTCTGCGCCTGCAGGATCATGGCGACGTTGTCCGATTTCGAAATGGCTGGATCAAATCCCTGGAGTTGAAATGAAATCATTGATTACGTTGTGCATCCTCAGCCTCTTAACCTCAAGCGTCATGGGCCAGCAGGCCAGTAAAGAGCCGCCGGTATTCCTCGGACGCAAGGTTGCATTTACCATGCATTGGAAAGGGGCGGCCTGGCTGACCCGGACCTCGCGTGAACGGGAAGAAGCCGCAAGCGAAATGATTACGGCTCTGAAGATCAAGCCGGGTATGAGCATCTGTGACATGGGCTGTGGCAATGGATTCCACACCGTGACCATGTCGCGCCTCACCGGGGAGACCGGGAAAGTCTACGCGGTGGATATCCAGCAGGAGATGCTGGACTTCCTCGAGGATCGTCGGACGGCGGCAGGCATTAAGGATGGCATTATCATTCCGATCCTCGGTGGGGAGAATGATCCCAAGTTGCCGGCGGCAAGCATCGACCTGCTGCTCATGGTCGATGTCTACCACGAGTTCTGGGAGCCGGCCGAAATGCTCAAGCACATTCGCGACAGCCTCAAGCCGGGTGGGCGTGTTGCCCTGGTTGAATACCGCGAGGAAGATGAAACGGTGCCCATCAAGCCGGATCACAAAATGAGCAAGGCACAGATTTTAAAAGAATATACGGCCAGCGGTTTCAAGCTCGTTGAGTCTTACGATGGGCTGCCCTGGCAGCATCTCATGTTTTTTGAACGAAAGGATTAACCGCACGATGACTGTGGCATTAGAAGACCATCCCATTTCCGTAGAGGCTATTAAAGAGCAGCTGCTCGAAAAAATCCGCTTACAACTGGCCAAACCTCCGGAGAGCGCCACGCAGCGGGATTGGTGGCGCGTTACCTGCAAGGTCGTGCATGAGCAGCTGGTCGGCGCCATGCTGGATACCCAGCAACGCCACTACCATGCGAATGCGCGACGTATTTACTACCTGTCCATGGAGTACCTCATGGGCCGCTTGCTTGCCAATAACCTGCATAACGCCAAGATGTTTGAAGCGATGCGAGAGGCGCTGGCTGAGCTCGGGCAGGATGTCGAGGAGATCATCGAAGAGGAATACGATATGGGCCTGGGCAACGGGGGCCTCGGCCGCCTTGCCGCCTGTTTCCTCGACTCCATGGCCAATCTCGACCTGCCGGCGATCGGCTATGGGATTCGCTACGAGTTTGGTCTATTCAAGCAGGAGTTCGACGACGGCTACCAGGTGGAACATCCGGATTCATGGATGCCCTATGGCGATATCTGGGATATCGTTCGTCCGGAACACATTCAGGATATCCAGGTTTACGGGGAAGTGCAGTCCGTCTTTAATGACCGGGGCGAGTACAAACCCAAGTGGATCAATGGACGTGCCGTGCGGGGCGTACCCTACGATATCCCCATCTGTGGCTACGAACTGGGCTCGGTCAATTTTCTTCGCTTGTGGGAATCCAAGGCCACCTCGGACATCGACTTCGACACCTTTAACGAGGGCAGTTACGATGAGGCCCTGCGCCAGAAGAATGAAAACGAGACAATCTCTAAGATCCTCTATCCCAACGACGAAACCGAGAACGGCAAAGAGCTGCGGCTTGTTCAGCAATACTTCTTCGTTACTTGTTCGCTGAAGGACATCGTCCGGCGTTACCAGGTGAACAACGAAGGGTGGGAGCACTTCCCCGAGAAGGTCTGTGTCCAGTTGAATGACACGCATCCCGCGATTGCGGTGGCCGAGCTGATGCGCATTCTGCATGACGAACACGAACTCCCGTGGGAGGAAGCTTGGGATCTCACGACGCGCACCTTCGCCTACACCAACCATACCCTGCTGCCGGAAGCCCTCGAGCGTTGGAGCGTGCCGCTGTTTACGCGCGTACTGCCGCGACATATTCAATTGATCATGGAGATCAACGTTCGTTTCCTCGAACAGGTGAAGAAGCAGTGGCCGGGTGATGAATCCAAAATCAAGGCCCTGTCCCTCATCGAAGAGGGGCACGTTCAGCATGTGCGCATGGCGCATCTGGCGGTCGTCGGGAGTTTTTCCGTGAACGGCGTAGCCGCCCTGCACACGCGTCTCCTGCGCCGTAATCTGTTCAGCGACTTCGATGAGATGTATCCGGGCAAGTTCAACAACAAGACCAACGGCATTACGCCTCGCCGCTGGTTACTCTCGATCAATCCCGGCCTTTCCAATTTGATTACCGAGAAAATTGGCGATGCCTGGATTAAGGATCTCGATCACTTGCGCGACCTTGAGCCCCATCGCGAGGATGCGGAATTTCGCGCACGGTACATGGGTATCAAACATGCGAACAAGGAACGCCTGGCTACGATCATTCAGGATCTCTGCGGCGTTACGGTTTCACCGCATGCCCTGTTCGATGTGCAGATCAAGCGACTGCATGAATACAAACGCCAGCATCTGAACCTGCTGCACATTCTTTCGCTGTATCACCAGTTGCTGAAGAATCCGGATCTGGATATTCACCCGCGCGTCTTTGTTTTCGGTGCGAAAGCGGCGCCGGGCTACGTGCTGGCGAAGACCATCATCAAGGCGATCAACGCGGCCGGTTCGGTCATTAACAATGATCCGCGTATTCAGGATAAGCTCAAGATTGCCTTTCTTCCGAACTATCGCGTTTCGCTGGCGAGCAAAATTATTCCTGCGGCCGACTTATCCGAGCAGATTTCGACCGCCGGAAAAGAAGCCTCCGGTACCGGCAACATGAAGCTGGCGCTGAACGGCGCCTTGACCATCGGCACGCTCGATGGAGCCAACGTGGAGATCCTGGAGGAGGTCGGCGCCGAAAACATCTTCATCTTCGGCAAGACCGTGGAAGAGGTCGAAGCGCTCTGGAAGCAAGGGTACCATCCCCAGGATATCCTTCAGGCCAACGAGCACCTGCGTACACTGGTGGAGTGGGTTGGATCAGACTATTTCACGCCGGGGGAACACAATGTCCTGCAGGACTTGAAGAACAGCTGGGCACACGGGGATCCCTACCTCTGTCTCGCTGATTTTGATGCGTATTGCGCGAGTCAACTCGAAGTGGATTCTGCCTATCGCAACCAGGATCATTGGGCGAAAATGGCTATCCTGAATACCGCCCGCATGGGTAAGTTTTCGAGTGACCGTTCCATCGCGGATTACAATCGGGATATCTGGAAGCTCGATCCGCAACCCAAGGCGTCCCGCTAATGCCCGTGACGCCGGCGTATATCTGGTTCGACGCGGAGTTCTCCAGCCTGGATCTGGACCACGCGGAGTTGCTGCAGGTGGCCGTCATGGCCACCGATGCGGCGCTGAATCCCCTGAGCAGTCCCGAAGGAGATCTCAACCTGTTCGTCCAGGTGGAAAATCCCGATGCCATCAGTCCCTGGGTACGTGAAAATATTCCGCAGATCGTGGACGGATGTTTGTCTGCGGACGCCGTGGAAGTCGAGGTCGTGGACAATATGCTGGCAGCCTATGTCGACCAGATCTCCGGTGGTCCGATCGACTCCATTCACGACCGTCCGATCCTCGCCGGGAACAGCGTGCACAATGACTGGCATCTCGCCCGGCGTTTGCTGCCCGCCTTTATCACTCGACTGCACTACCGACTGCTCGATGTGTCGACCTTCAAGGTGCAATGGCAGGATCACTACGGTGAAGCCGAGTTCGATAAGGACACGCACGAAAATATTCGGGAGTATTTCCCCCAGGCCCGCTTGAGCGAAGGTCTAGCCGGTCACGATGCCTATTACGACATCCAGGCGTCGATCGCGGAACTGGCTTTTTATCGCTCCCGCTTGATCAAGGGGTAAGGCCCGCGCGCCCGCCTGAAAAAACTCTTACCATGCTCCTGACATTCTGCCTATACTCGGTGGATGATCTACTATCGAGCTGGTTTCGTTCTCCTTTCCTTCCTGGCCACCCTGGCCGCGGCGGAGAGCAGCACCAATAAAACATCCACGGTTGAGGTGCTCGCGGCGGAAAAGCGCAACTCGATTGTGCTCATCAAAGGGGCGGATCGCTGGGGCGAAAGCAGTGGGCTTGGAACCGGCTTCGTGGTCGGCACCAACGGGGTCATCGCCAGTAACTGGCATGTCATCGGTCAGAACCGCGCCTTCACCGTGCAGTTCCCGGATGGCCAGACCTACAAGCCCACGCATGTGCTCGGTGTCGATCGCAACCGCGATCTGGCCTTGATCAAAATTGATGCGAAGGATCTGATCCCCATCGTGCTCGGGGATTCGGATGCCGTTACGGTCGGTCAGTCGATCATGGCCATTGGCAATCCGCTGGGCCTGGAGTTCAGCGTGAGCCGGGGCGTGATTGCCGCGGAACGCGATCTCGATGGCTTCGATATGATCCAGGTGGCCATTCCTCTCGAGCCCGGCAGCAGCGGCAGTCCGGTGATGGACCTGCAAGGTCGGGCGCTGGGATTGCTCGCCATCAAGTCTTCGGCCGCTATGGGCCTGGCGGTTCCGATTAACGATCTCAAACGGCTGATGGAGAACCAGCGTCCGATGGAAATGAAACACTGGATCACCATTGGTGCGCTCGACACCGAAGAATGGAAATCCGTAATGGGTGGAGAGTGGCGTCAACGTGCAGGCACTGTGGTCGCAAGCGGGCAGGGGAGCGGCTTTGGTGGCCGGATGCAACTCCTGAACCTCGTGGAATCCCCCGGCGAAGCTTTCGAGCTCGAGGTGGAGGTGAAACTCGATGAGGAGAGTGGGGCTGCCGGACTGAGTTTCTGTTCGGATGGTTCAAACACCCATTACGGCTTTTATCCGACTGCGGAATCGATCCGCCTCACGCGCTTTGAAGGCCCGGATGTGTATTCCTGGACGATTCTCGATACGGTCAAATCCTCGGCCTATCGTCCGGGTGAATGGAATCGCCTCAAGGTGCAGGTAGGGGATGGAAAAATCATCGGATCGGTTAATGGCGAAGTGGCCATCACGGCCAACGAGCTCGCTTTAAAACCCGGCCAGGTGGGCCTGGTTAAGTTTCGCGCGCCGGGTGCGGAGTACCGGAAGTTTCGTGTCGGTGACTCGCTGAAAACGCTGGCCCTTCCGGAGAAGGAGGTGCGTCGAGTGCGTAAGCTGCTCAGGGATGTCTCATTGGAAGGCCCCTTTGATCGCACCCGCACCGAAAGCCTCGCGGCGTATGGTAAAGCCGGGCTCCGCCTGGTGGAGGACGAGGCCCGGCTGCTCGAAGCGAAGAGTCAGCGACTGAAAAAATGGGCGACCCGGGTTCACCAGGACATGGTCGCGCAGGAATTGGTGGCCTTGCTGAAAACGGAAGATGCCGAAATCGACCTGCTGTCCTGCGCGCTGCAGATTGCCAGGCTGGACAATCCGGAGTTGGATATGAGCGTTTACCAGCGCCGTATCAACCGCATGGTAGAGGCGGTGAAGAACCGGTGGGGCAAGGACGACTCGGAAGAGGAGCGGCTGGATAAGTTGTTGAAATACCTGTTTGAAGACTTGGGCTATCATGGCAGCGGCCGGGAGTATTATCATCGATCGAACAGTTACATAAACGAGGTGATCGATGACCGGGAAGGGTTGCCCATCACCTTGTCCCTGGTACTGATCGAAATGGCGGATCGACTGGATCTACCGGTGGTCGGGGTCGGGGTTCCGCGCCACTTCATCTGCATGTATCAGCCGAAAGAGGCGCTGGCCGACGGGAGCCGGCAACGGTTAATCGATCCGTTTGATGGCGGTCAGACGATCACCCGGCTCGAGGCTTCGCTGCTCAGCGGGTACAGCCTCGACGATGATCATTTTGAACCGGCCGGTCGTGGATCGATTATCCTGCGGATGTTGAGCAATCTCTTGTCCGTGGCTGAGGGCGAGCGGGACATGGAAAGCATGCTGTGCTACCTGAGCGTCATGTTGGCGATCGAGCAGGATCCCGGCAGGCTCAGTATGCGGGCGATGCTGTATTTCAGCGAGGAGCGGTATCCCGAGGCGCTGCAGGATCTGGATCAGATCATCGAACTGGATCCTGAAGGGGTCAGCCTGGACCCGATCTACCGCTTGCGTGAAGCGGTTCAGGAGCGGATCGAGCAGGAGTAGCCCTACAGGAAGTGCGACGTGATGTCGGTCTGAACGAAGCGCGTCGGAAACGCGTAGCCGGCGAGCCAGGGCTGCAGAATCGATCGCGCATTTTTTAAGGTCAGCACCTGGCTGGCATCGGTGTGATGGTTTCGTTCGTTGCCGGGGATTTCAACCTCATCACCATCCAATTCCCTGAATCCGAATACGACGTGTCGAAACGTTCCGTCCTTGTTGTACGAGCGCGCTTCGATGGTCATGGCCTTTTTGCTGCCCGCGCACTGGACGTAATCCCCATACTCTTTTTCGAAGATGATGAAGGAGCGGCCTTTGACGTTCAGCCCCGAAAGAAGCGCGTTGGCTTTCTTCCAGTCTTTGATCTCACGCCCGTGTTGATCCTCCCGCGTGCATCGAACCATGGATGGAAATTCCATCAGATAAGGTATAGCGAGAATGGCAGGATCAGGCAACGTCATTGCTGCGCTTCACCCACATGGATGCGTATGCAGCTGTAGAGGATTTCGCGCTGGCTGCCGGACCGATCAGTCCTTCGGCTTGTGCTCGTTGGAGCCTTTGCGGTGCGTCTTGGGCTTGCCGACTTTGTCCGCGTACTTGTCGTGTTTTCTTGCGGCGCCGCCGGTTTTC
>JBLIND010000108.1:0-16910 GCA_047639095.1 Candidatus Omnitrophota bacterium | reverse complement strand
TTTCACCAGGAGGGTCAGGAGGTCATTTCCATCCTCGGGATCCGTTCCGGTTACGTACTCCGTTCGCGCATCGGCCAGATCCAAGTCGAGATCACTTTCGGCATCTGCTGCATTCATCGCGTTCAGGTGGAAGCGTGACTCCCAGGTATCCGGTACGCCATCGGCGTCGCTGTCGTATCCCAGGCAGACTTCCGGTGTCCCCGCCAGCGCTCCCGTGGTCCAATGGAGGGGATCATTGCCATAGGCCCCCATCGGTACCCGGTGGAGGCTGGGTCCGGTTCCGTCTGCGGCGGCGGGCCAGGGAGTGACTTCTTCATAGGCCACCCGATCCACGCGAATGATGGGAACGATGTTGGTGCCCGGCTCCGGCATCCCCGGGCGTGCGAGTTTCAGATCGTCGCCGGCATTGTTCAGGTTGCCGCTGTACGGACCGAAGACCGGCACACCGGCGTCGAGTCCATGCAGGGCGCGGAAGGCCGCGGGGTTCGTCGCACAGACAAAGAGGCATTCGTGCCCCTGTAAGGTGACGCCGGTCGGAAAGGAGAAGTCGATCGCATCGGACAACTGCCAGGTATTCGTCGGAACCGCCGGATCGAAGAGGGGCACCGGATCGCCCGAGGTGTTGTACAGTTTGATGTATTCGGCCATGCCCGCGAGCGGATGGTACATGACTTCACTGATCACGACCGGTCCCACCAGGGGCGGGCCATTGGCGCTGCCTTTTGTTGCGCTGCGCATCGCAACGAAGTCGACTTCGAGATCACTCCGCGTGGTGCGTCCAAAGGTGACTTCTTTTTCGGCTGCGCCGAAGTCCTCCTGGTTCAGGTAGCCGGTCAGCTCGCCGGTAGGCAAGGCGGAGCAGAGGTAGGCGGTTTCGCCGAGTTCACTCAAACCGAAAGGTTGGGCGGTGCTGGCATGGCGGAAGTGATTGGTGGCGTCGAAGACCCGGTACCCGCCCGCCGGGATGATCGTATTGTCGGGTATGCGATATTTATGCAGGTTGGAGAAGCTGTCGCTGAGGAACCAGCCGCCGATGTTGATGTCATCTCCGGATTGGTTGAGCAACTCAATCCAGTCGCCGACGGGTGAGGCATCCGTATGGGTGAGCACTTCATTGATGACAATCGCTCTGGGAAGGGGCAGCTCGCCCGGATCGTCGATGCCCGGGGTGCCCTGCAGGGGGTCGCTTGCACGCCATCCCGATTTTTCGTTCCATAACGTGGGATCCGCGTTTTCGTTGCGAATGGTGAGGGAGAATCCACCGCCATCGGTCTGCGGGTACCAGCTGTCCTTGTAGGTGAAGCGCTGGATGTCGCCAAAGGTGCTGTGCACGAGAGCCAGTTCCTCGCCCGCATTATCCAGGCTGCCGCTGATGAAGGGGCCAAACAATTGAAACCCACTCGTGTCGTAGAGGGCTGAAAGCACGGTTGGATTCTTCGCGACAACCAGGTGCTCTCCCGGCGTGAGCTGGCCGCCCGGGAAGCTGAAGGTGACGCCATCCAGTGAGAGCGACCCGAGTTCGACGTCATTCGTGCCGATGTTCTTCACCTCAATGTATTCGGCATCCGCATGTAGGCTCGGGTTGTACATGATTTCTGTGATCACCAGCGGGGGCAGATCTGAAATATACGTACTTTCCGCCAGCGGGCTCCATTCGGAATTCTCCAGCACCCGGGCTTTGATGTCGCGCGAGCGATCGAGCGTGATCGGTCCGGTGTAGGCGTTGCCCGCGATAGCGCCACCCGGCGCGCGGGGGTCGCTCCCGTCGAGGGTGTAGTAGATGGTGCCGGTGGTGTTCGAGTGGGTGATCGCGATGGCTGACAGCGGCGCGACCACGCCGGGGGGCGTGTCAAAATCCGGGGCGATGGTGTCGGGCCACAGGCCGTGGGTGCGCAGCTGGTTGAAATAGGGCGCGCGTCGGTTGCTGATCCAGCTCTCGATGCCGCCCCCGTTGATGCCTCCGCCTTTGATCTCCTGGCGCAAGGGGGAGAAGCGGTCCTTGAGGTAGGTATACTCGTAAGTGATGCGGTTATCGCTCATCGGGCCGTCGCGGAAGAAATGTTTATAGATGCGATCCGCGAAAAGGAGGCGCCATTCCGGGCTCTGGACCAGCTCCTGATAGTAGCGGGGCGTGTCGTTGGATTTTTGCAGCAAGTCGACGGTGAAGGGGTCGTAGGTCACCGGATCCCGTCCGCGCCCCAGGCCGCCTTCCGCATCCCAGATGTACCAGCCGTAGCGTCCGGTCGGGGAGCGTTCACGCGCGGCGTACCAGTTGTTTTGTGGCCAGTCCCAGGTTGAAGCGTAGGTGTTGACGATGAGGTAATCCGCAAAGTTCACCGGATCGACGTAGGTGAGCATCCTGTCGTAATCGGTGAGGTCCGTCAGGTCGGTCGAGCTCGCATCGCGGAAGGCCCGGGCATCATTCCAGAAGGTCTGGGTGCCATTGCTCAGGCCGCCATGGTTGATGATGTCCCAACCGTAGGGGCTGTTGTAGGCGTCCTGGAAAAAGGCTTCAATATAGCGGGCCGCCGGGTTGTAGTAGGACTTGTATTCGCCGTTGTAGTAGAGGTTGGCGATCACACCCGGGCTACCCGGTTGGCCGCAATTGATAAACAGGCGACGCATGAGCTCATCGGTGATAAAGGGGTTGTCGTAATCGTTCTTCCCGCCGCGCAGGCGCAGGCCGTCGAAGGACGCGATGGGCCAGTTGGGCATGAGCGCGTAGTCGAGTCGGCCTGCCCCATAGACCTTGCGGAAGAACATGTTGAACTGCGGCTTATCCTTATGTGCATTGCCATCCCAGCGGTCATCCAGATCGGATTGGTTGAGGATGTAGCGTGGACGCGTGTAGTTACTCCCGGACATGCGCAGGCCGGCTTCAACCTGCACCCACTCATTGCTCGGACCGTTGATTACCTCGAACGAGACCTCCCGTTCCCAGGGCCGTCCGCGATGCATTGGAATGTTGTAGTCGTCGGGTCCCGTCGCATTCCAGATGCCGTTGACGTAGGTGCCGCCGACAATGGAGGCGACTCCGTGCGGCGCGTACATGGCCTGCGGTTCGTGTCCGGTAATGAGGATGGCGGGCACCGCCTGAACAGCCGCGGGTTGATCGAGCAGGTAAGAGCGGGTCACGGTTTTCGATGGCACCGCCCCTGCTTTAATCGCGCGTATGCGGAGGGAGGTGCTGGTGTTCAGCGTGATCGGTCCGGTGACCTGGGTGCCGTTGGTCGTGCTCGGAATGCTACCATCGGTGGTGTAGTAGATCGTGGCCGATACATCGTTCACCGAGGCGGTGACCACCAGGGGGGAAGCGTAGAAGCCCGGGTCGGGATCGAGTTTGGGTTTCTTGACAATCTCGGTAAAGCTCGATCCGGTGTTGGAGTCGCCCGGACTTACGGAGTCGAAAAAACGATACGCCGTGGCGGTGCTGTCCCAGCCATATGCGTAGAAAAGGTGCTGTTGCGGGTAGTCGATTTCGGAAATCATTTGCCCGCTGGCGTTATAGAGGGCGAGGGGTTCCCCATCCATATGCAACCCGAAGTTGGTGTGCAGGTTGCCATCGGGATCCGACAGGTTCAGGCCCGTGCAGAAGATGACCCGGTGTTCGTTGGGGGCGAGAGACATAGGCGGGAAGCGCCATTTGTCGGGACGGGAGGGGTTGTCGCTCAGGCTCCAGCCACCCAGGCTGATGCTGGCCGCCGTGGTGTTGACCAGCTCGAGCCAGTCGGGGAACTCGGTAATCAGATCAAGGGCGCTGTCCTCCGGTGGTAGCGCGGGCTCGCTGGTGCCGACAAAGTAGCGCCAGTCGTTGGTGGTTGTCGCGAGGGATTCCGGATTGGGTCCGGTCAGGGCGAGGTCCCCGAAGATCACCAGATCGCTGCTCGCCACGGAGGCGTTGTGGACTTGAATGGCGAGAACGTTTGCACCTTCGACCAGGTACTTGCTCGCGGGCGCGAGCAGGATGGTTTCCACCAGACCGGCCGACCGTCCGCTGCTGGTCTTGGTGTCGAAAGGGACAAACTCGCCGGGTATGCCGAGGGTGGTGCTGCGTGCGACTTCGACACCATTCAAGTACGCGACGTAGCCGTCATCGTAGTCCATGGAGAGTTCGAGCACCTCCGAGGAGTTGGCCGCTGCGGCCGAAGCGGCAAACGACTGGCGAATATACAGGGAAAATGCTTTGAGCCTTAGTTCGTCCCGCAAGTCGGTCCCGGTGGCGAGTGAGGCCGGGTAGCCGAGGGGGCCGGGCCCGGTTCCCCAGGTGATGTCGTTAAACGCGGGCTTGCCCCATTCGACCTGGAGCGTTGCCGCCGCATCGCCCAGCAGGTGTTTATCGAAAAAGCCTCCGGACGGTTCGATGAGCCCGACAAAATATCTCCAGGTATCGCCCTGATTCACCAGGGCCGTGTCCGGGGAAGTGATTTTCAGGTTCGCCAGGATGGAGAGGTCGTCGCCGGCTAGCGTCCGGTTGTGCACCTGGATCGCCAGGATGTTTTCGCCGGTCAGCAGCAGGGTGTTCGCCGGACCCAGCGTGATCGTTTCCGGTGTGCCGGCTTCGTGTTCGCTGTAGGCGGGTTGATCCCGGTACACGAAGGAGCCGGTGGCGCCGAGATTATTTCGGGCGATCTCTTTGCCGTTCAGGTAGGCGACGAAGCCATCGTCGTAGTCAACGGACAGTTCGAGCAGTTCATTCCGCGCGGCATTCGCGGCGGAGACGGTGAAGACTTTTCGAATGTAGAGCGAGTGGGTGACGCCTTGCATCTCCGTGTTGAGCAGGGTGGTATCGTCTTCGTCGCCATAGCCAAAACCGCCGGCGCCTTCCGGCCAGAAATCATCCTTGTGCGCCCGTTCATACCACATCGGACCGATGCCGATTCGGGCCACGCCGTCCTGCCAGTTCAGCAGGCGGTCCGATCGGCCCGCGGATAGTTCGTTGATGCGTACCTGGCCGTTGAGCAGGCCGGGGGCGAGCAGGATGATGACGGTGGCCAGGCGGAACGTGGTGAAAATTGATAACTGCATAGTTAAGCATACGGCATCCCGCCGGAAAAATTCAATCTAATGCTTTGCCGCTTTGAGCGGATGCGGTGACTGGGCGGGTTAAAAGCGTACCATGGCCTGCGGCCATGGCCCCGGGACGGAGCGGTGCTTGTTAATACGGCATGCATTTACACAAAAAACGCCCTCCCAGGCGGAGAGCGTTTTCCATGGGCGAACGGGTTGTCCTACTTGAGCATGCCGCGTGCGACGAGGTTGTTGAGACGGTGGGCGACATCTATCAGGCCGTCGAGGGTGACCTGGTCGTAGTCGCGGCCATCGGTGGTGTCGATACCGTGACCCGCATCGAGGTTGCGGAGGCCTTCGAGGGCCGGGTCTTCATGGTGGAAGACTTCGACGAAGGCGTACTCCAGGGTACCGGTCTTGGCGACCTGCGTCAGGAGGGCGGCGATCCAACCGTCATCGGTGGAGAGGCAGCCCCGGGTGGTGTGGGCCGAGGCGTGGAAGATACCCATGGCACCGGCGGCGGCAATTTCCTGGATGATCGGTTCGTGGTCGGGAATGCTGATGGTGGAATTTCCACAATGCGCGGCGTCGACCATGACTTTGAAGAAAGGTTTACCCAGGGCCGTGTTGGCGGCTTTCACGAAGGCCCAGATCTTACGGATGTCGGTGAACGTTTTGAACTCACCGTAGCGCAGGAATTCAATGTGCCACGCTTTGATGCAGGAGCCTTCGATGCCAGCGGCTTCGTACACGCGATTGTGCACCTTTACGTTCTGTGCCACGGCTGCTTCGAAGGCTGTTCCTTCGCGGGTGACCGCACCTTCCTTCATCCATTCCTCGACTGAGGTGGACGCCACGTTTTCCACGCCGTATGCTTTGGCTGCTTCAATGCCGGGGACGAGCATGTTGACCACCGCGTCTTCATCGGCGGGATTCATGGGGTCCGCTCCGCCAACCATGAGGATCAGGTGGACGACGAGACCCAGGCCCTGCAGGCCGGTGATGAGGTCCTTGACGTCACCTGCATCGACACCGGGAAAGTACGGCACCTGAGCGCTGGCAATTTTCACCGCAGATTCAGACATGAGTTTGTCCATGGTCGCGATGACCAGGAGGCGACCATCTGCACCGCGGGGGAGTTTCCCGCTCTCATCCGGCACCAGGCCGCCGACAAATTTTATGTGTGTGGGGACGACGCCCAGTTCGATATTGGCTTTCAAGGTGATCGACATGCCTGTTCTTCCTTATGTTCGTTTTGACGTTTTTGCGGAAGGTTCCGCCCTGAGAAAGCCGTTTTTATAAACCAAGACCCCAGGCTTTGTCGACAGCAAGTTGCCGGATCGCGTGCAGGATGCGATTCACCGGCCTGCCCTGTGGTTTTTGGATTGTTCGACGGCCCGCAAAAGCTCAGTGTTTACCTATGCTTAGAATAATTTTGCTTGGACTTCTGTTGGCGGGTGCCGGGTCGGCTGCTCCGAATGTGTTATTGATCTACACCGATGATCACGGCTCGGTGGATGCCGGTTGTTATGGTTCGAAGGATCTGTTCACGCCGAACATGGATAAGCTGGCCAAGGCGGGGGTGCGGTTTACCCAGATGCTGGCGCCTTCGGCGATTTGCACAGCCTCGCGCGCAGGCTTGCTCACCGGAAATTTTCCGCCGCGGGTGGGGCTGGCGGGAAATGCAGGGACCAAGCGCGGTACCCATGGCTTGAATCCGAAACACTACATCATGCCGGAGCTTTTTCGGGATGCGGGGTATCGCACGCATCACGTGGGCAAGTGGCATCTCGGGTATACGGAGGAAGATATGCCCAACGCCCAGGGCTTTGATTCGTCGTGGGGACACATGGGGGGCTGCATCGATAACTACTCCCACTTCTATTACTGGTCCGGTCCGAACGAGCACGATCTCTGGCGCGATGGAAAGGAAATCTGGGAAGACGGGGTCAACTTCGGCCAGGGCATGGTGCGGGAAGTGAAGGTCGCCCTTGATCAAAAAAGCGAGAAGCCCTTCTTCATCTACTGGGCGATCAACTGGCCGCATTATCCGCTGCAGGGGTACGACCACTGGCGAAAGTATTATGACGAGAAAGGCCTCGAACATCCACGGGCCAAGTATGCCGCTTTTCTGTCGAGCATGGATGAGATCATCGGCGAGGTGATCGATCATCTCGACGCCCAGGGCCTGCGCGAAGAAACGATTATCCTGTTGCAGTCGGATCACGGGCATTCGGTTGAGGAGCGCACCTTTGGCGGTGGCGGCGATCCGGGACCGTATCGCGGACACAAGGGCTCGTTCTTCGAGGGCGGCCTTCGCGTGCCCTCCATCATCTCCTGGCCGGGGAAGCTGCCACAGGGTGAAGTGCGCGACGCTTTTGTCACTGGGTGCGACTGGTTTCCGACCCTGGCCGAGCTCGCCGGCGCGGGCATCCCCGCGGGCCTGCACCTCGACGGGGTGTCCATGGTCGATGTCATTAAGGATGCATCGGTAAAAACCCCACATGATTCCTGGCTCTGGTCCTTTGGCGCCCAGAGCCATTGGGCCGTCCGCCAGGGCGACTGGAAGCTGATCTACAAGCCGCGTGATCAGCGGAATCCCGGATCCCTGGTCAAGGGGCAGAACTGGTTTCTCGTCAATCTCGCTGAAGATATTGGCGAGGCAAAAAATGTAGCGGACGCTTTTCCCGAAAAGCTGGCCGCGTTGAAGCAGCTGCAGGCTGAATACGAGGCATCGATTAAGGCGAGTCTCGCGAGCCCACTCGGGCAATAAGTCCCTGGGGTGAGGGCCTTCAGTGAGGGGGGCTCATATCTTCCGTTTGTTCCCACATGGAACTTGCCAGGTCAGGCGAGACGTTTAGCATGGCCTTATGAAAAAAATCACGCTCTTGCTGCTTTCGATTTCCCTTTGTTCCTTTGCGGATAACTGGCCGGGCTGGCGCGGCCCGGATGGCAATGGAATGTGTCACGAGAAGAACCTTCCGACCACCTGGTCGAAGGATTCGATCCTGTGGAAAGCGGATCTTCCGGGCGAGTCGGCTTCGACGCCGGCAGTCTGGGGAGATCGGATGTTTCTTACTGCGGTCGATGGCGAATCGCATGTGGCGTATTGCTTCGGTACGGACGGCTCCTTGAAATGGAAGCACGTAGTGGAAAAGCCGGTGCAAGTCGTGCGGGGTGGCGAAGGGAATTCAGCCTGCATCTCGGCGGTGACCGATGGCGAGCTGGTCTGGTTTAAATTTGCGACGGGGGATGTGCTCTGTTTCGATTTCGATGGCAAGGAGATCTGGCGTGCGAATCTGCAGGATCGCTATGGGGCGTATAAGGTGGGTTTTGTGATTTCAGCATCGCCGGTGCTCTATGAAGACAAGTGGCTCTACCAGGTCACTCACGAAAAGAATCCCTACATCCTCGCGCTCGACAAAAAGACGGGCGAAGAGCTCTGGAAGGTAAAACGCACATCCGATGCGATCGCGGAATGTGAGCATGCGTACACCTCTCCCATTCTGTACACCGATGAGAACGGCACCCAGCTGGTGAGTCACGGTTCGGATTACGTCATCGGCTACGATATCGCCAATGGGAACGAGCTTTGGCGTTCAGGCGGTTTGCAGACAGATCCCTATCACAAGACCTTGCGGTTCATCGCAAGCCCCACCGCAGTGCCGGGTCAAATCGTGGTGCCATCGGCCAAGAACGAAATGATCCTCTCGATCAATCCCGGTGGGGCCAAGGGGGATATCACGAAGACGAAACATCGCATGTGGACGATTCCGAAAGGCACACCGGATGTACCCTGTCCGCTGATACACGACGGGATCGTGTACATCTGTCGTGAGAAGTCCGGGATCGTGAACGCCTACGATGCCAAAACCGGTGCGGAAATCTACACCGAACGGATTCACGGCGGCTTGTACCGCGCTTCGCCGGTGTTTGCCGATGGCAAGATTTACCTGACCTGTCGCGACGGGACCGTCACCGTGATCAAGGCCGGCCGAACCTTTGAGGTGGTCTCCGAGAACGTCCTGGAAGGCGATGCTATGACCGCCTCGCCCGCGATGAGCAATGGTGTGATCTATTTGCATACCCACAAGGGTCTTTATGCGGTTAAATAGAGGGGTTTCAGTCCCTTTGTCCCTTTTTCCTGTCGCAGGAAAAGGGCTTTTCGTTATGATCGCCTCCATATGAAATCGATATTCATTTTTTTCCTAGTGCTCGCGGCACTTTGCGCTTGGTCGGATCGTCCCAATGTCCTCTTCATCATGGTCGACGACCTCGGCTACGGCGATCTTTCCTGTTACGGCGCGACCGATTTAAAATCGCCGCACGTCGACGCGCTCGTGAGCCAGGGCATGCGCTTCACCCAGTTCTACGCAAACTGCCCGGTATGTTCGCCCACGCGGGCGGCCTTTCTCATGGGAGCTTACCCTGACCTCGTCGGTGTGCCCGGGGTGATCCGCACCCACCAGGCAAACAGTTGGGGCTTTCTCGATGCCGATCGGACCTCCATCGCGAAGGTGTTCAAATCCGCCGGGTACGATACGGCTCTGATTGGCAAATGGCACCTGGGGCTGACCGCTCCGAATACGCCAAACGATCATGGTTTCGATTATTTTCATGGCTGGCTCGGCGACATGATGGATGACTATTATAAGCACCGGCGCCATGGAATTCCGTACATGGCTTTGAACCGAGAGCTCATCGAAGTGAACGGGCATGCGACGGACCTGTTCAGCCAATGGTCGGTCGACTATTTGAACCGCCGCAAGCAGGCGGACAAGCCGTTCTTTTTGTTCCTCAGTTACAATGCGCCGCACACACCGATTCAGCCGCCACAGGACTGGTTCGAAAAAGTGAAAGCCCGTGAACCGGGGATGACGGATCAGCGCGCCAAGCTCGTCGCCCTGATCGAGCATTGCGACGATGGCATCGGCCAGGTGTTGGCGGCCTTGAAACAAAACGGGCTGGAAGAAAACACCTTGATCGTCTTCACCAGCGATAACGGCGGCCAGGCGAATGTGGGTGCGAACAACGGGGGCTTGACCGGAGAAAAGCAGGAGATGTGGGAAGGCGGGATTCGAGTGGCTACCGCGGTGGTCTGGCCGGGAAAGATCCAGGCGGGATCGGAAACCACGTATCCGGGGATGACCATGGATTTTTATCCGACGCTGTGCGAGGCGGTTGGGGTGACGGAGCATCCCCCGGTGGATGGCCGGAGTTTTCTCCCCCTGTTGCTTGGGCGTGATTTTTCGCCACCGGAGCGAACGATGATCTGGGTTCGGCGCGAAGGGGGCGCTAAATATGGTGGTCGTGTTTATTATGCCGCGCGTCGCGGACCTTGGAAACTCTTGCAGAATACGCCGTATGAGCCGATGATCCTTGTGAATCTGGACGACGATCCAAACGAGCAGCGACCCCTTAAAACGAACCACCCCATGGCGCGGGAATTAGCGACGGCCCTTCAGCAGCACATTAACGCCTCGGGCCAGATACCCTGGGCTCCCTAGTCGGCGGTTGAAGAAGCGTCCTCGCAAGCGACGGGAAAACGAGTCATAATAGATCCTCTATGAGTGTGTATGATACAGTCAGTCCAATCGAAAAAAGTGGGATCCCCATTCCCTTTCAGCTGATTTATACGAAGCGGGGGACGATCAAGGACACCTTTTATATTCGGGGCGTACACATCAAGGATCCGGACGGTCAGTTACTCTGTCGGGTCATCGTGCCCGACGGCCATTTTCGCCGTTCGGCGTTCGGATGGTCGATCACGACCAAAGGTTTCGAGCTGCACATGACGCACGGCATGCTGAGTGACCGAATCTGCATTCTCCAGATTCGCGATCCGCGTGCGTATGTCTTCGTCGATCCCAGTGGCCGGAAAGTCGGTGAATCGGTTCGCCATATTTCAGGCGGGATCGAGGTGCGCGATGAGCGAGGCCAGACCCTCTGTATTCATCGAACTGGATTTTCCAAGGAGCAGGAGTTGGTGAACGCCAAAAAGAAGCCGGTGTATCTCTTCAAGCTGCGGAAGCACAAGGTGCAACGCATCCTGGGTAACCAGGATCTAACCTACATCGTGACCAGTGAAGCGAAGACGCGGATGGACCACCGGGTGTTATTGTCCTGGGTGTACTTCACCTTTCTCGAGCATACCGCGTAGCGGCTGCCTCACTTCAATCTTCGCGTGTCGAGCTCCGACCACTTCGCGCGGTCGTAGGGTGCCGGAAGTTCCGCGAGGCGCTGAACATACTGGGTGACGGGACCGAGGACCTCGCCGCCGATGAGCGTTTCGTTGTGGCTTTCCGGCGGGGTGATACTTCGGACTTCCGTGAAATGCCGTTTGAACGCCTTGCGGGTTTTGGTTTGCACGTTTCGATGTCCGGCTCCGGTCACCAGGTTGGTACACAGGATGCCCTGGGGCTTGAGGTGATCCTTGAACAGCTCGAACAGGCGATCCGTCGGGGCGAAAGGTTTTTCGACTTCTTCGAGACTGGAAACGTAGATGTCGTCCACGATCACGTCGAAGCGACGGGTGTCATGGGTTAAGAAATCATGGGCGTCGGCGATGAGAATCTCGCAGGACAGCGCGTCCACCCCCATGTACTTTTTTGCGATACGCACCATTTCGGCATCGATCTCGATGGCGACGATCTCGGTGGAAGGGAGGAGGTGCCGGAGTTGGCGAACCGCGGTCCCGCCGGCGAGCCCCAACATGAGCAGGGTTTCCGGCTCACGTGGGTGGAGTAGGCAGCCCGCAGTGATGGCATCCCAGGCCTGGCCGGTCATCAGGCGATCCTTGCGAAAGGTCGCGTGCGTCGCGCCCTCGACCTGAAAGTCATAGCCGGAGACGTTTTCGCAGACATCCACGATGTTCCACGGAGTCTCAATGTGTTCAATAATGTTTAAAATGTAGCTTTAGCCTTATATGTATTAACTATGAATTTCCAACTCATGGTTTCATTATAGGCGGTTATCACTATGATCAATTAATTTCTTAATTTCTTGCATTTGAGGGTGCATGCCGACAGATAATCACGTCTGAGCGCGTGCTGCCGCGCAATCAACAAAGCATGAAGCAATAAATCATAATTTCGCTATTGAAATTTATGCCTCCGGGGCGGGAATTGACGGGGACGAAGTCTCTCTATAAATTGTTTAAAAACATGAAAATTCTCAATTATATATGCGTTTTTGGCCTGATGTTGCTCTTCGTGGGCTGTGAGACGGCCCGTCCTGATCTTGGATCGGGTGGTAATGGCACCAATGTGGTCCAAGCGGTGGAGGCGGAGGTGCATTATAGCCCTGATGCGGCCGTGTTACGGCCTGGCCTGACGGTTAAGGTGGATGTTTTTGTTTCCGGATCTTTGGAAATTGATGTGGAAACCAAGCGAATCCCGGATCAGGGCGTTGTAATATTTCCTCTTGTTGGAGATGTGGCGGTAAACGGCCTGACACTTGCTGAATTGTCTTCGGTATTGCGGAAGCGCTATACCGATTATCTGGTTAAGCCTGAAGTTGTTGTGCAGTTCGACCTGACCGCGGGCGAATCCCCCTGGGGGTACGTTACCGTGCTGGGGCATGTTGCAAAGCCCGGTAAAGTGCCGATTCCGGCGACCCGGGATTTAACCGTCTCCGGTGCGGTACAGCTGGCGGGTGGCCTTGGGCCGAGTGCAAAAGACTCAGCCATAATGTTGACACGCAGACTTGAGTCGGGCGAGATAGTCCGAAGTACGATTAATCTGCGTGCGCTGGCTAAGCGGGGGGATCTGGAAGAGGACGCCCCGGTTCGGTCTGGTGATGTGGTTTACGTGCCCGAGAAGTATTTATAAGGCGATTGAATCGTCGGTGTTAAGAGCAGGAGAAATACCGTGTTAAAAAATGATATAATGATCAAATGCATCCTCATGGGGTGTGCAACTATGTCCTTCGCTGGACCGGGCGATGGGATTCGCTTTGATAAGCTTACGCTACATCCTTTTGTCGAAGGTTCGGTAAATTACGACTCGAATGTCGGCCTGACCCAGCGCAGCGAATTAGAGGCTGCGACCATCGACCAAAACGAAGAAAGCGAAACCTATATGCAGCTTCGGTATGGGTTAGAATTTGAGTATCAGCGGGATATGAGAAAGCTCAGCGGAACCGCCTATGGTTACAATCGCTATTACCAGGATTTTGATTTGGACAATAGTGGCCTGGGTCAAAATCTCAGCTTCAGTGGTGGGACGCCGGAACGATTGGCCTTCACGATCACAGAAGGGTATTTCCGGGTTCAGGATTATTCGACCCAGCCGCTCGATGCTGGCGGTCCCTCCGGGAACCTGCTCGCTGAAGACCGTACCGATCGCATCAAGCGTGATCTGTTAAATGTTGGACTCAACTTGAAGCGTCAGCTGAGTGCAAAACTGGGTCTTGGGGGTGGCTATGCCTATTCGATGACAGACTACGATGATGCGCGTGCGTTTGATGCGGACACGCAAACGTATTCAGCCGACCTGAGTTGGGATACAACCGCCAAGACCGCGGCCTTTGTCACGGGTAGCCTGGGTCTGGAAGACAGTGATGCATTGGACCAGCATGATGGTGAATCCACTTCTGCGCTGGTGGGGGTTCGTTCGACCGCAACGGAAAAGATCAGCTACAACCTGGGCGTTGGTTACATCGGCTATAAGGTCGATGGCCTCGAAGGGGTCGACATCGATGGCTTGAACTATGCGCTTGGGCTCGGTTGGAAGATTTCAGCTAAAACCAGTTTGAATGCATCTGCCAACAAGTCGTTCTCAGCCTCTTCCTTTGCGCAAAACAATGCCCGCGAAGTCCAGATGGCTCAGGTGGGATTGAGTTACCGAGCAACGGATGCGCTGGGGCTCGGCCTGGCCTTTTCAGTTCGCCAGGATGATTTTGTGAATCCGGTAATCGTTCCGGAAGGCCCGGTTGATGAAAGCCGTACGACCCAGGCCATCAATTTTACCGCCAATTACGCGCCTCCGGGTCGCTGGTACCGTCTCTTCGGGTCTGCCGGCTATGAGGATAGTACCTCTGAGATTATTGGTGAGGATTACGAGCAGGTTCGGGTATCTGCCGGCGTGAACCTCGTATATTGAATTTGACGGAATTCGCCGTCCGGTCTATTATATAGACGTATCTATTTGGAGCATATCATGAAACTCGGTCACCTCAGTCTTATCGTGTACCTCAGCCTCGCAGGCTCACTCTTTGCGTATGAGACACCTACTGATGCGCAGCTGCAGAAAGTTTTGACTCATCCCCAAGGCATTGAAAGACTCTTGAAGGGTGCGAGTTGCACAGAGGCTGCCGCCACCATCGCTGCTGTTCTGGAGAAATTGTCCGATCAGAACCTCAGTGATGGGGAACGGATCAATTTTCTCGCCTTGCTCGTTGCTCGTGCGACCCATGCATTTCCAGATAAGGTTCAATTAACGAACGATTTGATCGACCTGGTGAATGATGACTGGAGCGAGATTGTTGCTGCAGCTGCTTATACCGCTACCGGCTTGGACGAGGATTTCAAGACAGCCCTATCCGACACGGAGCCCGATGCGATGGACGATCCGATGGGCATCCTTGGCGAGCCGCTCTATCGCTTGATCCTTCGCGGTGGCGCCTTTCAGTCGATACAGGCGCTCAACCTGCCCTTGCCTCCTCCGCCTGCGATGGGGACTATTCTCCAATCGCTGCCGCGCGGTAAGGGTGACTTGCCCACCAAGATGCGCCTCGTGCGATCCAAGTTCCCTACGGCTTCATTGCCCTCTATTAAACTCCTTTGCCTCCTGAGTGAGTCCGATCTGAATCGCTATCTGGATCTGCCTAAAGAACGACGTAACCGTGCTCTTGATGCCTTACGCGACGGGGACGTGGGAACCGCGATTCAGATCATCCGCGGCGGTGGCCCTCCGGGTGGTGGTTACCAGAGTTGATCGCGGCTCCTTCCTGCCGGGTGAATCCGGTAGTGTCATTTTCCCGCGCGGATGAGCAAGTCGCGCGTCTCACGTTTCCTTTTGCATGAGCTTAGAGCTTACTCCTACTGGCATCGCAGACGTACTACTGATTCAGCCCCGTGTTTTTAACGATGCACGGGGTTTTTTCCAGGAGGTGTACCACTGGGAAAAATATCAGGCTGCCGGTGTCGACTGCACCTTCGTCCAGGACAACTGGTCACGGTCCAGTCAATCCACCCTTCGCGGTCTGCACTACCAGTTGCGGTTTCCCCAGGCGAAGCTGGTTTCTGTTATACAGGGTGCGATCCTCGATGTGGCCGTAGATATTCGTCAGGGTTCCCCAACGTTCGGCCAGTCAGTCGCTCAGGAGCTATCGTCCGAAAACCATGCCCAGCTGTTTGTGCCGGAAGGATTCGCCCACGGATTCTGCGTGCTCTCCGAGACCGCCGATGTGCTGTATAAATGCAATGGGGTTTATCAGCCGAATGACGACTATGGCATCGCCTGGAATGATCCGGCCCTGGGCATCGACTGGCCGATCCAGACTCCTATCCTTTCTGAAAAAGACCAGCGACACCCTTTCCTTGACGCCGCGGTCTCGGACCTGCTTCCCTTGTATCGGGGCTGAAGCGAGTTCGCCGTAGCATGGACCACTGGTCCGTGGCTCCTCTTTCCATCCCCCTTCAATCTTCCGCTCACGCGTTTCGTTTACCCGCATGGCCTCCCGATCAGCTAAAACCAAGCGCCGCACGCTCCTGCTCATCGCATTGAGCATCATCCCAATCTATGCCGTATGGGCGCGCAGTGGTACCTTTGTGCCCTGGCAGGCGCCCTTCATCTATCTGAGTGGTGGTCTCGTCTTTGCCTACCTACTCCTCGGCGAGGGGACGCCGCTAAAAGCCCTGCACAACCTGGTCCGGGATCCACTCTGGCTTCCCGTCCTGGTCCTGCTCTCTCTGCTGGTTCTCCAATGGGAGAATGCGGGTCGCGTCCGCATTCTCGATCTCGAAACTGAGGTCTGGCGATATTCCCCTCCGCGCCGGGTCGGATGGCCCAGTGCGTTCACCCGCGTCGAAGCATTTGAGATGCTGAGCTGGTTCGTCCCCGCGAGTGCGCTGTTGCTGATCGTACGTCGCTTGGCCGCGGGTTGGGGGCTGCGCGTGGCCCTCGTGATCGTTTTCTTCGCTTCCGCGAATGCGGCCCTGGGTATAGTCCAGGAGTTCCTTCAGCTGAAGTCGATGTACGGAATTATCCATATGCACACCCATTTCTTCGCTAGCTTTGGATACGAGAATCATGCGGCGGCGTTCTTCTCCCTCTGCTTGGCTTGGAGCCTGGGTCTCTTCCTCAATTGTCTGGGGCAACATCCTTCCGAGCGCCCGGCGGGCTTGTTGCCCGGCCTGCTCCTGGCCAGTGTATTATTGTTCGTTGCCGCCAATCTCAGCATGAGCCTTGCCGGTATCCTCTTCAGCTGGTCGCTCGTGCTTTTTGCTGCGGTCTATGGCATCTGGATTTTTCGACATCGTATGCATCCCGTTGTCTGGATTCGAGGCATCCTCGGGGTCGGCCTTTGTCTCACGGTTGCCACCATCATGCTCGTTGAGCGAGGCAGTGATAAAATGGTGGCCGAGCTGAAGGCGATCGGGGAACACGGGGTCGATCGTGAGTTATCCGGTCGAAGGGACCAAGCCGCTGCCGCCATCTCCATGTTTAAAGAAGCGCCCCTGTTCGGGCTTGGAGGCTGGGGGTACCGGTACCATGTCACAGACTATATGCATCCGAGGAAATGGCACTGGGGATTGGCCGGTGCGGCAAACGCCCACAATGACCCGGCCCAATTTCTGGCCGAGTTAGGGTTGGTTGGTTTTATCGCTTTGGCATCGGGCCTTGGGCTCCTGGGCGTTGAGTTGGTACGCGCAGCCCGGCGGGCCGCGCGCCAGGGAAATG
>JBLIND010000107.1:0-17095 GCA_047639095.1 Candidatus Omnitrophota bacterium | reverse complement strand
ACAACGCCGGGGCCGGCCTCCGATTAGCCGGTCCGGACACCCGCTTTAACTACATGGTCGGTGACACCTTTGATCAGAATCAGGATATCGCCGGCAACCTGGGCGGCGGCATCCGGCTCGAGAATGCTGCGTACAACGTGATCCAGCCCGAGTTCGTCATCTCCAATGCCGTGGCCGGGATCATCCTGCGCGGACCCGGCACGTTTCAAAACACGCTGGGCGACCCAAAGGTTATCAACGGCCCAAAGGCTCAGCCCTTACTGGCCGTATATGATAATCAGGGACCAGGCATCCTGATCACCACCAATGCCCATGATAACCACCTGTTCAAAATCAATATCGCCGGCTCCACCGGTGATGGCGTTGAAGTCCAGGGCGCAGGCACCGACGCCAACCGTATGCGGACGATTTTCACCGGCGTCGAGCTGATCGGCAATGCGCCGAATACCATCAACCCGAATGCGGGCTATTCGCTGCATGTTCATGGCGGGGCAACGGACACCCGGCTCTGGGGACGTGAAGACAATCCCGTGCATCGCAATGCGCTGCTGCACGACACGATGGGTGCCATACACATCGCCGACCCGGGGACTTCGGGGAATACCGTCGACCTTACGTATATCGGAAATGGCTACCCCATTACCGGCTACCTGAACGGAAACTTCACCGGCCAGTTTTCCTTTCAAGGGATTGGAAGTAACGCCGTGCTCATCGCCAACGGCGCATCGAGCAACCGAATCGATCGCACCTTGATTACCGATTGCCCGGGAACCGCCATCACGCTCAGAGGCAATGGCACCGGATTCAATCGCTTGAGACGGACCCAGGTAGGTATGCAGGGTGCAGGGGTCATCCCTTCCGTCGGCATCGCCTTGCTCGATGGCGCGCTGGGGAATGATATCGGCAAACCGGGCGACAAAATCGGCAAACTGTTCAACACCAACTTTAACCCCTTTCCACAGGCTCCAGATGTGCTCGTCGTGCATGCAACGGACATTGCGATACACCTGCGCAACTGCGGCGGGGATCTCGACCTCTCCGACAACCCCGTGAATCCCAATCGCATTCAATCTGCGGTCTTCAACTCGGCCCACACCAGCATGAAGCTGGAAGGTGACACCTTTGTAAATCAAATCGGGGGGCCACGGAACGGACCACAAGGATTCGTTCAGATCGATGAGGCGTACATGCAGGAAGCGTGCATCTTTAACGGCTCCACCAATGGAATCGTCATTGAAGGGGTCATCATCCCCAGCCCCGCCGCACGGAATCGCTTTGAACTCAACCGGATCAACTGCGGACAATTCGCCGCCCCGGCGGTGGTGCCATCCCTCGGCTCGGGACCGCTGCCCGGCACGGGCGTACTGATCACCGGGGGAAGCGGAAATACTATTTTTGGCGAGACCGCGGGTCGACCCAACCTCATATACAACTGCAATGTCGGTATCGATCTGGATCACACCGTTAATGTCACCCTTCGCGGCAACGCAATAGGCGATGCATTCTCCGTCGGGGCGCACGTGGCCGGCCTCGTCATTCGCGGGGGCCAGCAAAACAAGATTGGTGAGCCGGGTACCGGCGGGAATGCCTTCCTGGGGAACAGTACCGCCTCATCCAGCACGGTAGACGATGGCATCGTCCTCGTAAACACGGTCGGCAACACGATACGCAACAACGTGATTGAGGGGTTCGGCAACACCGGCATCACGGTCGACGAATCGCAGGAAAACCACGTGGGCGGACCCAGTCGTGCCGAAGAAAATCAGATCACGAACGGCGGTGGCATCGGCGTGCACATCGAAGGCACGACAACCACCGGCAACCGTTTCGAGCGCAACACGATTTCCGGAAACGCCAATGGCGGTGTACTCGTCGTCAATGGCGCCTCCGCAAATACCATCGGCGGTTCGCGGATACTGAACAGCAATGGCACCTCGCACCTGATCTACTCGCCCAACACCATCGAGAACAACGCCGGCCCCGGGGTTGAAGTGGCCACGGGTCTGCCCCTCATCGACACCCCGATTCTCTTCAACTCCATCACCGCGAACACCACGGGAATTGTACTGACCGCCGGCGGCAACAACGACCTGCCGGCTCCCATTGATGTCGTCTGGACCGGTGGCACGGTACAAGGCGAGATTACCAGCACCGCCGTCGTCCCCGTGGGCAGCTGGATCCAGGTCTTTTCCGACCCCGGCGGTGAAGGCGCCGCCCTCATCGGCGAGACCGAAGTGCAAGCGGATGGTTCCTGGAACGTCCCCGTCCCCATGCCTCCCCCCTTTGCATATGTAACCGCTACGGTCACCGATCCAGCGACCCTGGCTACCTCGCCGTTCTCCCTGCCCACCCTGATTCCCCCGAGCAGCCTGGAACTCCGTCGCACGGACGGCGGCCCACCTGTTGCACAGAATCTCCCATCGAATGCAGGCTGCGCCGGTGTGCTTAGACTGACCGGTCTCGCGGACGAAGAGCCCGTGCTTTTAAGAAGTCTGCAGCTCAGCTACTTCGGCACCTTGGCGGTGACGAATCTGGACGCGATCGTGGCCTACATAGACAGCAACCAGGACGGCGGCATCAGTGATGACGATCCACGTATCGGAACCGGCAGTTTTACCAATGGCCTCATTCATATGGCCTTCTCAAACGTCGTTGCCTTTCAAGATGCACCGCTACACCTGCTCATCGCGATCAAAGACGTCGCGCTCCCCGAGGGCGACACCCTCCAACTGGCCGTAACCAATGTCAGCGCGGTGCAGGCGGAGCAACTGCTCCCCGCCGGGGGCCTGGTGGATGTAACCGGCACCTTCCCCATTACCGGCGATCTCTATACCATCGGTCCGCCCGTCGCGGGATACGCCGCCTTTCGGAGTCAACACTGGTCCGGCACAGACCTTGCAGACGATTCGATCAGCGGCCCGGATGCCGATCCGGACGATGATGGCTATACGAATATCGAAGAGTTTTATGCGGGTACGGATCCTCGAAACCCGGGCTCACTCCTCGCACTGCAAACCCTTAAGCCGGAATTTACCACCGGCCAACTCATGCTGACCTTTGATGCCATCACCTCGCGCACCTATCGCGTCGCAGGTCGCTTGATGCCGCAAGGCACGGATGGCTGGACCAATGTCCTGAACGGAATCACGGTGCAGACCAACGGACCCGCTCAGGTTTCAATTCCACAGCAGACCATAGGGATGTTGCGCATTGAGGTCGAGAATCCACCCGCGCCTTAAGGCGCTTCTTACTCCGGCAACCGCAAGAAGTGAACGCGGAACTGATCATCAGAGCGGCTGATCATGGCGGAAGGATAAAACTCGAACGCATGCTCACGCGTTGCAAATCGCCATTCGTCCCCGGGAAACCGGATCGAACAGATTTCACAGCCCTGACAACCAACCACCTGCAGCCCAAACATCTTGCTCCAGATGGAAGGCTGAGCGGCATGCGCCTTTACGACTAGCGGTGGCAGACGAACGGCGGTCACATCCTCGAATGCCTGCCCCTTGTACATGGGCTGAGCGGATGCGTCTACCAGCCCGGATGACACACCTACTGGTCGAGGTACAGCCTCTATCCAAGAGGCCGACTCGTCGGGTGCAGTAGCGCAACCGGAAACAAAAACCAGCACCGCAGCCGATGCAACCATACCGAAACTAAGCGCTTTCATCGTCGTTCTCCATGGAAGCCTCCCACTATGGGGCGACTGCCTATTGCTATAATATACGCCTGGTCACGCGCATTATCCACCGATTGACCGTGATTTAACCCCCGCCTGCTTCCACTTCTCGATGTCAACGCTTATATAGGGTTGGTGGCCCGTCCAGATTGCCGGGATTTCGTACTGACAAACCCACCACGCTCGGGCAATTCTGACCCGCTATGAGCACAGACGGACGACCCAATATCATTTTCATCATCACGGACCAGCAGCGCTTTGATACGATCCGTGAACTCGGTTTCGACTACATGGAAACCCCCAACCTTGACCGGCTCGTCCGCGAAGGCACCACCCTCACCAACTGCCACATTACGGCCGCCTCCTGTGCGCCCTCACGGGCCAGCCTCTTCACCGGCTACTACCCGCACACCACCGGCATCCTCCGTAACGCCGACTCCTGGACGCGCTCCTGGATCGAGAACCTGGCGGACTCCGGCTACCGCTGCATCAACGTCGGCAAGATGCACAGCTACCCCTATCACACGCCCCTCGGCTTTCATGAACGCTACGTGGTTGAGAACAAGGACCGCTACATGGAAGAGCGCTGGTACTTTGACGAATGGGACAAGGCCCTCAAAGCGCGGGGCCTGGTCAAACAACAACGTGAACACTACCGACTCCGTCCCGACTACCGCGCCTGCCTCGGCGCCTTTCTCTGGGAGCTCGCGGAAGACATGCACAGCGACATGTTTGTCGGCGACACCGCAACCTGGTGGATCGACTCCAAACCTAAAGTGGAGGAACCGCTCTTCCTGCAAATTGGTTTCCCCGGCCCTCACCCGCCCTACGATCCGACCGAACGCTTCCTGAAGAAGTACGAGGACAAGGACCTGCCCCTTCTCCCGGTCACCCAGGAGGAACTGGACGAACAACCGGCGGCACTCAAAGGCTTGCGTCAGCACAACCAGGATGTGGACCACGACTCGGTCGTGCTCGAACTCAACCCCACCGAAGCACAACGCCACCGTCAACGCGCGCACTACCTCGCCAACGTCACCATGATCGACGAGAAGATCGGCGAAATCCTCGAGGCCCTTGAAGCAAAAGGCTACCTCGAAAATGCCGTGGTCTTCTTCACCTCCGATCACGGCGACTGCCTCACCGATCACGGCCACTCCCAGAAGTGGACCATGTACGACATCATCACCCGCATGCCTGTCATCGCCTGGGCACCCGGCCGATTCGAAGCCAATAAACGCATCGACGGCCTCTGCTCGCAAATGGATCTCGGACCAACCATTCTCGAGCTCGCCGGCATCGAACCGCCCGCAAGCATGGAAGCCGAAACCCTGCTCCCCGCCCTCGAAGGCAAGGACTGGACCCCGCGTGAACACGTCTATGCCGAACAACAGCAGGACATGATCCTCACCGACACCGAATTCATGACCATGGTCCGCAGCACCGAATGGAAACTCGTGCACTTCCTCGGCGAAGACGACGGCCAGCTCTTCGACCTCGTCAACGATCCAACCGAAGTGAAAAACCTCTGGAACGACCCCGCGCATGCGGAGCAGAAACGCACCCTCCTCGATCAATTGCGCGAATGGCGCATCGCCAGCGACTTAAAAACCAAGAACTGGACTGCGGACTGGCGGTGAACCCAGAGGGACCTGAGGGACCCAAGGGACCCAAGCTTAGGTCCTTTACGTCCTTTTAATCCCTGGCAGCGTTCCCGAAATTACGGTTTACAGCCCAAGGATTAGCCTTTAAGAACGTGCAGACCCCCTCCGGCAAAAAATCATGGACCCAATCGCACTCCTTCTCATCGGCATGGCCATCGTCATCGGTGGCATTCTCTTCTTCCGCCTCCACGCCTTTCTCGCATTGATCATCGCCGCACTCGCGGTCGCCGGGCTCACCCGGAAGGAAAACATCACCCAGTTCCACCTGGACAGCGCCGGCATCCGCATCGCGCCGTTTGAACAGTCCAACGACAGCATGGACCTGCTCCCCGGCAGCAAACAGGCATTCATCCCCGGGCGCTCCATCATTTTACGCCCGGACAAATCCGGGATCTTCAAGGAACACGGCCGCGGCACCATTGAACACATCAGCGCCGTCGCCACCACGGAAGACGGCCTCGAAGTTGAACAAAGCTATTACGACCTCACCCTTAAGAATCACGATTTCGATCTCGGCGCCCAGGACCGGGTTGTGCACGAAACCCAGTACGCCTCGGCCCTCTCCGCCTCGAAGAAAAACATGGGCGAACGCGTAGCTGGAAATTTCGGTAAAACCTGTACCGGCATCGGCATCCTCATCGCCATGGCCGCCATCATCGGCAAGTGCCTCATGGACAGCGGCGGCGCCGAACGCATCGTGCTCGGCATGCGCAATGCCTTTGGCGAAAAACGCGCACCCCTCGCCTTTATCGGCTCCGGCTTCACCCTCGGCATTCCGGTCTTTTTTGACACGGTCTTTTACCTCATGATCCCGCTCGGTAAGGCCATGCGCGTGCGCACAGGTAAAAATTATCTACTCTACGTCCTCACCATCGTTGCGGGTGGAACCATGGCCCACTCCCTCGTCCCCCCCACCCCCGGCCCGCTCTTTGTCGCCGGCGAGCTCGGCGTCGACATTGGACTCATGATGCTGGCCGGCACCATCGTCGGACTATTCACCGCCGGCTCAGGATACCTCTACGCGCTCTGGGCCAACAAACGCTGGGATATCCCCCTGCGCGAATCCGCCGAGCTGCCCCAGGAACAACTCGAAGCCATGGCCAACCGCGACGAAAGCGAACTACCCGGCCTGCTGTTTTCCATCATGCCCATCCTGCTCCCCGTCGTGCTCATGGCGGGTGGCACCATCCTCGACATGAGCTTGAAAGCCGCAGCCGCCCCACCGCAATGGCTGCTCGATCTCAAGCCCACCTACACCTTGCTCGGCAATAAAAATATCGCCATGACCCTTGCCGCCGTCTTCAGCCTCGTCCTGCTCGCGCGCTCCCGTAAGGCCGGCAAGGAGCAGATCGGAAACGCCATTCAATCAGCCCTCGCCAGCGGCGGCGTCATCATCCTCATCACCGCCGCCGGCGGTGCCTTCGGGGGAGCCCTGCGTGAATCCGGGATCTCCATGACCATCCAAACCATGCTGCCGGAAACCCAGGTCGGCCTGCTGCCGCTCGCCTTTATCATCACTATGGTCGTGCGCACCGCCCAGGGCTCGGCCACCGTCGCCATGATCACCGCCGTCGGCATCATCAGCCCCATTCTCGCCTCCCAGCCCCTCAGCTACAATCCGCTCTGGATCGCCCTGGCCATCGGCTGTGGCTCCAAACCCATTTCCTGGATGAACGACTCCGGCTTCTGGGTCATCAGCAAAATGAGCGGACTCACCGAAGGTGAAATGCTGAAAACCAATACCGCCATGGGCTGCATCATGGCCAGCGTCGGCCTCATCGTCTGCATGGTCGGTGCCACGATCCTCCCCCTCGCCTGATATTTCTGGGAAAAGAGGTCGCAACGCCCCGGAATTTTATCAAGCCTGTGGCGATGAAAACATCCCTCCGACTCCTCGCATGCCTCTGCCTCCTGCCGTTCAGTCTCCGCGCGGAAAGCCGACCCAACATTCTCGTCATCTATGCCGATGACATGGGCTACGGCGACCTCGGCGTGCAGAATGCCGACTCCAGGATCCCCACGCCCCACCTCGATGCCCTCGCGAAATCCGGCATGCGCTTCACGGATGGCCATTCCTCCTCGGGCATCTGCACCCCCAGTCGCTACGCCCTCCTCACCGGCCGCCATCACTGGCGCGACTTCCACGGCATCGTCAACGCCATGGGCGCGTCGGTCTTCAAGCCCGAACGCCTCACCATGCCCGAAATGCTCAAGGGCCAGGGCTACGCCACCGCCGCCATCGGCAAGTGGCACCTGGGATGGGACTGGAACGCCATCCGTAAACCCAATGCCAAGCAACGCGGCGAGGGCCGGAAGAAGACCTACGACTACACCGCCTACAACTGGAGCAAATCGATCCCCGACGGTCCCCTCGCACACGGCTTCGATCATTACTTCGGCGATACCGTCATCAACTTCCCCCCGTACGCCTGGATCGAAGACGACAAACTCATCAAAGCCCCCGACACGATGATGGACACGTCCAAATGGAAACCCATCAAGGAAGGCAACTGGGAATGCCGGCCCGGCCCCATGGTCTCCGACTGGAATCCGTATGACTGCATTCCCACCCTCGCGAAAAAAGGCGTCGCCTACATCCACAGTCGCAAAGGTAAAAAAGAACCCTTCTTCCTCTACTTCGCCTTCCCCTCGCCCCATGCGCCCATCATCCCCAACGATGCCTTCGATGGAAAATCGAAAGCCGGAGCCTACGGCGATTTCGTTTACGAAACCGATGATGCCGCCGGCCAGTTACTCCAGGCCTTGAAGGACGCCGGGCTCGATGAAAACACTCTCGTCGTATTCTCCGCCGACAACGGCCCCGAGAAATACGCCTACGCGCGCGATGAAAAACTCGGCCACTGGTCCGCCAAACCCTTTCGCGGCCTCAAGCGCGATGTCTATGAAGGCGGGCACCACGTGCCCTTCGTCATTCGCTGGCCCGGGGTCACCCAGCCCGGATCGGTCTGCGACGCCCTCGTCTCTCAGATCGACTTAATGGCCACCTTCGCCGCCATCGTCGGCGCCGAGCTCCCCGTAAAAAATGCCGCCGAAGATTCACACAACATCCTGCCACTGATCCAAGGTAAGACCCAGGCCGTGCGCACATCCCATGTCCACAACACCCGCGGTGGACAGTACGGGATGCGTCACGGAGACTGGTTGCTCATTGATGCCCCCAACGGCTACGTGTCCGGTCGAAACGCCGCCTGGGAGAAAAAACACGGCTACGCCGAGCCGACGAAAGCCCCGGTCGAGCTGTTCAATCTGAAAGACGATATCGGCCAACGCAAAAACGTCGCCGCCCAGCATCCCGAAAAGGTCGGCGAGCTCCAGACCCTGCTCAAGAAGATCCGCGAACAGGGCCATTCGGCCCCGCGCCTCGATTGAGCCCCGTTCCTATCACAGGAACGCTTTTTTCCGACCGTTCCAATCATAGGAAAACCCTGCCCCACTTTTCCGCATAGCGTTTTCACAACGCCTGGTTCATACTGCGCATATGCACAAACGAATGATTGCCTGTTGCGCCTTCGGGATCGCCCTCCTGGGCACCATCGCTCATGCACAGACGATGGGTGAAGACCGGAATCACTATCAGAACCTGAGCGCGCCCGAAATTCCGGCCAGCTGGGACATCGAATGGAAGATCGATTCGCCCCCGCCTCCGGTCGGCATCGAAGACCTGATCGACGAGCTCGGCGCGGAGTCGTTTGCGAAACGACAGCATGCGGAATCGGCCTTGACGCACATCGGAAAACCGGCAGCGCCTGAGCTCGAAAAGGCGGTAGCCTCGGATGATCCGGAACTGCGCATTCGCGCCACGCGCATCCTGAAATCCATTCCGCCTGATCGCCGCACCTGGCATCTCAAACTGCATGAGTACCTCTCCGAGGAAGCGATTACCGGTGTCGTGTCGCCGCAGGCCCAGCAGATCCTGGAGCTGCGCGGGAGCTTCAGCCAGGTGGACTACGAATCGATTCGCGACGACCTGGTGAAGGGCGACCCGGTCGGGCAAGCGAAGCAGGAAGCCAAGGTGAAGCCCGTATCGGCGGCGGTAGAGCAAACCGAATTTGGCAACCTGCTGGAAAGCTTTGAAGATATCCAGGCGCCGGCCAAAAAGGATACGCCCCCAAAACCCGATCCGGAGTTGAATGCGATTCTCGCCATCTTTGCCATGCGCTCCGCCCTTGGGGCTGAACGCACGAATCAAGCACTCGCGGCGTTCAGCCATCGGGAAGCCCAGGTGGTGCGCATCTGGCTGGGGCTGCTCGCGCATGATACCGATGGCGAACCGGCCTGGTTGGTGGATCTCAAACCCGGGAGCCGGCGCGCCATCGAGCTGAGCAGTTGGCAACTTGATGAACATCAACAGGCGTTCTTAACCCGCGGCGTACAGTCGCACTACCCGCCCTTAAAAGCTCATTGCGAACGCTGGCAAGCGTATCTTAAGGCCGCCCGGTAGACCGTATTCGTTTACTGAAACGGTAAACCCATCAACTTCGAGGCGTCCCAATCCAGAGCAATCGACTCGCCCTGCATGTGCACAAAGCGCGCGCATTTTTCGGGAGGCAGACAGGCCAGAATGGCCGCGTCCCGTTCCTGTAGAATCCGTATGAGCGATCGCACACGCACCCGCAGTTCCGTGCTGGATAAGGTTTCCTGCTCGAAGAGTTGTACAATGGATTTCACCCGCGGGGCAATATCGGCGAGCTGTTCCTGTACCAAGTGTAACACGGCGGCCTGCTCGGCGCTGTCCAGCTCGACCTTCACAGCAAGGTCCGGCATCAGGGCGAGGAGAATCGGCCCCCGCATCTGCACAATTAATTCGTCCAGGCGTTCGAGTTGCTTGGAAGTGAGAATCTCCCGCAGTTTCGCTTCGTGAAACAGGCTGATGAGCTGTCCCATCCCCTGCATGGTTACACGGCCGAGCGCTTCGGCGGCTTCCCGACTGATCCCGGGCTCCTTTGAGCGCACCTGCTGCTCGAGCATGAAGGCGGACAGCTCAGGGATCTGGTTGACCGGCGTTTTAAACGAGGTGATGAGCTCCTTCATCTGCCCGTCGAACACACGGAGTGCCTGCTGAACCGGCGGCTGCTCGAGCAAGGCGTACTTATGCATGGTGATATCGATCGGCTGTGGATCCATTTCGAACAGATCGATAAAGCGCCTGGCGGAACCGCTGTTGACCACGGTCGATACCGGGAGGCTGGGTTGCGCAGCGGGCCGCGGGACGGAGTGCACGGAATCCGAGGCTGAGAAGCGCTGTGCGAAACTACTGTGAATGTCCAAGGGGTCGACCGCGGGCGGCACCGAAGGGGGGGGGCGCGTGGGATTTCTCCGCACGGTCATCACCCATTCCATCGCATCATGCTGACCGGCGGCATCGCGGACGATGATGCTGACGAGGTTGGTCGAAGCGGCTTCCGGGATGCCGGTGATCCTTCCGTCCGGAGTCAGTCGCAGGCCCCTGGGCAATCCCTCAATCGGAAAAAAGAGCCGGCTCCCTAAAAGCTGTCCCTCGGGGATGGCATGCAGCGAGGAAACGAACACCTGGTCCGGCCGACCTCCCGACAAGGCGATCAAGCCTCTGCGCCGCGTGGCGTCATCGTAGGCGAGGCGAATGATGCCTTCAGGCATCAGCGTCGCCTGAAAATTTGCGCGAATGACTTCCCCAGCCTCCCAGCCTTCCACCTGCCAGCGCACCACCATGCTGGTGTGGGTGAGGGTCAGGTAAATATCTTCCGGGGTTTGATTCGTCACGGCCGAATCGGTCCACCAGTCACTCCAGAGCACGGCGATCTTCGCCTGCTCGGCCATCTCTTCCACGCTGCCGGAAAAATCCAGGTCGCAGGTGTCGAAGCGAATCGTGCCTTCGGTGTTGATGAAACACTGAGTGTAGACCGAACCGAAATACGGGAAGGCAAACGGCAGCGGCACGGGGCCCCAACAACCGTCGTCACCCTGCCAGTGCTGGGCTGTACCGCCGGTGGTAACCCTGTATTTTGGCTCCGGCACTTCGGCAAACAAACGATCGGGTGCCCAGACCAAGCCGCCTGCATCGGATACCGCCTGCAGGGTGAGGTCGTATGCAACGCCCACCATGCCATCCGGGAGTCCCGCGGTTTTAATATGCACCTGGGCGTGACTGCTCAGACTCGCGAGCAGAAACAGACATCCAGAAATCAGGGCGATGGGTCGCATGTGGCGGACAAAGTACGGGTTGAAGCTCGGGCAATCAACCTTCAGGGTGCAAAAATCGCGACCGCCGAGGATCAAAACGGATTAACGTTTGAAAATCGTCCCGGTTCAACCGAACATACCTGTCATGAAAGCGATGACCCGAACCGTAGCCCTGGCCCTGTTTACCCTCTTGAGTATCCTCGGATTGAGTGGCTGCACGACAACGGGAAGCAACCCCGTCAAAGAAATCTTCTTCGACCCCTTCACCCGAGGCACACCGGAGCCGTCGAAGGCGCCATCCAGCAGCAGGCCGTACCGGACGAGCAAACCCGCCACTTCGAAGAAGGCACCCTCCACTTCGAAGAAGGCACCACGGGCTCCGACGGCCGCGGAACGCAGCAACCTCAAATCCCCTGCCGCCTACATTCCATTCGGCTTCGTAGAAGGCTTTGCCCGCACCTCGGCTCAGGCGGAGTACGACAAACTTAAGCAATCGCGTGGCGCCCTTTCCGCGCGCGCTCCCCAGGTCGTGATGGTCAATAAAATTGTGGAGGACCTGAAACTCGCCATCCAGAAATACAGCCGCTTGAGCAATGGCGAGTTCCAGCTGGAGCCGATCGACTTTTCGACCTGGGAGGTCAACGTCTTTCGTAATCAGAGCATCAACGCCAACGTCATGCCCGGGGGGAAAATCACGGTCTACGATGGCATCCTCGGCCTGGCGAAGGACGACGAGGATGCGGTGGCGGTGATCCTCGGACATGAGATTGCCCACGAGCTGTTGAAGCATGCGCGCAATCGCGCAACGACCCAGATCGGGTACACCGCGATCCTCGCCGTGGTGGAATCGAACGCGGGCTGGGCCAACGACCCGGACAAGATGCGCACGCTCGGCACCGCGGTCAACGTAGGAGGCTTTCTCCCCTGGAGTCGCAGCAACGAATCCAACGCCGACCACCTGGGTGCGATCCTTGCGGCGATTGCCGGCTATGATATTTCCCGCGGGGAATGGCTGTGGAATCAGATGGCGAGTGCGTCAAAGGGGCAGGCGCCGCCGGAATGGCTGAGCACTCACCCAGCCGGCCAGACCCGGGTCAATTTTTTCCGCACCGAGGCGCCAAAGATTACCGCCAAGTACGCGAAGTATCACAGCGTGCCACTTAGCCGGATTAAGTGAGCGGCGATTCACGCAAGCGCGCGGAGAACGCACCCAGGTCGACCAGCGGTTCGGTGCTGCGACAGGGGATGAGCATGAGGCGGTCCGCCTCGACCCGGAAGAGGGCCTCCTGGCCAAAGGCGTGGCCCAGCTCCAGCGCCACCTGCTCGGAAAGATCGACCAACCAACCGGGTTCCTGATGCACAAAGTCGGGGGAGCAGCCGGTGATCCGCATCGGCGCATGCCCGAGGTCCCGCAACCGGGCTTCGAGGCGCTCGTCCGCGAGACGGTTGACCGACGCCGGCTGGTCCTGGCCGTCCGGGTTACAGGCCGTAATGATCGCAAAGGCTTCAGGGAACACGGTGCCCGACGGCAGGCCGCAGAAAACAACCTGTTGGTAGAAGGCCCAGGAGTTGGAGGGTGAATGGCTCATCGTTTATTCGTAGGACAGGTAAAAGCCTTGCAACGAGGTGCGAGGCGCTTGGCGTTACCTGTCCCCCACGACCTTCGCAGGACCGGGGGACAGGTAACGGGCATGCCTTGGCCGCCAAGGCTCCCGGTGCAGGCCCTTTTACCCACCCTACTTCGCCTGCACCTTGCGCTGAAAAATCGTATCGCCGTTGCTGATGAACAGCCTGTCGTGCGCTGCACCGGCAATCGTCACCGTGGGCATGGGCTTCGCGGGATTCGGCTTGGGGAGTAATCCGCATGCGCGACCGGTGGGGTCAAACACCTGGAGACCAAGGCTGGTCGAGACATAGGAACGGCCCACGGTATCCGTGGTCATGCCGTCGCCACCTGCTGCGGGTAAATACGGCGGCGGGTCGCCAAAGTTGAAATCCCCTTTGATATCCACCGGTGCGCGCATGGTCATGTACGGAGTCTTCGCATCCAGGGTGCCGTCTGCTTGAACCCGAAACGCCCACACATGATGGCCTCGGTAATCGCTGACGAACAGGTTCCCCTGGTCCGGGGAAAGCGCGATGCCGTTGGGCGCGGTGATCCCGGTGTCGGCGACGGTTAAAGCTCCGCTGCCGATATCCACATGGACAATCTGTCGCTTGCGGGTGTCGGTAAAGTAGAGATGTCCCGTGCGCGTGATCACCAAATCGTTGGGCTGCACATCTTCGATCAGCGTGGTGAATGTTCCCTTCGTCACATCGATGGCGATGATCCGCTTATGCATCCCCTGGCAGGCGTACAGCTTGCCGTCCGGACCAAACGTAAGCCCACTGGCCGGCTCGGCGATCACCCGTTCTTTTGTACCATCCAGTGCCAACTTGAAAATGCCCGGCGCTTTCATATCGCTGAACCACAGGTTGCCTTCCGGGTCAGCGGTCAGTCCGTCGGCGAACCCCAGATCGCTTACCGCGGGTGTCCACCCCTCCCCTTCGATCAACAGTTTGTGCAAGGTGTAGTCGCTGCCCAGATCATCTTTGATGGAAACCTGCGGCGTGTGCAACTCGGTGCGCCACAACCAACGCAGGGCATCCGGGAATACGGCGCCGCCGTGTTTTGCGTTGTGTCCGAAGCCCTCGGCAAAGTCAAACTTCACGTCGTAACCCATGTAATCCAGGGCGGAATGCATCAAGCGATTGGCGGTCGGCCAGTGGCCATACGGATTGTCCAGATCGCCAGTGGCGTCTTCGAGAAAGACCCGAATCGGTTTGCGCTCGGTTTTACGGATCAGCGAAGGGAACACGTTGCCACCGCGCAAGCCGGTGAAACTGCCGATGGTGGAAAGCACCTTCCGAAAGGCCTCCGGGCGATGCCAGGCGGTTTTAAACGCACAAATGCCGCCACTGGATGCCCCGCAGATGGCGCGCAGGTTCGGGTCGTCCGTGAGCGTATACGACTTGGCGACCTCGGGGAGGATTTCATCGGTGATAAAGCGTGCGTACTGATCGCTCATGCCATCGTATTCGAATCCGCGGTTGCTGGCGTGCCATTTGTTCTTCTGCGGCTTACCGGGTGCGTTTCCGGGGTTGATGAAGATACCGATGGTCACCGGCATATCGCCCTTGTTGATCAAATTATCAAACACAACGGGCACCCGGTAATCGCCGCCCGGTCCGATGTAACTGTGGCCATCCTGGAAGACCATCACCGCGGCCGGGGTGCCGGGTTTATATTGCACGGGAACGTAGACCCACCAGTCACGCAGGGTGTTGGGGAACACCTTCGATGACCAGGGCGCCATGGGTTTCAACTCGCCCTTGGGAATGCCGTCCTGAGGAAGAGAATCCGGGTGGACCGCTGCCGTGGTTTCAGGGACCTTGGTTGGCTCAGATTTTGTACCCTCGGTGCTTCGCCACAACCAACGCAAGGCCTCCGGAAGCAGCTCGCCCCCGGGTCGGCTGTCGTGTCCGCCCTCGCGCCATTCGAGTCGGTAGTCGTAGCCTGCCCAGGCGAGGGCGCGCGCCATGTCTTCGTTGCCAAGGGGCCAGCTGCCATGAAGATTACTCAGGTCGCCCCGGTTCTCCTGCAAGAATACCCGAATGGGTTTCGGATCGGATTTCGAATCACGAATCAATTCCGGATAGCGATATCCGCCCCGGATGTTGGTGAAGCTTCCGATCATGCTGTAGACCCGGGCAAACTGATCGGGTCGCTCCCAGGCCACGGTAAACGCGGCGATGCCACCGGAGCTGGAGCCCACGATGCCGCGCGCGTTGGGGTCGGATGAAAGGTTCAAGCCCTTCAAGGCCACGGGCATCAATTCGTCGATGAGGAATTCGGAAAAGCGCGGACCCATCGAATCGTATTCGTAGCTGCGCTGGTTGCGGTTTCGGGCACCCTTGATCACCGCGGGCACCTGACCGGGATTGACGAAGAGGCCGACGGTTTGTGGTAAGGTGTTGTCAGCGATCAAGGCATCCAACACCTCGGTGGCCTTGTGCCGACCGTCCTTTTTTACAAACCCGCCTCCGTCCAGAAAGACGATGAGATTCGCGGGCTTGGACGCGTCCAGCCCGGCGGGCGTGTAGACCCAATAATCCCGCACCGAGTCGGGGTACGCCGCATGACTGACAAAGGATGCCTGGCGTACGGTGCCGACAGGAATGGCGGACGTGATGATGGGAAGGAATGCACTGATGAAGAGGATGAATTTTCGCATGCCCCATACGAAACCAGATGACGGCATTGCGCAATATCGAAATCAAGGTGCGGCCCGTAGGATAGGTAAAAGCCTTGCGACGAGGAACGAGGCGCTTGGCGTTACCGGTCCACCACGACCTGCGCAGGACCAAGGACAGGTAACGGGCTCGCACTGGATTGCGTCGGCAACGCGCGGCCCACTGCGGTCATCAAGGCCAGGATCATGAAAGGTCGAGGGAACAGTTTCATCGTAGAAATCCGCGCTAAGGTTACACATTCAGGAGACGCTTCAGTTACCTTCAGCTCCCCAGCGCTTCATCAGAGCGATATTATCTTCAATGATTTTTTTATGCGCAAGGTCGGAACCCGGGCGGTCGAACTTTCTCAAATATTCCGCCATATCACTCTCGAACATCTCGGTCGATTCCGGCGTCCGGCCTTTATCATCCGTCTCGACCATCCAGGTGTCCAGGCGCTCACGCAGCTCCTTCAGCTTTTCCGCATAAGCGGGATCGGCGGCAAGATTTTTGATCTCGTACGGATCAGCGTTCACGTCGTAGAGCTCTTCCACCGGACGCGTCTTTCGGAACAACAGGCGCTGGGTGGCATTCAGCGTTTCATCCTTATGCGATTGACGCAGGGCGATGAGAATGGCCTTCGCATCCTTGTACGCACAGGGCTGAAGGTAGGGCCGGTTCGGCAGGAAGTTGCGAATGTATTTAAAATCCTTTGTCCGTACCGAGCGCATGTGATCGACGGTTTCATCGCAGCGATCACGCGCGGCAAACACCGCCTCGCGGGGCTGGTAATTGCTGGCCAGGATGTCCCGGGCCTGCATCCACTCGGGGATGGGAATACCGGCCGCGCCGAGGGAGAGCGCGGTGATATCGATGTGCTCCACCACGTCCTCTCGGATCGAACCGGCCTTGATCCCCGGGCCAGAAATCACCAGCGGCACATGCAGTCCTTCATCGTACATGAACTGCTTGCCGCGAGCGTGACTGATGCCGTGATCGGTCATGAAGAGCACCAAGGTATTTTCGAGTAGACCTTCCTTCTCGAGCGCGGCCATGACTTCCCCCACCATGAGATCCGTCATGCGCACGGAGTCCAAATACGCAGCCCAATCACGAATGATATCCGGATGATTCGGGTAATACGGCGGCAGCGTGACCGCCGTGTCGGGGGTGCGACTGCCGAGGGAGGTTTCGGCTGCTTGCTGGATTTTTTCCCAACCCGCGATGTCTTTCCCGCGCAGCTTTCCGCCGGGTGTCTGGACCTGGTGAAAGAAAGGCTGCCCCGTTTTCCGATCCG
>JBLIND010000106.1:0-17103 GCA_047639095.1 Candidatus Omnitrophota bacterium | reverse complement strand
AGATGGAAAACCCTGTCTTCACGGGGCCTTCTGATATTTACTCTGTGTACTGGATTTTGCTTGTACTGGATTTTGCGACGAAGGCCTTTGGGGCGCTGGAAATTCTTCGCGTGGGATGGTGCACGATGGTGTCAATCGCATCGCAACGCGCACGGTCAATGCTTTCGAGATCACCGGACCGGTTTCAACGGCGGTGGTAGAGGTCGGTCGCTAGCCCAGCGTTCCGCCGACCGCACAATCGAGGCCATCGGGTGCTAAACCGGCTTGAACGGAGGTGCGTTATTTTTTCTCAGGGTTCGCTTCCTGGCTCAGGGGCACCGCAGCCCAGGCCTGGCGCTCCTTGCCCGTGCTTACGTCGAGTTCGTGAATCATGCCATCCGCACCGGCGGCGACAATGAGATTGGTCGTGGGATGAAACGCGAGGGTGAAAACCGCGGTCTCCAGCTTGATCATTTTTTCGCGGCGGCCGTTCTCGGTTTTAAACACATGCACTTCCCCCTTGTCTCCCGCAGCCGCGAACAACGAGCCATCGTGATTAAACGCGAGGGCTTGAATCGGCGGCGCCAAGCCCTCTGACTCGCGCACATAACTTTTTTCCGCGTTATCCCCTTCCGCAAGGCGACCACCGCGAGGCTCCATTTTATGCAGGCGAATCTTACCGTGTTCGCCGCCGTGTGCGACCAGCGCTTCAGTAGGGTGTCGGGCAAGACAACTTTCGGGATCACGCGGGATGTTTACATCGTCCACCAGTTGCCCGGTCTCGACATCGATAAGTTTAATCAATTTGTCCAGACTCGCGGATACCAGGCGTTTGCCATCTGGCGTGAACGCGGTATCCATCACCCAACCGGTGTGATTATCGCACCGCATGACTTCCTTTCCATCCGATACCGTAAACACCCGGACCATCTTATCCGCGCCACCCACCGCGATGCGTTGACTGTCAGGCGACCAGGATACGCCATAAAGCGCATCCTGCGACACCCGAATGCGCCGCTGGAGTGTGTGCTTCGCCAGGTCCCAGATCTGCACCTCGCCAAACTCTGCGGGTATCCCGCCAGATGCCGCGAGCAACTGGCCATCCGGCGAGAAGGCCAGGGACTCCAGGCGGGGCAAGGCCCCGAGCAAGCGGGCAACCACGGTCCGACTCAGGGGCTCGTACAACAGAATCTCATGGTACCCGGCCACCGCGAGCAGGGTTCCGTTCGTGTGATAGGCCATGCTGGTAATGACAGGAAGGCGGGTGTAGATCGGCGGTGTTTCCGGAGCGCGGAAAAAATCCGGTGTCTGTTCGGGCGTATCATCCAGCGCACCTTCCTTCAACCAGCGGGAGATCAGCTCAATCTCTTCCAACTGGAGCGTTTCGCCCTTTGGGGGCATCTCGGGTTCTTCGCCGGAGACCTGCTTTACCACCAGGCTATCCCCTGGGTGATGTGCTTTGAAACATGCACCGCTTTCTCCTCCCTGCTGAAGCCCGGCATAGCTGGTGAGATCCAACTTGCCTTTACGTTTTTCCGGGCGATGACAGGAAACACAACTGGTCTTAAACAGCGGACGGATGTCGTGAAACCAACTAACCGGTTGATCCGCGGCGGAGACATAGCTGGCAACAAACAGGATGAGTAACCAAAGCCTCACGGACGCCTCTCCTCGCTTACCGCGAGCACATACGCGTGCCACTCTCCGCCCAGCCGGTGGGCATCCTGGACAACGATAAACCAATCCCCCTCCGCAGCGGGATCAAAAACAAAATTGGGGTCGCGCTGGAAGCCCACATCATCCTGCCAGTCGACCTGTACGCCCTGCGCATCATACAAGGTCACCAAGGGGTCCAGGACCGCGGTGCCGGCATGCGCGCGCACTGAAATGCGGACACGCTGGTTCGCCTTCAACGACAAGGAAAAGACATCGACGTCTTTGTCATTTTCGATCGAACCGTACACCGTCTGATTCAATTCAACCGCCTGCGCCTGCTGAAATCCCGCATTGGGTTCATGCTCAGGTCGATCGTTTTCGCCAGCCACCTGACCCGATAAGCACTCGCTCTCTCCCGCATCGGCCAGCACTTTTACGGTAAAGGGTTTCCCCGACCATTCGACCGGAATGGTCACCTCCGCGAGGCACATCGTCCCACCGATATCTTTGTTATCAAATCCCTTGACCGCATCGATTCCGCCTTTTTTTTCTTTCAGGTCAAAGCGTTGAGATCCGGCATCGGATTCGAGCAGCATGGCATGGGCTTTATCGAGAAAATCGCCTCGCACGCGCATCGTAAGATTGGATCCGGTCGGTATGATCAAGGGCGTAAGCATCCTCGCCACTGGCGGTTCGGGCTGCTTTTCGTCCTCCTTCTTTTCCTCTGCCCCGACCAAGCATGCGACGTGCATGAGGCCAACGGCTGCTATGACCCAAGAGCGCAGCATTTATCCGTACAATTCGTGGATGGGGGCACCGGTACTGAGACTGGCCGTCGGACGTCCGTCCGGCATGACAATTTCCTCACGCGGATCGATGCCCAGCGCATCGTAGATCGTCCAGGCCACATCCGCAGGACTGATCGGTCGATCGATCACGTAGGCGCCGTTCTTATCCGAAGCTCCGATAATCTGCCCTTGCTTTACTCCAGCCCCGGCAAACATCATGCAACCGGCGTGGTTCCAATGGTCGCGGCCCGCCTTGTCATTGATCTTGGGTGTGCGGCCAAATTCGCCGAATACCGCTACCATTGTATCGTCGAGCAGACCGCGGGTCTCCATGTCCTTCATAAACGCCGCAAACCCCTGGTCGAATTCCGGAAGCTTCGTATCCAGGCCTTCAAATATTTTGGCGTGATGATCCCAACCCGCGTAATTCACGGTAACAAAGCGTACACCGTTTTCGACCAGGCGACGCGCCATCAAACAACTCTGCCCGAAGGTATGCCGACCGTATTCGTCCCGCAACTTCGCATCTTCGCGTTCGAGATCAAAGGCGCCGCGGGCTTCCGGTGACAGCACCATGTTGACCGCCTTCTGGCCAAACTCATCGAAGGTGGCAATGCGATCATCGGATTCAACCCGGCGGGCGAGGTGATCGACCGCCTGCAACAGTTTCTGTCGGCGCGCCACTGCGGGCGTGGTCATGTCACCGGACAGAGCGAGATCACGCACCTTAAATCCATCCACATTCGGGTCGCCACATTTAAACGCCTCGAAGCGGCCACCCAGCCACGCACTTTTCCCCAACTCCCAGGTGAACGACGGATTTTTTGGCACCGCCACGTAGGGCGGCATGACGCCCTTGAAGCCGGTGGCATGGGCCACCACCGCACCGATCGCGGGATGATCGCCGCGCGCCGATCCAAACTTACCGGACAGCACCCAGTTGCTCGCAGTCTCGTGATGGTTGTTGGTATGAGATTGCGAACGAACCAGGGTCAGCTTGTCCATGATCGGCGCAATATTCGGTAGCAGCTCGCCAATGCGCAACCCTGGAATCGACGTAGGAATCGTTCCGTACTTCCCGCGAATTTCCTCAACCGCATCGGGCTTTGGATCGAAGGTATCGTGATGAGAAATTCCACCGCCGAGGAAAATGAGGATCACTGATTTCGCCCGCGCATTTTTTGATGATCGATTTTCCGCCGCGTACAAGGTGGGTAAGGACAAACCGAGCGGCGCGAGTGCGCCGGCCTGGAGAAAGCTCCGACGGTTAACCAACCGAGCGGCGTTGGGTGATATTTTCAGCATGGTGTTCTTTCCGTTGGGTATATCGATACGCGTGAAACAAGCAGGCCATTATTTAATGATTAAACGCGAATTCCTTGGAGTTGAGCAAGGCCCAGAACAAGTCGCGCAATACCACCTCCCGGGTGTCGGTGGCGATGAGTTCGTGGACCAATCTGAACTCCTCATCAGACGGCGTACGGGCCACGGTTACGGCATACATATCGCGCACAACCGCATCCACGTCCTCCTGCTTCAACCAGGTGGCCAGGCGACCGGCGGGATCGTTGATTCGTTTTTGAATTTCTTCGCCATTCCGCAAGTGCAACATTTGCGGAAGGGTCACATCGCTCTCGCGTTCACAGGCACAGGCGGTTACGCGTTCGGATCGACCGAATACGGAAAGAAAATACGATTCGATATCGGACTCCGGGATCTGAATCGCCCGCAATCCGACCGGGTACGCATCAAATTGACTGGGCACACCCGTAACCTGCGCAAGCGCGTCGAGCAGCGCTTCTGCGGGAAGACGTTTCGGATAGTACCGTGAGAAAAACCGGGTGTCGTTCTTGTTCCCAGACACGGTGTCGGATTGCAGCGCGTAGGCGCGGGAGGTCAGGATCAAACGCATGAACTGTTTCAGATCGAACCCACTCTCCACAAACGCCTTTCGGGTCACGTCCCATAAAGCCGCATTGGACGGCGGATTGCTGTCGCGCAGGTCATCGACGGATTCCACAATGCCCACCGCAAAAAAGTGCTTCCAAAGCCGGTTGACCATCGCGCCGGAAAATCCGGGCTGTTCCACCATCCAATCCACGAGTGCTGCCCGCGGATCCTGCTCATCTGCCACCGCCAATAATTTACCATCCAGGGTCTGTGGGGCCATCCGCTGGCGGGTACGCGGTTGGTTCACATACAATTCCTGATGGGCAATTTCACCCTGGCGCTTATGTTGATTCTCCAGATCATGCGTCTTCTTCTCGATTTCATCTGCCGGCTTCCCCTCCTCCTTCATCTTCGCAATTTCTTCTTCGAGTTTGGAAATGCGCTTTTTCACTTCCGCCTGTTCACGGGTATTCACCCACAGCGAGGTCCCACCCTTTTCGGGTTTTTCCTTATTCATGCTGACCTTGGAGAAGCAGGCCATGAAGTGATAATAGTCGTCCTGGGTATACCGCTCGAGCGGATGATTGTGGCACTTCGCGCAACCGATGCGCGCACCCAGAAAACTCTGAGCCACCGCTTCGGTCAGCGTCGCGTCTTCCAGTTTATCGAAACTGATGGTGGTCATGTAATAGCCCACCTCGGGATGTTCGCGCACGTCCCCCTGCGCGGTGAGCACATTGCGGGCAATGCGATCCCAGCCGTGACCCGCCTTCAACTCATCGCGTAACCAGGTATGGAACGCACGCACGCCTTTTACACCGCGATGATCATGGTCGCGCTCACGCCGATTCTGCAACAGGTCCGCCAGCTGCAAGGTCCAGTAATCAATCCACTCCGGGCGATTCAACAAATGTTCGGCAAGACGCGCCCGACGGTCCGGGCGTGTGTCTTTTACAAACGCATCGACCTCCGCGGGCGTGGGCAAGGTGCCGATGGCATCCAGGTAGGCGCGGCGAACAAAGGACGCCGCAGGTGCTTCTTCCGATGGCGGTATGTGTAGAAGCTTCAGCTTCTGGAAGATCGGAGGATCGAGCTCATTCCAATGGTCCGCATATAACGCCTCGTTGACCGCGTCGGGATACGGCATGGTGAACGTGACCACTTCAACCAGCGATCCGAAATGCACACGCACCGAACATTCGCCGTGACGTCGCGCGATCACCTCGCCGCTCTCCGAAACCTCCACCGAACTTTCATCGTTGGAAAAATATTGTGCGAGCCAACTGACATCCTGGATGTGGCCATCGGCGTAATGCGCCTGGACCAGAAGTTGCTGACGCTCGTTCACGTTCAACGTTCGACCTCCGGGATGTACGATGAGGCGCTCCAGAACGGACGTCTCTTCAGCCGGCCCGGGCGCACGCGCCCCCACCCAATCGACCAGGGTTTGCCAGGCACGGGATCCCCGGCGAAAACGGATGCCGCCCTCATGCTGCAACGCCCCACTCGGTTTTTGCACCAGCGTACTCTGTTCCGGGAAGGCGTAATTCACCCGTCGGCCACTCAGTTCCCGGGTGATCCAGGCGTGATCCCAATCCGCCGCATACGCACGTAAGGACAACCGAAACCCATTCTGCCCGGAGAGCTTTCCATGACAGGCCCCGGCGTTGCAACCGTAGCGCGTCAGGATGGGTTGCACATCGCGTAGAAATGAGACGGCATCTTCTCCCGACGTTGCGGCGACGTGGATGGGGATGCGCGACTCCAGTCCCCGCCACGACACCGTGACCTCGGCTTGCCCCTCGTTGAGCCCGGTGATACTCCGACCGTTCACTTCTGCAATATCGGAATTCGAGGATACCAGCTTCACCTCCGCGCTGACATCCTTATGCTCCCCCGCCGCATCGACCTGCGTAACCAGGATCCCGTGCGGCTGGGAGGAAGCCGTAAGCCGAAGCTCCGCCGGCAGGATGCGAAGGGCAGGCTCCGCGGCACCGATCGCGACCGCAACCAATGCGGAGAACAACATGCCCATGACTGTGACGGAATTTCCCATTCCAGGAAAATAGGTCATCTGCGTAAAAAAGCATCGAAATAATGCAAATGCCGCCCCCGGTGCGACACGTACGCCGCCCACCTTCTTACGGATTCCGTTGATTGAAGCGCAGGCCTGTTCGTCCCTTGCAGTCGATGGCGGTAGATGGCAGTCGATGGCGGCAGATGACAGTAGATGGCGGTAGATGGCAGGTGAGGCCTTGGCGCTTAATATTCCGCGACCACACCCGGGCCCGCCAGATTCAAGGCCTGCGCAATTTCGCCGGCGCGGCCGAGCATAAAACCCACTTCACTGGCGACCGCGATCATCTTCCAGCCCTCGTCCAGCCGGCGTTGGGCCTGGACGGCATCCGAAACATGAATCCCGGGGACGACCCCGTGCGCCAGCGCACTAGCGAAGACTTTAGCGATTGCGGCATTGAATCCGGGATCCTCACTGTCAAAGGCCGGCGCGAGCCCCATCGACGCATGCAGATCGTTAGGGCCAATAAAGACCGCATCGATCCCGGGCACGCTGAGTATGTCATCGATGTTTTCGATCGCATCCACGTGTTCGGCCATCAATACGACCAGGATTTCGTCGTTCGCGCGGGCGTAGTACGTCCCGGCCTCAGCAGCGAAACTGGCAGCGTGCAATTGACCGCCGACCGAGCGCTCACCGATCGGCCGGTAGCGAGCGGCCTTGACCACCGCTTCGGCTTCAGCACGGCTGTTCACCATGGGCACCACGATGCCCCAGGCGCCGGTATCGAGCACACGCTTGATATTCTCCACGCTGTTATACGGAACACGGGCGAGCGGCACACAACCGGAACGCGCGATGGCGGGGAAACAAAGCGCCGCGGTCTCGATGGTGGCCGGCGAGTGTTCGAGTTCGACGGTCAGCCAGTCGAATCCACTGGTGCTCATGAGGCCGGCGAAAACCGGATCGGGTAAGGCCAGCCACGAGCCGATGCTCGCTTCACCAGCTTTCAATTTGGCACGGACGGGATTGGTTTTCATGATGAGGGGTCGGGCGGAGGCGCGTTGTGCGCAACGCGGAAAGCGGGCGATTCAAATACATCGGGATTGAGGACCCAGCGGGGGCGCTCGCCCGCGCGGACGGCCAGAATGGCATCGGCCCCAGCCCCACTCACCCGGGCGCCGCTCTCGTAACCCAGGGAGGCCTGGTGCGGGGTCAACTGCAGGTTGGGGACACCGTGCAGCGGATGATCGGCCGGCAAGGGCTCGGTGGTAAACACATCGAGGGCGGCGCCGGCGATCCACTCCTCGCGCAGGGCCTGGCCGATGGCCGCCTCGTCGATGATGGCACCGCGGGCGGTGTTGATGAGGTAGGCACTCGGTTTCATCGCCCGCAATTCCGGTGCACCGATCAGTTCGCGGGTATCGGGGGTGAGCGCGGTGTGAAGCGAAACGAAATCCGATTCGGCCAGCAGCTGTTCGAGCGGAACGAATTGGATGCCCAATTGTTCCGCCTCCGGTGTAGGCGCGGGATCGCAACCAAGCAGTCGAATATCAAAGCCGCGCGCGCGCCGGGCCACCGCCTGCCCGATGCCCCCGCAACCGATGAGACCGAGGGTTTTACCGAGGAGATCGGGTCCCCATTCGGACTCCCATCGACCCGCTCGCAGGGAGACGCTGCCCTCAGGAATCCGGCGCGCCAATCCCAGCAGCAAGGCGAAGGTATAATCCGCCACCGCTTCGTTCAGTAAACCCGGCGTATTACAAACCACGATGCCGAGCTCGGCTGCCGCTACGAGATCCACGGCATCGTAGCCCACACCCCAGCGCGAAATGATTTTCAAGTCCTTCGCTTCTTCGGATGAGAGTACCGTCCGGTTAAACGGATCCATCCCGGCCATCACGGCGTCGATGCCTCGCAGTTGAGGCAGCAACTCGGCCTCGGTCAAGGGGCCGTACTTCGGTGGGTGGACAATCGTGCAGCCAGCAGCCTCCAGGCGTTCGAGCGCCCGGGCGCCGACCGGTTCAACGCTCAGCGCGCTTGCGGTGATCAATACATTCCATGACATGGGCGGAGCGTATCAGGTAGGGGACGATCTGCAATCATTAGAATCTGCGCCCATACGACCTTGCACGCTTCCGATGCGGTCATGACTCATTTTCAGCTTTTCATGTGCCGACCACGTAAGGTAGATATCCGCATGGGACATCAACAAACAAACACGCACCGCGCCGGCAAGGCATCGCACCACCAGATCGGCCTCGTCCGGGGACAGTTCGGGGACGTTACCCGTGCGGACTGGCTCCGCTTTCTTTCCGACACCGGCTTCGACGGATACGAAGAATGCAGCTGGCTTCTGGAGCTGGACCGCCTCGAAGACGACGCGGGAGCCGACGCGCTGGCCGCAGAGTACCTGGCCGATGCCCGCGCTGCCGGGCTGGAAATCTTCGCGCTCTCGGTGCATTTACAGGGACAGGCCCTCGGCGACGAACCGAGCGCCAAGACCCTGCCCTTCGTCGGCGGTGCGCCGGTAGCAGCCTACACCGATTGGCGGGCGGCGGGCAACGAACCCCCGCGCAACGATCCATATTATGTGCCGGAGGAAGTCGGACGCCTGCTACACGCGGAAGCAGAGCGGCAAATGCTCGCCGCGGTGCGGTTCGCCCGGGCGCTGAGTGAACAGCAGTCGCGGAAGGTTCCGCTTACCGGCTTTGTCGGGTCACCCGCGCGTTGCTGGAGCCACTGGTTCGCTTTCCCACCCTTGCCCGCACACATTGGCGGCCACCCGATCCCGGATGTGCGTCACGTGAGCCTGGAGCTCCTCGCGGAACGATTCGGCACCTTTTTTGAAGCCTGCCGGACGGCCGGGCTTACCTTTGATCTCGAATGCCATCCCGGCGAGCGCGCGATGGGCGATCTCGAATCGGCGGGTGACTATCTCAACGTTCTCGATGCCGCCGGCTTCGCCGATGTGGTGGGCTTTAACCTCGACTGCTCGCACCTGGAGTGGCAGGGCGTTTCCGGCGTAGCCTTCATCCGTGAATTTTCCGAGCGCATTCATTCGGTGCACCTCAAGGGGGTTTGGGTCGCGGACGGTTACACGCGCGCCGGCCGGCTTGGTGGACACCGACCCATGGGGCATCCGGCCAACGGCTGGAATTTTACGACCGCGGCCAGCGCGCGCGACGCGGTGAATACCGAGGAGATTATCGTCGAGCTGAATCGCATCGGCTACGACGGGGCGTTGAATATCGAGTGGGAAGACAATGATGTCGACCGTTTCGCCGGGGCTGCCGCCGCGCTCCGCCAGGTCCGTGCCTGCGACCTGCCACCCAGCGGGATCAAGCACGATGACATGCTGAATGCTGAATCAGGTTAGGCTTCGTTTTGGAATCCGGGGTCGACCGGCGGGAATAATCCGGGGTCGGACCAAAACGATCGTTGACTCCCAACGACTTACATCAGAATTTCGAGGAATTCGGGCTGTTAGCGGCGCATTTTAGCTTCGTTCATGGGCGCTTAGCGAGTTAAGCAGGGAGCGTCATGCCGCGAGCGAATCGATATTTTACCACGGGCCGGAATTACCATGTGACACACCGTTGTCATGATCGCAGCTTTCTCCTGGAGCGGGTAAGCGACCGGGACGCCTATCGAAAGCTCCTCCTGGAAAAACTCCCAGAGTATCCCGTCCAGCTGTTCGGATATTGCATCACGTCAAATCATGTCCATTTGTTGCTGCAAACAGAATCCGCCGAGGGCGTATCGGCCCTGATGCAGCGCGTACAAGGCGAATTCGCGCAGGCCTACAATCGAAAGAAAAAACGGTCGGGGGCGTTCTGGGGTGACCGCTATCACGCCACCCTCGTCGATGGGGATCAGTACCTCATGCGATGCTTGCGGTATATCGATTTGAACATGGTCCGCGCAGGCGTCGTTAAGCATCCGCGTGATTGGCCTTGGTGTGGCTATGATGAATTAGCCGGCATCCGAAAGCGCTATCGACTCATAAATCGCGATGGATTGCTGAAATCCTTTTGGACACCGCGCAGTTTCCCTGAATTTTCAAAAGCGTATCAGGCGGGTATCGACGAGCTACTGGCAAAAAACGTGGCCCAGGATCGAGAGCCCGCGTGGACGGAAAGCCTCGCCGTAGGTCGTTCATCCTTCTTGTCCCAGGTGGAAGCGACCACGAAAACAAAACGCCGATGCACCCTGGAGCAGCAATCGGATGATCTCTGGGTTCTTCGCGAACCAAGCGATGCCGGTATTTCTTACCGCCTGAAAACAACCTGATTCCCAGCTTCTAAGCCCCTCATTTCGGGCGATATATTTCGCAAGTTGTTGCGAATCAACGCTGGTTTTGGTCCGACCCCGATACTTTCCCCGCAAATTTGACATGGCGCAATTGCGACACACCAATACCCGCAATAAGACAAAGCAGCGGCATAAGTGGGACGCGAAATCTAAAGTAGGTTTCAGGGCCTGATGAAACGGCCGCCAGATAGGCCAGAAAAATGCATACGAAAAGGTACTCGGGTAAGGAAACATGGTGTCGGCGGCGGAGTATTATGTACGCGCCGTAGACGGCGCAGAGATAGAGGAATCCCAAGTGTAAGATATCGAAAGCAAGACTCAAAAACGGGAGCGGTTTGCCAAGGGGCCATTTTTGGATGTACGCCAAGGGGGATAAACGCCCGAGATCCATAATGGGGGATGATGCCTCAGACATACCCAGATAGATGTACCAGCTCGTGGTAGCACTTGGACTGAGTATCAGTTTGGACAGGCCGATCAATAAGTTTCGGATCAGCAGTACCGGATGGCTACGAAACAACTCCAACGCTTCCTGTTTGTAAATAGAATCGCGTTCGGCAATGGACGTTGCTGCTGCACCACGCGAACGCTGACGGAGCTTTGCTTGTGCTTCGGAAAAGGAAATGCCATCGCGCCGGGCAACAATCCCCGCCCCCTTGTAAAACAGCAGATTGGCGTTCTTAATCGTGCTGAATTCGGCGCATCCCGAAACGGATTTATTGCGCAGTTGCCAAGCGCTTAAAACAAGCACGCAGGGTACCCAGATGAGAAGGAGGATCGTCAATGCCTGGCGCCATCCATAGCGCGATCGTACCGCTTCGACCCCCATGAATACAGTGATAGGAAGAATCAGGTAGTAACTGACCGGACGGATCAAGGTGGTCGTCGCAAGCAAAATACCCAGCAACAGTGGCCAGGAGATTTTCCTCGAATGCCTCAGCATCTGCACGCCCAAGAGCACGCACAGCAGCCAGAAAAACGTGAACAGCGTTTCGGTCAACATAAATTGCGAAATGAGGGTGCTCGCGGGATCGAGGGCATAGAGCAGGGTGACCATCAACGCGGTTCGGCGATCACACCATTTCGCCGCAATCCCGTGGAGGAGAAGGATGCTCAGGCAGCTCACGAAGATCTGAAAAAGGATCACGGCGAACCGGCTTTCGCCGAATAGCCCGTAGATCGCCGCGATAAACGTGGGGTACCCGGGAGTCCTCACCAACATGGGCTGATCAGGGTTGTCGATGTGTTCGAGAAACTGGCCCGTCTTGAGCAGTGCTTTAGCCGGTTCCTCGTAGCTGGTGGAATCCGGCTGCATCATGCATTCCGGCGATTCCGAATATACGTGCACGAAAAGAAATGTTCTTGCAACCAGCGCGATTAGCGCGATCGAAGATGCAAGGATCCAAGCTGACCGAGTAGCGTGAGAAGACATAGGCAAGGTTTTCGAAACGAAGAGCGGATTCAGAGGCCGAAATGAAGTCTCCGTTAAGCTCGAGTATTTCAGCCCAGTGTCCACGATCCGTGAAACGTCCGCGTGACCCTGGCATTCGCCTCCGCATCATCGATGAAAGTCTCTTTTACCGGATCGAACTTCAGCGGTCGACCGAGATCGGCGGCGATCGCACCGAGGTGGCAGGCGCTGCCCGCACGATGCGCCGATTCGACGGTCGAGGCGGTGCGTGCGCGAGAAAGGATGCAATCGATGAAGTTCCGGTGATGATGCGTGGACGCGTAGAGTGGCGTGTCGCTGTCTTTCAACTTCTGCTTGCGGAGCGAAGGGGGATCGGTGATCAGCTTTTGATTTTCCACAAACACCGAACCCTCCGTGCCGATAAACTTCGTGCCGTACGTGGCCCCATCCGTGGTACTGAACATCGTCATCTCGACGCCATTGGCGTATCGATACCGAATCTTGAAACCTTCCGCCGCATCGTAGATCCCTTTTTCGCGTTTCGACACATCCGTGGCTGAGATTTCAACCGGATTCGTATCGTCGGCATTCATGCCCCAATGCGCGACATCGATAAAGTGCGCCCCCCAATCCGTGATGTATCCCGGCGCGTAATCGTTCACCCAACGGAAGTTGAAATGACAGCGCGCGGCGGTATACGGGGCTTCCGGCGCGGAACCGGTCCACATCGCATAGTCAAACCCTTCGGGTACGGGCTGCGTGCCCTCCAAACCGGTAAAGCCCCCGCGGATGGCAAACTTCCCCGGCACGCCGACTTCGACTTTTTTCAATTCACCAATGTAGCCGTTGCGCACCCACTCACAGGCCATTCGCGAATGCACGCGGGAACGCCGCCAGGTGCCACATTGCAGGACACGTTTTTCTTTACGTACCAGGTCGCTGACGATGCGCCCTTCCCCGATGCTCGCAGCCAAGGGCTTTTCGCAAAAGATGTCCTTGCCGGAACGCGCCGCCCCAACCGTGATCAAGGAATGCCAATGATCGGGGGTCGCGATCATCACCGCATCGATGTCTTTCCGCGCGATGACTTTTCGGTAATCGTTGTAGGTGTCCGCGGGTTTCAGCTTCGCCGCTTGCATGGCCCGCTCGCGATGTCTGCGATCGACATCGCAGACGGCAACCACCTGCACCCGCTCATCCTGCAGGAACGCACGCATGTTCCCCGTGCCCTGACCGCCGACGCCGATACAGGCCAGGTTGATGCGCGCATTCGGAGCGACCGACTCGCCAAGGCCCAGAACGGAAGGCGCGACGATAAGGGGCGCGGTAAACGCGCTGGATTTTTTGATAAAATTTCGGCGGGTTTGTTTCATAGAGGGGCTCCAGTTAGAATGAAGGGAATGTAGCAGGCGGCCCAGACGCTGTCACAGCAGAATCGTGGGGTCACACGATGGGTCGTTTATCTTGGTCGTGCGCGCCGACTGTTGGAGTTCACGATTTTTCGGGTGCGAAGGCTTCGCACAGCCTAAAGGCTGAACTCCAACGTCCTGCGCGCACCAAAAGTTACTTATCCGTCAAAACCAGTGACTGCGCACTATCCCACCAGCAACTGGTCCCGCAAGCCCCGGTACTGCAAGAGCAACTTCTGGTACTGCACCGCATTCTGCGCATACAGGTTGCCCGCTTGGGCCTCCCCGTCGCGGCTCTGAATCACGAAGGTAAGCGGGCTGCGACCCTGGTCATACGCCTTGCGTTCTTCTACCGTTTGTTTTTTCGCCGCTTCCATCTGCTTGCGGTTTAAGGCCAGGACGGTTTCCAGCTCGCCCAACTGGATCTGGAAGCCGGTGTACAGCCGGTGTACACAGAGTAAATGTGGAAACACCCGATTTCATTGTAAAATATTGCTGATCTTCATCGCCACCTGACCATTTAGACGGGTTTTGCGATCTGCACAAACATCCACGAGTGGACAGTGGACATGGATTTTTGCACCGGGATTTTGCTCTAAAACCATCCTCGGTCCAGAGGGCCAGAAGACGACCGATCTCGCCATACGGTATGCATCCACGGGGGCGTGGGATGACAGAGCGGTGCTCCATGATACGGTCTTGTCTGGATAAAACCGGAAACACCCAATTTCATTGAACAGTCCCGCGTATTTTCATCACCGCCTGACCATCTCGACCTCTTGAGGGCCCCAAGACGCTGGATTCTGGGGCATCCACAAAGTAGAAATGAAGACCGGAGAGCGCCCATGCGTTCCTATGACAAGAAGGGGGGGAGAATTCGTTCCTATGATCGGAAAACCTTGAGCCAAGTAGCAGATAGACCGTCGGCCACGTTGGGTACGAAATCCACGTGGCGGGCTAGATGCCCACGCTCCCAGGGGGAGCGAAGGGAAAACCCGGTGCAAAAGACCGGATGAAGATCTTTTTCCCCGTGTAAATCTTTCGCCTGAATGGACATGCTGAATGCCGAATCAGCATGAGGACGGCGAGGCGTGACGGAATCCTGCAGCGAGTCGTTAGTCGGCTGAAACGAATGATACTCGCCAACCCGATCCCTCGGTCGTATCTTCGACATAGAACAATCTGGAGCTCTCCATGCACAAAATATCTGATACCGCCCAATCCTGTTCCCGCATGACAAACGCGTCCGGATCGATCACCCCGCTCTACCCTCGATGCCGCACCTCACGCCGCAGTCTGCACGTCCGGTGGATCACGCTGGCGGCCATATTCCTGATCAACATCGGCAGCGCACCGTTCTCACGTGTGATTGCAGATGAGGGCGACTCGGTCGATGTCTTCCTGGCCGCAGGAAAACTGGGGCGGACGGTGATGTCGATCGATGACGGGGTCACCTGGATTCACGATCGGTCGGACGACGACTCGCTTCGCTGCTGGTGCGAGAAGGAGGATCCGCGTTACGTCGAATGTGATCATGATCCACGATCCTATACCGGACTGGGCATGAGCGCAGACGGCTGGTTCTATGCCCAGTACGGGTGGGGCGCGCCGGGAACGATCCGGCGATCACGTAACTTTATCGATTGGGAAGTCGTCCGCCGCGAAGGATCAGGCGGTGGACTGGCCGTCAGTCGTGACGTGGTGGTCAGCTTGTGGAACGGACGGCGCTGGCGTTCAGAAGACCACGGGGTGACCTGGAAGGAAGTGAAAGACGACCTGAACTGGGGCGGCCATCCGTTTGTTAAAAGCGTGGGGGACAGTCTCTTTGCGGTCGGGCGCGAGGATGGTCAATTCAAGATGAGCACGGATGCCGGGGCAAGCTGGAAACGGCTCCCGGAGGTGAACGCGGGCTGGTCGGACAGCATCGTTGCCGGCAAGGGCATGCTCGTATCAACCGGAACGCGAAGGCTGAAGGACCAGCCGCACATCGCCTGTACCGCCCGTTCGACGGACGGAGGAATGACCTGGAAGGGTCAGGAATTGCTGCCCGGGAAGCGGTGGGCGGCGAACGTGGTCTTCAACGGTAAGGCCTTTGTAAACTGGTCGGAGGGGCAACGGTATATGAGTACGGACGGGCTTGAATGGACGGCAAGTCCCATGACCGCGGGCGCCTTCAATGTCCAGCATTGGGGCGCAAACGTCTGCGTCAATCCTCGCACGGGCACCTACGTGGCCATCCTCAACGTGTGGGGCAATTATTACGAGAAGCAAAAGGCGTATCGCAGCCAGGACGGGATCACCTGGGTTGAACTCGATGACGAACACTTCACCGGCGGTCATCCGATCGGCCGCATCATTCTGGCGCGGATGCCTCGGGCGATGGTGGCAAAGTGAAGCGTACACGTGGCCGTAGGTGGCCAGCATACGCTCGGGCTCTGCTCGCTATTCCTTTCGTCGCTCTGGCCGCCGATCCGGTCAGCCCGATCCAACCGGTCGTACAAAAGATGGTGGACGACGGAATCGTCGCCGGGGCGGTCGCCCTCGTTGCAGACAAGAATGAGGTGCTCGTGCTCGACGCCGTGGGCTACGCCCGACTTTCGACGAAGAAACCGATGGCCGACGACGCGGTGTTCTGGATCGCCTCCATGAGTAAATCGCTCACCGGAACGGCTCTCATGATGTTGGTTGATGAGGGAAAGCTCCGCCTCGAAGATCCGGTGGAGCACTACTTGCCGGAGTTCAAAGGGCAGCAGGTCAAGGACGCCGATGGCGCGTTGCATCCGCCGGCGCATCCGATCACCGTGCGCGAAATCATGAGCCACACCAGCGGGCTGGTCCTTGCGAACGAGAAGGCCTTGAAGCGGGTGTACACGTTAAAAGAAAACGCAGCTGACTATGCCGCGTGGCCCCTGCGACAGGAGCCGGGGACGAAATACGAATACAACAACTGCGGCATCAACACCGGTGGACGGATCATTGAAGTTGTGAGTGGCCTGGCCTATGCGGACTTCATGCGGCAGCACCTGTTCGAGCCCCTTGGAATGAAGGATACCACCTTTTGGCCCGATGCGCAGCAGGCCGATCGTCTCGCACATTCCGCTCGCCTGAACGCTGGTAAAACCGGGCTCGAAGAAGTGAATCTCGACAAGCACGTCACCCCCGAGGCCATCGCAAAATTCAGCGAAGGCGTTCCCGTGCCCCGAGCCATCATCGGGGAGATGGGCTTTGGCATCTCGTTCAGCTATGGCAAACGCTACGGTGAGCCCGCGGGTGGATTTTTCTCGACCGCACGCGATCTGGGCACCTTTTGCCGCATGTTGCTGCGCGGCGGCGAGCTCGACGGAAAACGATTCCTTTCGGAAGCCGCGGCAAAGGTCATGGCCTCAAGCCAGACGCTCGGGGTACCGGTGAGTCCGAGCGAATCCTACGGCGTTGGCTGGTCGGTCAAGCTGAAGGCCGACGAAGGTCCGAGCGTTGGCAGCTTCGGCCATCGCGGCGCCCGACGCCCGGCGATGTGGATCGACCCGGACAACGGCCTCGTCATGATTATCCTTGTCGAGCGCTTCGACATGAACGGCGAGGAGCAGAAGCAACTGTACGGCCCATTTATGAAAGCGGCGGTTACCGCCTTCGGAACCA
>JBLIND010000105.1:0-17116 GCA_047639095.1 Candidatus Omnitrophota bacterium | reverse complement strand
ACTTACCCTGGCGCGTACCTTCTATCCTGCCGCGGATATCGAATCGCTGAATAATTTCCAATCAGTGGATCGGCGCTTTCAAGTGGTTGCACAGGGGGATGCGGTAACCGTGGTTTCCGATTACGCCCACCATCCATCCGAGATCCGCGCGACACTGGAGATTGCATGTGGGCTGGGTGCTCCTCGGATCGTTGCAATATATCAACCCCATCGGTATTCGCGCACCAAACTCTTGGGTCCGTCCTTTCCACCCGCCTTTGCGGGACTGGATCACCTCATCCTCTGTCCGGTTTACGCCGCGAGCGAACAACCGATTCCCGGAGGTACCCATCAGGATCTGGCACGCCTGATTCGCGCGCATGGAACACCTGAGATTACGGAGGTGAATAACCTGGATGAAGCCTGGGACCATGCGGTGAAGCAACTCGAGGGGGAGGGGCTTTTATTGATCCTCGGGGCGGGGGATGTGGTCGAACTGGTGGACCGCGCTACTGAAAAATACGGATAACGCGAGCGGGCAGCTGGCTTGTTCCTTCCAGGCGAACAGAAGCGAGACATGCCGGAATCAGGCAGGTTTGACCTGCGTTTAACACCGTGTCGTCGATGTGCAGCTGCCCCGATTCAACAAACAGGATATGCCAGCGGCCCTGGGTCTGAAAATCGACCGGATCGGACAGGTCCAACCGCTCCAGCGTAAAGTACGGCGTTGACAGGAGTTTTGTACACCTGGACGCGTCGGCCTTCACTGCGACTTTTCCGCAATCAGCCGATTCCCAATCGATCACTTCCATCGCCTGGTCGATATGCAAGGCACGCGGTTGACCATCCGGTCCCCGGCGATTCCAGTCATACAGGCGGTAGGTCGTATTGCTATTCTGCTGAACTTCCAGAAGCAGGCAGCCGGAAGCAATAGCATGCACACATCCGCCAGGCACATTAATGACATTGCCCTTTGTGACTTCGATGACTTCCAGGAAGTCTTCCAGCTGCTCTTGTTCAATAGCCGCTCGCAGTGACGTTTCGGTGCAGCCGGGCTTCAAGCCGCAATACACCTTTGCCCCAGGCTCCGCGGACAACACATACCACAGTTCACTCTTCGCTTCGCCGCCACGGCTTGCCGCGGTTACGTCGTTGGGGTGTACCTGCACGCTGAGCGTTGTTTTAGCATCAAGGATCTTGATCAACAGCGGAAACACGGGTGGCGGCTCGTGCCCGAATAGTTCGACTGCCCGTGTTTCGATCAACGTGCGAAAAGAGGTGCCGACCAATGGGCCCTCACGCACGATACTCATGCCGTCGGGGCGGTCGCTGAGCTCCCATGATTCAGCACAAGGTTCTCCGGGAATGGAGCGACCGTAAACATCGGCGAGTTGGCGACCACCCCAGATGTAGGTCTGATAGATGGGGTCGAAGGTGAGCGGATAGAGGGGGTGATTCATCGGGGTATTACATTGCGTATTGGTGTTGGTAAACTAGAAGGCTCATGCAATAAAAGTAAACGGAGTTTTCATGAAAACAGTGATCTTAATTGGTGATGGCATGGGGGACTACCCCAATGAAGCTGCAGGTAATCAGACGCCCTTGCAGAGTGCTAATATCCCCCACATGCGACGTATCGCCGCGGCAGGAACCGTGCATATGCTTCAGACCGCACCAGATGGCATGTTTCCGGGCAGCGATGTATGCAACCTGGGTTTGCTCGGCTACAATCCCTCCGTACTCTATACCGGCCGAGCCCCGATTGAAGCCGCTGGCGCACACATCCCCTTGCAGCCCGACGATGTAGCCGTGCGCTGTAATCTCGTCAACATCGACGAAAATGATGTCATGCGGGACTATTCCGCGGGTCATATCAGCTCAGAAGAAGGCATTGCCTTGATCCAGGCCATACAGGAAGAGCTGGGGGCCGATGGCCTCACATTTTATCCCGGTGTGCAATACCGACACATTCTGGTTATGCGCGATGGACCGGCCGATGCACACACGCATCCGCCGCATGAAATACCTGACCTGGCGATTTCGGATTACCTGCCCAACAGTCTCGAATTATGCGACCTCATGATGGCATCCCGTCCCATCCTGGAAAAGCATCCGGTGAATCTGAAGCGTATCGCCGACGGTAAATTACCCGCCACCCAGATCTGGTTATGGGGGCAGGGGCGCGCCTTGCATCTCCCCAGCTATCAGGAACTCTACGGGCTGAGCGGGGGCATGATCACTGCGGTGGATCTACTGCGCGGCTGTGGCGTGCTCGCCGGTCTGGAGGTCGTGGACGTTGAGGGGGCGAATGGACTCATCGACACCAATTACGCCGGCAAAGTAGCGGCTGCTCTGCAGGTGTTACGCGACCATGACTTTGTTTATGTACATGTCGAAGCTCCTGACGAATGCGGTCACATGGGCGACCTCGCCCTGAAGACCCAGGCGATCGAACTGTTCGACGAAAAGATCGTCGGTCCCGTCTGGCAGGCCTTGGAGGATGCGGGCGACCCGTACCGGATTGTGGTTACCATGGATCACCGCACGCCGGTCTCGACCAAGCGGCACTCCAGTGAGCCCGTGCCCCTGGCGGAGCTGGTTGGCCCCGTAGGGAAAACCACCAGGGAAACCGCGTTTGACGAATTCGTTAACGAAGGCGTTGCGACCACCACTTCCTGGGATCTCATTCCCACCTTTCTGAAGCGCTAGCTAGCCGGTAGTGTCATTCGGCTTTTATGCCGTACAGCTTGAAGTCATCGTAATCACCGGGATCATCAAACGAACCGATGCCCACCTGCCCGGAGGTGAAACGCTTATCGGTTGCTTTCATGATGGGGGTCTCCATATCGTCAAAGAAGACTTCGATCGTGCCACTTTCCGCGTCTCGAATGATCTTTAAGTCGTGCCAGGCCTGATCCCAGGGCGTACCAGCCGTGGTCTGTTCAGATATTTTGGTGCGCGGCGCATCCTTCACGATGAAAATCTGGTTCGCGTGGTCGTCGGTTTTCTTTCCGAAGTGCACGTAGTAGAAGCTCGAAGGATCCTGGTAATTGAAAAAGAGGCAGAGGCTCTGGTGGTTATAGGGCTTACTCGTACTCCGTGCTTTGACATGGAGTTCGAAGCTGCTGACCTTAAGACCCTTGAACAAGGTGATATTGTGCGGGCTGCGGACCGGCGGTTGATAGTCACTTTTTTTGACGATGAGGCTGTTGTAGGTCGCGCCTTCCTCCTTTCCCCAGACCCAGGCCTTGGGATCGGTGGGTTGCCAGTGTTCGATTCCTTGATCGAAGGAGTCCTCTGCCAGTAGGGGATATCGGGGTTCCGCACAAGCCATTGATACGGTGATGAGCATACTTAAGACAACGAGCAGGGGGGATGTGTTTTTCATCGGAACTCCATAGGTTAGCCCTGCATGATACGCATCACCCGGCGGCAATCAATACGATTGTTTAGCCCGTTCTTGGGTTGGCGCGGTTCCATCTGGCCAGCGGATGAAGGATTCAATAGTTGAACCTGGACTTCCCCCGGTTTACTTTATGATCCAGCAATGATGGATTGTATATGGATCTGAAGCGACAAACGCACCAGCGCAAAACGGAAACCCTCGACCACAAGAGAGTCCCTGCGCTCAACCTCGACACCTTGAAAGGGCTCATTAAAGAGGCCAAAGAGGATCGGCTCAGCATTTATGAAGCGTTGAAGGACGTGGACATCCGCTATCTCAATCGTGAGCCCGTCAATCAGGGGGGGATGAAAACCATCGTCCAGGTGGAAGACTGCCAGACCGGCCGCAAAACCGCCATGGCGGTATTGAAAAATGCCAAGGATTTGAGCTCCATCGAGAATTTTCTGCGTGAGGCCCGGATTACAGCTCACCTTGAACACCCGAATATTGTTCCCGTTTATGACATCGGCCTGGATGCGGAGGGGCAGCCCTACTTCACCATGAAGCTGTTAAGTGGGGACAACCTTCGGCAGATTCTCAGCAAGCTTAAAGAGGGCGATGAAGCCTACATAAAAAAGTACCCCTTGCCGGAGTTGTTGGAGATTTTCTGTAAGGTTCTCGACGCGGTGGAATATGCACATGCTTCCGGAATCATACACCTGGACCTGAAACCCTCGAACATCCAGGTCAGCGACTATGGTGAAGTGCTCGTGTGCGATTGGGGGCTCGCAAAAATTATCGATAGCGATTGCGATGGTGACTTCTCGCTCCTGGACGACACCTCCCTGGTATCCTCCTGCGTGAATTTCCTGACCATTGATGGGTTTTTCAAGGGTACACCTGGTTTTATGGCGCCGGAACAGACGCGCGGCCAATTGGTCCGTAAGGATTGTCGTACCGACATCTACTCGTTGGGGTGCATTCTATACACGCTGCTGACCTATGAGGATCCGATCGTCGGCAAAGATGTTGACGAAATTGTTGAGGGGACAAAAACAGGTACCTTTGAACGCCCGCGTCTACGCTGTCCTCAGCGTGAGATTCCCGCCAGCATTGAAGCCGTGGTCATGAAAGCCATGGCGACGAATCCGGAGAATCGTTATCTTACGTCCGAGCGTATGCATAAAGACATTGATTCGTATCGTACAGGCTTTGCCACCCGAGCGGAGGAAGCGGGGTTTTTCACCCAGCTGCGGCTGGTGGTTCGCCGAAACCCTAAGGTCAGCGTGACCATTGCGATCGCCAGTCTACTGATCACAGCGGTCGTTACCTACACGAACGAAGAGCTTCGCTACAAGGAGCGCACGGCCCGCGCCGCCCAGCAGGAAGCCGAAATCAATCTCGCCAAATATAAGCGTGAACGCGAATGGCGTACGCGGAATGAAGCCGCTCCGGATTATTACAATCGCGCGTTGGAAAACTTCAAAAGCTTCCGGCTGAACGATGCCATGGAGCAGGTAGGTATTGCACTTGATTACGATCCACGTCTGTACCGGGCCTGGGAATTGAAGGGCAATCTTCATTTTGCGTTTATGGAATTCAAGGCGGCTGCAGAAGCCTATAAGAAAGCTGAGAACCCAACGGGGAAGCAGTGGAGCACCTACGCCCACACCTTCAGCAAGGTCAATCGGAATACCCAGGGTCGGGTCAGCGTGGATAACCTGATTAAAATCCTGGGGGAGCTGGGCGCGAAAAAGAGGACTTTGCAAGTCCGTTACATGGTGCGCGAGTACATGCAGTATGAGATTCCCATGCAGGAGCGGCTCCGTATGGTTCGCGGCTTGTCGAAAGTCTATGCCTCCGACCCCGACAACTATACCTTCAAGTATCAGGAGCGACCGGAAGGCTTGCACATCGACCTTTCTCGCAACAAGGAAACGGTCTTCACCGAATTCCTCGTCGGACTTCCCATCATCCACATAAATCTATCCGGGAGTAATGTGAAGGACCTGTCACCCCTTCGGGGAATGCCTTTGCAGGTTCTCGATCTTTCGCGTACGACAGGCCTGACCTCACTCGATGACCTCGTCGGCATGCAGATCGATGTGTTGGACGTGTCACACACCGATATTCAACGGATCGAGGCATTACGCGGCATGCATTTTCAACTGCTGGACATCAGCGGCATGCGCCGAGCCAATGTACGCTGGCTGGAAATGTTACGTGCGAACTGTATTATCCAGACTCTGGTCATCACCAAGCGCCATTATAATAGTCCAGGGCTGATCAGTGAGTTGGAGGGGTGGACGGTGCTCGTGGATCAGGAGTAGCTCGAGCCTTCGGGGGAGTACGGGGTTCTAAAAACCGTGTCGGGTTAACCCAGCTCGTACTCCAGGCGAACGACCTCCTTGTACAGGAGTTTCTGTACGCGTCCTTTGTACTGGTAGACTGTGTTCTCCGCGATATCGAGCTCGTCGGCAATTTCTTTGATGCCCTTTCCTTCCCAAAGCATCAGAAACGCCGAGCGCACCTTCGGTGCAAGGTTGGTTTCTACATTTTCCCAGGCCAGGCGGGTGAGGTAGTTCTCCCATTCCTTCTCAGCAATTTCTTCGAGCTCCGGGAGCTCGCCGGGAATATCAAAATCTGTGATCTCTTTGCCTTCTTCGATCATCTGGCGCCGACGCGAATGCTTGGCGAGCCAGTCCTTGACCGTATTCTTGGTGACCACCGTAATCCACCCACGAAATTTGCCTTTACCCGGGTCATATTGAAAATTCGGGAGGTTCTTCCAGGCTTTAACCAGCACGGCCTGAACCAGGTCTTCGCAATCATGGTGCGAAAGCTGCATATTGGAGATGATGGCGTAAATGTAGCGCTGGTAATAATGGGCAAACTCCTCCCATGATCGATCGTCCTGCTGGTTTTTCAGCCGCTGTAGCAGCGTTTGTCGGGTTGAATATTCGTCAGCCATTTTGAGGTCAAGATGATTGCTTATGCAGTATCAGAATCAACTGTAAACCTTTATCTATTCTGTGCTTATGAGAGTTTTTCGCCCGTTAGGCGTCGGCCTGCCTGCATTAAAAATGGTGATCGGGCCATACTTCACCCGCCTGGCTGATCACCATGCGTGGCCAGGCGAGGTCGGCGCGTTCAAAGCGTGGTCGAAAGGTCGGGGCAACCGGCTTCTCGGTTGGAAACTGGTTTTCCTTCACCTCGTCGAAATTCACTGCGTGTCTAAAGTTCAGGTCCGGCCCCTCACCGATCACAATCTTGTCGATGAGCGCCGTGTCGCCCAGCGCATGCCAGCCGTAATCAATTTCCTGGCAATTGGCGACCAGGAAGCTTTCGCCACCGGCATCCGGCGCTTCAGGGAAGGGCTCCAGGGTGTATTTGTCGGTTCGATTTTTGTAGATGACTTTCATCAGGCTTTTTTCGTGTTGGTCTGCATGCAGATCGAATTCGAACTCAGGGCCACTGATGACCGAGGTGAACACCAATCGGACCCGGTTGGTCGTGTGCAAAGGATCGTTGCCGGAAATGAATCCGAGCGGATCGGAAAACACCTGCTCCGTGGCGACCGGCATATTGTTTCGTGCACGTGCTCCGGTGCCGAGAATGTCATGCAGGATGCGGGTGTTGGTCACCTTCCCATTTGCACGGGTCACCGAGAGCAGGCTCAGCGCCTCAACCGTCGAACGCTTGATAAAAAGCTCCGAGCTCGGGGCGAGCATAAGGAAACTGACTTCCGTGATCGGGTTGCTGGTCGTGAGGCCGTTCTTACTCGTATACGTCGTTTTGAATTTGCCGGCAACCAGGGGCATGACCTCTGTAAACTGTTCAATCGTCATGTGCCGGCGTGGTGAAGAGGAGGCTGTGATGTCCCGCTTCATTTCCTGGTTGAAGTCAACGGGTACAATCACGTCCAGTTCCTTGATGAACGATTTGAGGAAGTTGGGCCAACGCTCGGGCGGATAATTTTTCTGATCCTCGAATTGCATGCGCAGTTTCTCGAGCTTGTTGCCCCGATCTGGAGGGTCATCCTCGATTTTCCTGATACGCACGACTTTTCCTGCATCGATGAGGCTGGCATACAGCTCGTCGGTTTTCGGGTGTGCGAACAGGCAACTCACCGCCGGGAGATCGCCCAACCATTCATATACCAGCGCCTTTAGCGGATCGATTTCCACGAGCGACCAGGTGCCGTCATCCCGCTCAATAATCGCCATGGTGGAACCATCCGTGAGGTTGACGATTTGGCGGATGCCGTACACTTGTTGCATCTCTCCGATCGGGAGCTCGCGTAAGGTGTCGTACCAAACGATGTCGGACACTCGCTGTTCTCCGATGATCAGGTAGCGGCCGGAGCGGTCCATCGATAAGGGCGCGAATTCCGCAAACGGGCCGTAATCAATCATCCACCAACTGTAGCGATTGTCGCGCATGAGCACATTGCCGAAAGGCACGTCCCGCGTGGGTTGGTTCTTCCGGGCCGTGAGATAGAGGCGGTCCTCGGGGTCGAACAGCAAGCTGTTGTAACCGTAGTCACCGCCCTTGAGCGGGGTGCGGACGATTTCGGCCATCGGTCGACTGACGAAGGGATCTGCGAAGCGTAAAACCCGACCGCCAACCCCGTCCTCGGCGACGTAAAATCGATTGGATGAATCGAATCCGATGTCGTACGCAGTTCGAAACGATCCCTCGCTCCAATAGGCCATTTCCTCCGCGTTTTTTCGGAAATAGCGGGGGAGGGATTCAGGGTCGATTTCAAAGTCGCCGCTGATGAACGTTTTAGCCTGCTTGTCTTTGATCTGGACAACTCGATTGCCGGTGGACTCCGCCACGTAGAGCGTGTCGCCTTCCGCATTGGCCGTGATTCCGGCCGGACCTTTGAGGTCTTTCGCAACCAGGTCGACCGAAATTCGAACGTTAGAGGGCTCCAGTCGAATGGGCGCTGCCAAGGAGCTGCCGAGCAGCAGACCACCGATTAGCATCACGAAGATTGCGACGATACGCATACCTAAAAGTCGGGGGTGTTGGTTGGGCGACCCTGAAGGGATTGCCATTGCTCGGTAATGTCGTTGGAGTAGGCCACAATCCAGTTATGCATAACCGATTCCTGATCGGGCAAGCTTAACTTGTAATGATCCCGGGTCCCGTTTTCGTAGAAAACCGCCATGTAACTTTTCTCAGGCTGCTGAGGATTAATGATGACGGAAAAATCGGGGGTCGCACCCATGCCGGTGAAGTTGATGGCGGCGGCACCACTGGAGGAGACCGTAACCGATGACGCATGCGGAACCACAAAGTCGGCCAGTCCCTGGGGAATCACTTCCTGGGTGTTCATATCGAGCCGGCGCACGGCCATTTCTTTCGTGGTGCTTTTGATCTCCTTGCCCGACTGGGTCCGTACATAGAAGCCCGCGAGCGAAAGCGTCACCCCGGTCTTCGAGTAGCCGATGTTATTCGGTTCGAATACAACAAACTCCAGGTGCTCAATCGGATCCCGGGCAAAGTTATGCAGGGGCACCGGTTTCACCTGCGCCTTGGCGGCGACCATGGGCACCCGTGAAGTAAACTCGCGAAAACCGAGATCCGGCTTCGTATCGGCATGATAATCCAGCCCGCCCAGTTTCAGGACTTCCGCCAGGTAGGGCGGACACTCTTTCGGGATGTGGAGCTGGCTTAGAATTGACTGGTAGGTGGCAAACAGCATTTTGTCCTGGGTATGGTCGATGGGTTTTATGGGCCAGAGGGCGAGCAAGCTGCCGGATTTGTCATCACTTACGAGCGCACGTTGATTGGCGGAGTCCCAGGTCAGGTATTCGGTCGCAGGCAGGTTTTCGATCACGTTGTGGATCTTGTCGACCGAGGGGTCGAGATGCAGAATGGTGCCTTCTTCCATGCCCACGAGCAGGCTGCCATCCGGCATTACACACAAGCCTTCCGCGCCGCGGGCCGTATGCTCGCTGTTGCCCCCGAGTCGACGCCGGGTTGAGAGGTCGATCCAGCCGATCTCCCCGCTGATCTCACCCGTGAAAATGGCCTGGTTCCCACTTTTACTGAACTCAATGGAGGAAAAACTGGCGAGGCGGCGTTCATAGGGGATCCACCAGTTGTCGTTCATGTCTTTATAAAGAATCGTGCCGACATAGAGATCGAGAAAATCTTTCGTGGCCACATTCTGAGCAGTCGAACCCGCGAGGAGGATTTCCCCGTTCACGCCGACATCCACATCTTCCCAGGCATAGTCGCCCCAGGCGCCGGGCAGGGGGATGACATACCCGGAAGCCGCATGGCGAGGTTCGGTGAGAGGGAACCGAATCAGTCGACCGCCGGTCCGGTCTTCGACAACAAAAAGGTCACCCGAGGGTCCAAAACAAATGCCTTCCGGCATACCGAGCAGGTCTGTTGCGATTACATCCTGGCTGCGGTTGCGATAGATCGGGGTTGAGCGATCAATCACAACCGTGCTCGTCTGATCGTGCTCATCATAGACGATAATCCGGTTGTTATCTTCCTCCGCAATAAAGATGAGATTTGAGTGGGTGGGATGAACGGCGATTCCGCCCGGTGAACCCAGGCCGGTCACCAATACTTCGATCCTGAACGCGGTGTCGCTGGCCATGGGCAACGCGAGCTCCGACTCAACCGGTGGGGGCTCGGGTTCGTCCTCCTTTGCGCTCTTGTCGGCCAGCAATCCCTGGCCGGGCAGATCGCCGCCATCCAGGTGGCTACCCTCAAGGACATCGGCCTTTTTGGGGACGAATGCCGAGGCATTGTCCTCCTCAAATTTTTGCAAGAAGATCGTGGCAAAAATCACGAGCAGCGTTACGCCGGCGAGGGTCGCAATGCCCACAACAATTTGTTTCCATCGTTCCATGATTAAAGACCGCCCAGGCAGCCTGTGTTTATATCGACATCTATGAGCCGAGCTTACACTTCAAGGTACATGTGCTGTATATTATAGTAAACATCTTCCAGCTTAAATGCCTTGGGCTCGCTGCCAAAGGTCTTGAATCCGGCATCCTTATATAGCTGCATGGCTGCTGTGTTCTGATTGGCTACACAGAGGTGGACCATCTCAAGTCCCTCCAGTTGTCGAATGCGCTGCAAGGTGTCATTTAACATCCAACGGGCCAAGCCTTTACGCCGGAAGTCACGATGGACATACATGCCCCAGATCAGCCCTTTATGCCGGGTCTTTAGCTTCTTCTGGCGGTAAAACCCGATGCAACCGATGAGCTGATCATCGGATTCCTGAAACAAACCGAGCAGGAAATCGCTCGTGCTTCGCCGATATTGGGTGAGGTCGTTCAGGTATTGCCGGTAGGATTTTTCCAACTCCTCCTCCAGGCTGCTGCCAAATGCCGGTGCCGCTTCACCCAGTGCCAGGTGTCGCAGGGTACGGTAAACCCGCGCGTGTCTTGGCTGTAGACAGCGCAGCACGTAACCCGACGCTTCATGATGGGTGTCTGCAAGCATGCGAGCATTGTATCGGTGTTCACATCCTTTGGCCAACCTTCAGTCAAAGAACGGCGTGCCGTAATCTCCGGCCAGAAAACAATCCAGCGACCACGCTTCGCGACTGAGCAGTCGGGTAAAAGCCGGGCGAACAATATAGGTGTAGCCATGTACAAATTGCACGTCCTGTTCAATCGTCACTCGGCAACGTTCGTACATATCGCTCTCGTACCGGTCGAGGATCTCAAATTCCGAAGGGGAGAGGTCTGTGAGCATACGTCCATCGGTTTGGCTGTCCGCTTCAGCACGGATGCCCGGATACCACTGGTCACGCACCCGATAGCGACCATACGCGTACAAGCGTGCAGGCCGCATCTCCGGTATCCGACCGATCAGTCTGCGGGTCAGCGGGGGATGCATCAGCGTGCCATAAACGAACAGCGGTTCCATGCCGCGAACATAAAAGGGATGCGCTTGTTTTGCAGGCTGATTCTGCTTGAAAGTAGGGGTCGAGGGGATAAAATGCCAAGAGGAATTGAACTAGACGATGTCGAGCATGTACGAATACGATCCGGAATTGAAGCAGTACCGCCGCAAGCGCCTGGGGGACTCCACCGAGGACACCCCGGTCGAGTCCTCCCCGATTGCAGCCATAAACGACAAGCCCGCTGCGCTTTCAGGGGACCCTCTACCGGTCAATGCGACCCGCAAAACACACGAACGCTCGCCCCCCCCATACAACAAACCAGGCATGACCATGGGCCAGGTGCTCTTCTGGATTATCTTCGCCTGCCTGTTCGGAGGATGGGTCTATTTCATGTTCACCGTATTCGGCTCTGCTCACCGCGATGGCAAAAATGCAACAAAGGCCATAGAGTCCGAGAGTAGAGACTTTGAATTGTTGTTGCGCTCCCCGGCTAATATTTCGGTAGAGGATGTGCAAGTCGATGACGACGAGCTGAAACTCGATGACGAGGTGTTCACACCGCCGGTCCGATCCACACCCACCTCCGACGCGGTCGTTTCGCCCTCCAGTCCGTTGGATTCCAGCTTCCTGGAGCCAGATGGGTCGAGCATCGAGACAAACTTACGAGCGCTGCCGGATGTCCTGCCGGATGTCCTGCCTGCCGCGTCGCCTGAGCGGTAAGCGCGGTATCCCATTACCCGCCTGCTACATGTCTACGACGACGCCGATCCGGAAGAACGGCGCACTTAACTCGTTATCCGCAATATTACTCCCGGCAAAAGCCACCTCACCTTTTGTGATGTCTTGTTGATATCCCACGCCGCCCATCAGGTAGAGGTTCTCGGAAAAGCGCCATTCCAGGTCGGCAGAAAGATTGGCCATAAAGCTGGTCCCCACATCCATGCCTCCCGCGCGGGCGGAATTCGTCCCGCTTGAGGTGTCGACGTTGACATCTACGGTGGCGGTCGTCGCACCCACCGCGAAGCGCCCCCCCGCAGCAAATGTTAAACTCACATACTCGTTTTTAATCGGGCGGTAGAGAAAGTGAGCCCCGAGTGGGATGTAGGCAAAGTTGCGGCGTAACACCAGGGTGTCATTGAATTTCAGCAACTGACTCGGCTGCCGCTTGGGCGTCCATTCGTGCAGGCCGCCGACAATCGCATACCCGAAGGTGTCGCTGCGCCACCGTTGCAGCTCCGCTTCAATCCCCCAGGCGGAATCATAAAAATCCCAGCTTGGTGCGTAGGCGTTATACACAATCTTGAACTCCTGGTCCACGTACAAGGCCGCTTTGCTGCTGGCGCAGGGAATCATCAGGTAGAGTAGGGTGAGTGATACGATAGCTCTCATGGGCATTCTCCGGGGTTACCTGTTTTTACGCCGACGCCTGCATCGGGTAAAGGCAAAAACCTTTTCAGTCCGGCGACCGCATGCTTTTTGGGATAGAGCCGTTCCTATCATCGGAACCACGTTTGTTGCCTCAAGCACCACGAATGATCGCCAGGATCTGGTCGCGCCGTTCTTCCATCACGTCTTTGCTCTTGGCTTCCAGGTTCAGGCGGCACAAGGGCTCGGTGTTCGACATGCGGACGTTAAACCACCAATCGTCGAAATCGATACTCTGCCCATCGAGCTCGCTTACTCGACCGGCTGGAAACGTTTCGCGCAAGCGCGTCATGAGGTTCGCCGCATCCTGGGTGATCCGCGAGTTGATTTCGCCGCTGGCATGGTAGCGGCGAAGTGGCGCCACCCATTCCGACATCTTTTTGTCCGATGAACCGACGAGGTTGGCGATGAAAATCACCGCGAGGGCGGAGCTTTCTGCGGTGGAGTTTTCCCTGAAGTAATAATGTCCAGAGAGTTCACCCGCAAAAATGGCGTCGTGGTCGCGCATCTGGTTTTTGATGAAGGCGTGGCCCACCCGGCACATCACCGCGGTGCCGCCGCTTTCTTCGATGGCCTCTTTTACCGCCCAGCTGCTGCGCAGGTCGTACAGGACTGTGCCTTTTTCCTGTTTCAATAAAGCCTGGGCAATCAAGGCGGTAATCAGATCCATGGAGACGATTTCACCCGTCTCGTCTACGAAGCCCACGCGATCCGCATCACCGTCAAAGGCAATGCCGAAGTCGTACGATCCTTCGCGGACTTTTTTCTGCAGATCGGCGAAGGTTTCAAGATCCAGGGGATTGGCTTCGTGGTTGGGGAAAGAACCATCGAGCACGTCGAACATCGGGTCGCTCTCGATCAGGCCGTCCAGCACTTCGCCCTCGACGATGCCCATGGCGTTCGCGTAATCGATGGCAATCTTCAGTGGTCGACCGATATCGGCAAAGGATCGGATATGGGCCTTGTACTCGGGAAGGATGTCATAGGTGGTCACGGTGCCGGGGGACTGGGCCGGAGGATCAAAGCTTTCGTTTACGGCGTGCTGCTCGATCTCCTTGATGCCGGTTACCCCGCTGATCGGAATCGCTTTTTCACGGCAAAGTTTGAGCCCGTTATACTCGCCCGGATTGTGTGAGGCGGTGATAATAATGCTCGCATCGGCCTCCAGGCGCGCGTTGGCAAAGTAGCTCATGGGCGTGGACGCCAGGCCGAGGTCGATCACGTCGGCGCCCTGCTCGGTGATCCCCCGGACCAGGGCTTCCTGCAGCGAAGGCGAATGTGGCCGCATGTCGCGCCCGACGACGACCTTTTTACATTTCAGGAAGGTGACAAAGGCGCGGCCGATTTTATAGGCGAGGTCCTCGGTGAGTTCTTCTCCGTAAATTCCACGAATGTCATAGGCTTTAAAAATCGACATACTTTGCTCCATTAAAGTGAACGCGAGGATGTGCCATGGCGACTAGTATTTTTCAAGCGCCGAGCCGATATTAATCTTTTTCAGCACACCCGCCATTGCCTCTCGTGACGGTTTCCGATAGAAATAGGGTCGAACACCTAAACCGGAGACGAATCATATGGGCATTGCAGCAAACATTACAGAGACCATCGGCGGAACCCCGCTCGTGAAGTTGAACCGCGTAACCGATGGGGCCGATGCCATCGTGCTGGTGAAGATGGAATCCCACAATCCGCTGGGCAGCGTGAAAGATCGCATTGGTAACGCGATGATTTCCGCCGGAGAAGCCTCGGGGCATATTACCGCGGAGACCGTTATCGTCGAACCGACAAGCGGGAATACCGGCATCGCCCTGGCCTTTGTCTGTGCGGCTAAAGGCTACAAGCTGAAGCTTTGCATGCCGGAGAGCATGTCCATCGAGCGTCGGCAATTGCTGAAAATCCTCGGTGCCGAACTGATTCTCACCCCGCCAGAAAAAGGGATGCCGGGTGCGATCGCGAAGGCGGAGGAGCTGCTCGCGGCCACCCCGAAAGCCTTCATGCCTTCCCAGTTCAACAATCCGGCCAATCCGGATATCCACGCGGCAACCACGGCGGAGGAAATCTGGGCCGATACCGATGGCAAGGTCGATGTGATCATCGCCGGGGTCGGGACCGGCGGTACCATCAGCGGCGTCGCCCGCGCGCTCAAAGCGAAAAATCCGGATTTCTACGCGGTCGCGGTTGAGCCCAAGGGCTCGCCCGTACTCGCCGGGGGCGATCCCGGTCCGCACAAAATTCAGGGCATCGGCGCAGGCTTTATTCCTGAAAACTACCATGCGCAATATGTGGATGAAGTCATGCACGTTACGGAAGACCAGGCCGGCGCCATGGCGCGTCGGGCCGCCCGCGAGGAAGGCATTCTGCTCGGCATCAGCGGGGGGGGGAATCTTCACGCGGCCGTGGAGTTTGCCAAGCGTCCGGAGAGCAAAGGGAAAACCATCGTTACGATCGGTTGCGATACCGGCGAACGGTACTTGTCCACCTGGCTGTTTCAGGAGTTCACCGCCTGAGTCAGTCGGCGTTGGTCAATCGCACCTGTATGCCTGCCGCGTGTTCGTTAATCGCGCCCATCTCCGATCTGCCGGGGAAACCTGATCCTTCAACACGGGCGGGGAAGCCCATGCTCCGGTCGCCATGATGCGCTTGATCATAGCTCGTCTGTTCGAGACCCTGGCCACCCTGCTGGCGATCATCACGGTGACCTTTTTCATCGTTGGTATCGCTCCAGGAAATCCCTTCGAAGGCGAACGCGCCCTGCCGGAGTCGGTGATGAAGCAGGTCCAGGCCCATTACGGCTATGATCTGCCTTTGCCGATGCGCTACCTTCGGTACATGCGCGGCCTGCTGAAAGGCGATCTGGGTCCCAGCCTGAAATATCCCGGCCTCAGTGTGAACGATTTGTTCGAGGGGGCCATTCCCGCCTCGCTCGAACTCGGGGTCTGGGCCTTGCTTTTCGCGCTGATCGTCGGATTGATCAGTGGCCTGCTTGCGGCTTGGCGTCCTAACACCTGGACGGACTATGTACCCATGTCGTTTGCCATGGGGGGGATCTGCATCCCGAGCTTTGTCCTCGGCCCCTTGCTCGCCTTGACCTTCGGCATCGGCCTGGGTTGGTTTCGGGTGTCGGGCTGGGCTTATCCCGAAGACCGGGTCTTGCCGACGATTACCCTGGGAGCGATCTATGCCGCGTATGTTGCCCGGTTGACCCGCGGAGGCATGCTGGAAGTGATGAACCAGGATTTCATCCGCACCGCCCGGGCGAAGGGGCTGAAAGAACTGCGGGTGGTCCTCGGTCATGCATTGAGGGTAGGGGTGCTGCCGGTGGTGTCGTTCATCGGCCCTGCCGCTGCAGGGCTCATCACCGGTTCATTTGTCGTCGAAACCATCTTCCGAATTCCTGGTCTGGGAACGATCATCGTCAATGCCGCCCTGGCCCGTGATCTCTTTGTCATCCTGGGTGGCGTTATACTCTACGGCACCGTGTTGGTGCTCTTGAACCTCTTCGTTGACCTTCTGCTGATGGCGCTCGATCCCAAAATACGGCAGGGGAAAGCATGAGCCGACCGGAATCGCCCTGGCGCAATGCGCGCGATCGTCTGGTGCGGAACAAGCTCGCGGTTTTCGGCCTCGTCGTGCTGGCGGTCATGCTGCTGGGGTGTGTGTGTGCGCCCATCCTGACGCCCTATGGGTATGAAGACCAGGATCTCGAACTCGGTGCAACGGTGCCGAGTGGCGCGCACTGGATGGGCACCGATTATTCCGGCCGGGATGTGGCCACGCGCGTACTTTACGGGGGCCGCATCTCCTTCGCCGTCGCCTTTTGCGCGACGGCTGTCTCGCTGTTGATCGGTGTGACCTGGGGCGCGATCGCGGGCTATTTTGGCGGCCGACTGGACAGCCTGATGATGCGGGTGGTCGACGTCATGTACGCGCTGCCGTATGTCTTGTTTGTCATTCTCATCGTAACCCTTTTTGGCAGCAACTTTATTCTGCTCTTCCTGGCCATTGGTGCGGTCGAGTGGTTGAGCATGGCCCGTATCGTTCGGGGTCAGGTGTTAACGATCAAGCGACAGGATTTTGTCGAGGCCTGTCACGCACTCGGTGTTCCCCGGAGAAGGATCATCTTCAAGCACATCCTGCCGAATGTGCTGGGACCGATTATCGTATATATGACCCTCACAATCCCCACGGTCATGTTGCTCGAAGCCTTCCTTAGCTTCCTTGGCCTGGGAATTCCCGATCCGGATGCGACCTGGGGGAAACTGATCAACTACGGGGCCAAGCATATGGAGGAGTTTCCAACCTTGTTGATTTTCCCCGGCATCGCCCTGTCCCTGACGTTGTTCGCGCTCAACTTCGTCGGCGACGGCTTGCGGGATGCCCTGGATCCAAGGTCTGCGAAAGACTTGTAAGGGCCTGGTATCAATTGGGCTTCGTAATCA
>JBLIND010000104.1:0-17291 GCA_047639095.1 Candidatus Omnitrophota bacterium | reverse complement strand
CAATGATCGAGCAACCTCGATGCGTACGAAATTGGCTACACGTATACGGACCACGGGCAGTAATTTCAGCGAAGCCCAGCCCACCGGGGCTTGCAGGTTCCAAGGCCTGAGCGAGCTATTCACGTTGCGCGATTTACGGGTCGATGTGGTAAGCTGATACATGAAAAGAGTGAAGATACTGAATGAAATGCGCTGGTTCCATAATTACTCTGTGTTCGGTTTCTTTTTTTGTGTTCGGTTTCTTTTTTTTCGGTTTCTTTTTTGAACGAGCTATTCGGGTTGCGCGATTTACGGGTCGATGTGGTAAACTGATGATCGAAAAGAGTAGAGATCCCGAATGAAATTCGCTGTTTTCATAATTAGTGTGTGTTCGGTTTTTCTTTGCCGGTATGATCCAAGCGGCGGGTGACCTTGAACACGAGTGCGGGCATTTTTCGTAGCATGGGGCACGGGTCCCCTCTGAGCCGGTCGAAGGGCTCCGTGGTCCCACGGACCGGTGGTCCGTGCTACATATCCCTCAACTGTTCCAGAAGCTGCTTGAGGCCAAAAGACTCCGGGCGGACGTTCAGTCCGGCCTCCAACACTGCGCGGGCCTCGGCGGCTTTGCCTCCATCGACGAGCATACGCGCCTTGATTTCATAGGGGCGAATCAAGGAAGGATGCTGCTTCAGCTCGCTATCAACCAAGCGGTGGGCATAAGGGCGATGGCCGGCAAGGAAATGGGCCTGGGCCGCGTCGGAAGCCAATCCCGGCAGGCCGGCATTGAGTTCGAGGGCTTGGGTGAAAAGAGGCAAAGCGCGGGCCAGTTGCTTATGGCGCATCAAGACCTGGGCTTCCTGTTGCAGGCCGACGGCACGGCGAAGATCACGATAGACCTGGACGCGCCCCTCTTCGATGAAGGTCTCACCCGCCTGCGCTCCAAAGGCGCGCGCATCGAAGAGCCGCTGGTAGGATGGCACATAGGCCAGCGGCGTCACCGCTTCCAGGAACGCGTACACCCGGTAGCGGGGGTTCTGAAACACCGGTGCGAATTGGTCCAAGGCATCGGGCTGAAACTGCAGGCGGTACGCGTAGCTATCGACCGAGAGCTGCAGTTGATCGGCGAGGTACCGCTCCGAGTCGGGTCCGCGCATGAGGACGGTCGCGGCATCGACGACGACGTAGCTGACCTCGTTGGCACGACAGAACGTCGCGAAGGCCTCCTCGGAGGAGAAGAGTGCATCATAGTAATCGTGAATGCGCTGGCGCAGAACCGGATTTTCCGCCTTGGAGTGCAGAACCACCGGGCGATGGGCATAGGTGGCAATCACCGGGCTCAAGCTGTAGCGGGCGAGTATGCCGTCGGTTGTTTGGGTGGCGGCCTGCAGCCAGTCGACAAGCGTGATGGTATTGAACTGCCAGTCGGGAATCTCTTCGAAGACCGGCCGGGGGAAGGTCCGGTCCACCCATTGCTTGTAGGGCTCCGGGTTTCCGTAGTGGTAAAATTTTTGGCCTTCAAAGATGAGTCCACCGAAGGCCATGAAAAAGCAGACCGTGCCGAGGCGGCTGCGGACGTTGAGGTCGGCGAGGAGCGGCGCGGCGAGTACACAGAGAAAGACGATGAGGAATCCGTGCAAGCGCTGTATGAGCAGGAAGAGGACAAAAAACACCACCGTAAGAGCCAGACTCAACACTACCGACCGGCTCAGGGGCCGTTTTCGAAGCAGTAGTACCACGCCGGCGAGCGTTAGTAGGGGAATCATCCCGTAGCCGTATAGCCAGGTGTTAAGATCGGGGGCGTTGAAGGCCTCGATCCAGAGGAAACGCGTTTCAAAGGAGAGCTCGGAAGGGAGTGTGGGTTTCTGCCAGAGATGGATGAGCTTGGATGCAAAGAGGGACCAGACATGGGTATCGCCGCCCGTGTGCTGGAGCCGATGGCGCAAGGCTGGATGTACCAGCGCGGTGAGGAGGATCGGGAGCAGAATCGCGAGCAGGCTGAACCGGAGCCTTGTCCGGGTATCCGCGGACGGAGCAGACATACGGGATGGACAACGCATGAATCGCACAAGCACGTACAGCACGAGCATGAGTCCGATGGCGAAGCGGGCGAAGTGCCAGGAAGCGAGCGCGAGCGAAAAGAAGATTCCAGCCGTGAGCGCGAACCAATGGGAACGACGTTCCGCGGTCATCGAGCGCAGGAGCGCCCAGAGTCCGCCAAAAATTAACGGTAGGGCGAAATGCTCGCGACCATACGAGCCGAGAATGCGTGCGAAGCCGGGCATGGCCACCGTGTACAGGGCCGCCGCGTAAACGCCCGGCCAGGCTTGACCGGTGAGCTCCCGGGCGATCCCGTATACCGGAAAGAGGAGCAGCATGCTGGTAAAACAGATGCAGACGGTGAGGAAGCTGTGAAAGGCCTGGCCGCCCCCGAAAATCCGGTAGAGCCCACCATGCACGTATTCCATCATCATCGTGAGTTGCTTGCGCGTTTCCAGTCCCTCTGGATGCTCGAAGAGGGGGTCTATACGCGGTGGCGTTCGGCCCTCCGCGACCTCCCGGGCGTAGTGATATTGCAGGGCGTTCTCGCTCCAGAAGAGACCGATATCGGACTGTGGGTGGTAGTTGGGGAGTTGCTGGAACTGGAACAAGCGGAACCCGGCACCGACCGCGTAGAGGATCAGCAGGCAGCACAGGACGGGCGCATGGATTTTGAACCACGATAGCATGACGACATCCTGTCAGGCGGGAAGGGATCTGTCACGTAACTGCGCTCGTAAGAGGGTGGGAAAGTACCACGTCTCCGTCCCGTGACCTGGAAAGATAAGCAACATGGGCTGGGAGACTCAAGATGCAGGGCACAAAAAAACGGGTGAACGATCACCCGTTATTCCGCTCAGAAACGCGTCTGGCTATTTAAGCTGTTTCGCGTACCCCCGCCCCCTTGACTCGTCCCGCAATCGCCGGAAAAAGCAAAGCAGGCTAACGCCAAAAATAAGGGTGACGGAGGTCGACGGTTCCGGAACTCTGCCGAAATCATCGGTAACCGAGATCCCGAAAACACCGTCCGTCAGTAACTCCCAGCCAGTCCCCTGGTTAACCGCCCCACCCAAATCAAAGCTGTCCCGAATGGCCAACTCCCAAGAATCGCCTCCGCCGCCTTCCCAAAATGCGGCATTGATGGTGGTCTTAAGACCCGTGGAGGGAATGCTAAACGTCGCGCGGGTCCAGTTATGCCCCCGGCCATTTCCGAACCAGAGGATGCTGCCACCTGTATTGAGATCGCCTCCCGTAAGTCCCGTTCCTCCAATGTTATTCGCGTTGGCATTATTATCTCCGATGTACGTCACACCCGGAAGTTCGATATACCCTCCATCATCCGAACCAAAGCCGATCGTATACTCGCCTTCCCCGGGCGCTCCACTATGGGCAGGAAAGGTGATCGATGCGAAGGCCCGGATGGAGTACTGACTACCGCCCGTGCCTGGCCCGGCTGGATATTGGTTCTGAGAATTGCCGCCACTGCCTGCGTTGAAGTTTCCGCCTCCCCCACCAAAGTCGATCACGTCATTCGTCAATGTGCCTAGCGTAACGAGATCATCTGACCGACCGACATAGTTGATGTCAAAGGTTTGCCCGGTGGACGCATGCGGAGCTGATGATCGAGGTTGGAAGATTGAAGACGTGTCGTTATTCCAGACATTCCAATTGACATTACCATTGCCAAATCCACCCGTGGTACTTCGGACTTGTGTAAGTAGAAATGCTGCATCGGCAGACAAGCTGAAGCTGGCCAGAGCAAGGATGATTATACTTATTTTTTTCATGGTAACGCCCAGTCCAAGTCGAGGGTTAAAATGCTGTATAGACCATGCATACACGTATATACCGCGGAATGGAAAGAGCATTTCCCTGTAAAATTGAGACACCCCAACGGATTCATCTCTAAACCGTTCGGGATCAATAAGTTAAGCATCTCGTGTTTTCGACTTTTCCACAAACCACATATGGTTAGAGAGCTAGCGATGCCCCCCACCCTGCCAAACCCGGCGTAGGCCACCCCCTCTGGCAAGCGTTTCGACCCTGCCTTATCATGCTATTCTGCCTGCTGATAAGCCCCTCGTTCCCTAAACCCCATTATAAACGAACGGTGTTAATAACTGCTGAAACTATACGCCGCACACGCCTTTACATTCCTGATGCACGCCCCTGATCGGCTCCGAAATTTACACTCGCAACCCACCTCGCACAAGGGCCGCAAAACTCGACCACCGGCTCGTACGCGACCTTCACGGCCATTTTCGACCGCCTAACTTTCCGGAATGTTAACATCGTGGGTGTCATATATTAAATATTAATGAACGTCTTTTTAGTGGTATTCCGGATGCACTAATTTCATGAGCGAAATTATAAATACTACGATCCAAAATCGCTTCTTCGCTCCGATGATTGCGGCTCTTGAAACGGCGACTTCTCGGAGAAGGTGTAATGAGTTTTCGGATGAAGAGTTTCTTCTCGTCGGCGTCGGCCGAGTCATCTCTCCAGCGAGTAGTGGACGCGATTGGGTGCAGCATTTGCGCATGTGGATTAATGCCCGACTCTCCGTGGGCAACTTCTTTCTGGCGCTTAAAAGTCGTCGCGGGCGTCATGCGAATGAGTGAACCGGTGGGGGCCAAAGTCATCCACGTCTGCGACCCTGCGGTAACGGACTGCCGCGAGTGGGTATGCTGGAAGACCAGAGGCATCTACGTCATCTCCCGGGAAAAGTAAAATTCGGCCGCTGAGGTGCTCGGGAATACCCCCTGGGACCGGGACGACCCGCAAAACATCGGCGTGCTTCTGGATCAATTAGTAGGCCCCTGTGCGGGGAACTTACTGCGTCGCGTAACGTATCGCGACCCGGCCACCGGAACTGAATATACCTACCTGACGAACCTGTTGACGTTGCCACCAGGCGAACACTAAAAAGTGAACACAGAGTAAAAGTAAAGTATACCATGTACCACCTTCATTTGTGAGCTATCTTCGGTAAAAAACTGGAGATTCCCATGTCTGAAAAAGTCTCAGCAAACCCCACCATCCGCCGTAAACCCGCGCGACGAGGCCGCATTCTTCCGGAATCCGGCGCCACCTTTGTCCATGTCATGAGCCGGGTGGACAATCGTGATTTCATTCTCGGTCCGGAGAAAAAAGTTTATTTCCGCAAGCTGATGCGACAACAAGCCGGATTCTTGGGGCTGGAGATCGTGACTTACACGATCATGAATGAAATATTAAAACTTTCGCTCTTTCGCTGTGTTCATCCCTTTCCGGCGGGCGCTCCGTTGCGCTGAACTCGCGTGAGCCACACACGTGCATGTGATGTGAACGCCAAGGTCCAGCACCCGTCAAAAAGACCAGGCCGAAGGCTGCCAATCCAACTGCTCCGCCAGCCAGGCATATGCAAGACGCATCGCTTCCTCCGTGGGGGAATGCCCCGCCGCATGATCGTACATACCCAGGGCGTGGGGCCGGCCATACAGCGCGTAGACCGGCTTGACCGCATGCACGTACTGCCAGCTTTCGGGCTTGTCGGTCTGCCCGGCAATGAGCAAAAACGATCGAGGTGCATGCAGCGCGAGCAGCTGGTGATGCGCGAGCGGGAAATCGTCGGCCAGAATCTGGTCCCCCAGATACCAGGGATCCTTCCAGTTGGTGAAGTCCCAGCCGATGCCGAAATCGTTTGCGATGGTCGCCTTGATCCGGGAATCCAGACAAGCGGTATAAAAGGCCATCTTCCCGCCCAGCGAATGCCCTATGGCGACGATGCGATCCCGATCGATGTTCGGCTGTTCCAGCAACAGGTCGATCGCCCGCCGGGAGTCGTGCACCAGCTTACCCATGCCGGTCCAGTTCGGATGCGTTTGCAAGAGCTTCTTTGCCGCGACGCCCCATTGACCCAGGCCCGGCTGCTCCACCGATCCGGGGGCGATGTTGTAAGGGAAAGCCTCCGTGCACACCACGACATACCCCTGCTGCACCAGGTGTCGGCCAAACTGAGTAGTGACATTGCGGGTTATACGCGTGCGCCTTTTAAGATCAAACCCCGCCATGTCATCGGGATGGTAAAACGGAACCCATGCCCCCGGCCGTAGACCCGCCGCTGCGGATTTCGGCTCCATCAGCAGCACCAACTGCCGCGTGTCCGGTCCGGTCGACTGCCGCAACAGCGTTCCTCGGAAATCAGGCTGATCAAAGCGCTCCACGATCTCCGGCGCCTTTTTATCATCCTCATTGAACGACGGAGTCCCCAGCAGGCGAAGCCATCGTTCACGCAAGACGATGCGTTCCTTCTCCCAGTCCGGCAGCGCACCCACTTCGAAAGCCACCAGTTGCTGGCCCTTGCCCAACGATTCGTACGCCGGTTTAGCTAACCGCTCCGACACCGGTGTGTCCGCCAAGAGCGGTCGAACGAGGACAAGTAAAATGAACAAAAGGCGGGCATGATGCATAGCTCCATGATTCTACCGTGAAGCGCCCATCCACGCAACCCGTACCGTCTGGAAAAACCAAAGTGTACACAGAGTAAAAGTAAAGTAATGGCAGCATCTTGGCACTCGATATTTCCAGGCGGCGAATGATCTCCGCGTCATCCAGCGCTTCCCGTTCCGGCACCTGCAGCAGAATGTGAAAGTGATTATCCATGACCTATGCGATTATGGATAATCACTTTAGTTGGAATCGTTTGGTGGACCGGATGGTTGACGCGACCCGCTTCGGGGTCGGGCTTTGGTTGGGGCAGGTACCCAGGGTTGCGGCAACCCTGGGCTGTTGACATGTCTCGTTCCGGGACGAGGATGATTGAGATCGAAAATAAGGGTCAGAACACCAGGATGTTGCAAAGCGATTTCTTGTCACTGAATTTTGAGCATACCGGTAGCGCCCGTCCGGAGAAGTTTTTTTAAAGGATCTCAACTGATCTTGAGAGTGCCGCGGGTACTTCCGCAGCAGCATGCCTTATCTCTCCAGGAAGTGTTCGCGATAATAGGCCCACTCGGCCGGGTCCATTTCCCATTCGCAATACAACGCGACACCTCGATACGCGTTGGGTAAATGTTTAAACCGATTCAGGCCGGCGTGAATCCCGCGAAGGCCGTGTCGTAGGTTTTCAACTTTTGGATCATGGTAGCCTGTGTCCGCATCGTCGTAGGTGGGGATTCCGAGGAGGATGTCGGTGTTCGGCACCCAGGTGAGGAGCTGTTCGGTCCAGTTCGTCATGATATGTTCGTACAGCTTGGTGTGGTGTGCGGCGGTGTCGTACATCATCACCGCGAGTTGATCCGCATGTTCTGCTATTTGGGTGTAGTATGCCTGGTCCCAGTGCACATCATCAAAATCATGCCAGCGCGTGGGCGGAGGGTATGCCGCGATGGAGAGGATTTTCCCTTCCGGCAAAGTGGCTTTCAGTTCTGCGAGCAGGGTGATAAATGCCGGGTTTCCAGAAGGCATGGGTTCGATATTCACCTGGACGCCACGCATACGTGGGTGACGTTCCAGCATGGCGCTGGCTGAATGGACGAAGTTGGATCGCCAGTCGGGATCGTCCGGGAAGCATTGTTTGTTGAGGACCCCGCCGATCCAGGGGGTGACCGAAAAGTCGGCAAAGGCATCCAGGAAGGCTTCTGTCTGGGTCTCATCGATCGGGGAGATGGTTCCGTTGGGGCTGCACGGGCAAGCGTGCGGGAACAGGTAGCGGATGCGGTGCTGGCCAACGAGTTGCCGAAGGTCTTCCATCCGAGGGGTGTCGCGAAACGCTCTTGGATCGCGTCCGTTCCGGGCAAGCCAGGCGTCGTCAGCCAGCCAGCCATGTTGGAGCCAGATGGCGTTCGTTCCACGGTCGTGGGAGCCATCGATGACCTTTGCTCCGGGTGACCATACCGCATACGGTGTCAGCACCAATAGGAGCAGAGCGATCCCAGGTATGATCGTCCGCCAAGGGGGCTGTTTGAGTGGGTCGCGCAGTCTCGGCGGACGGATGTTTTCCGAAGGGTCGTTTTCGTTTCCTTTCATCCCGGCTTTACTTTACTACAGGCATAGATCTTGTGCGAGAGTTTTGCGCGGGACCTTCGATGGATTAACATGTTCAGAAAACTCAAAGAGCTTGCGCTCAAATTGCTCAAGGATGGTTTGAGCCCGGGCAAAATTGCCCTGGGCATCGCGGTGGGGATCGCGATCGGCAATTTCCCGCTGTATGGCCCGTCGACGATCATGTGTCTGCTGGCAATCGCGCTCTTCCGGCTGAATACCCCGCTGGTGCTGGCCGGGCATTACTCGATGACCTTTGTGAAGCCGTTTTTGATTCTGCCTTTTCTGCGCATTGGGGAGTTTGTGTTTCGGGCCGAGCCGCTGCCGCTGGATCTCGTCGCCTTGACGCGGCAGTTCAAAGCGGATGCCTGGGGGACGCTGCAGGAATTCGGCTGGAGTTTCCTGCACGCCGTCGTCGGGTGGTGCGTCATGCTGCCCTTGATGGTCGGCGGTATTTACCTGGTGGTGAAGCCGATGGTCGTGAAGTGGCAGGCCCTGCGCGTAAAAGACTGATCTCGCGTGAGGCCTACTTGCCGAGCAGTTCGTTAGTGAAGCCTTTGCCGATGCTTTCTTCGCCCAGCCAGATGGTGAGGTAGGCTTTCACGAATGCCGGGCCGGGGATGGTGCCGAGGATGTCGCCGTTCAGGGCAAGGCGGGTGCCGGTTCCGGGAAAGTAGGTGAGGCTGTAGCAATCGTTTTCCACCACGGGTTTGAACCAGCTGTTGATTTTTTTGACGTCCTCGGCCACGGCCTCGAGCTCCTGCACGTTTACGTTCCGGGCCATGTAGTTGGCGGCGGTATCGATGAAAACCTCGCGCTTGAGGGCGCGGCAATAGGTCAGGTCGAGTTGCAGTGGGACTTCGCCGCTGAGGACGCGATCGCGATCCTCGGCCTTTTCCAGGTAAAGGCCCGCGGTGTTCAGCTTGAACAGGCGCTTATACTTGAACAAAGCTACGCCTACGCGTTGGAGTGGCTGGTCGCCGATAGTGACGGTGTCGGGATAGGTATGGCCTTCCAGTTCAATGGGGGCGGCAGCCACAAGCATCGGGAGCAGGAGCAGGAGCAGGAGCAGGCAGGCCCGGCAATGCCGGGGGGCAGGCGAATACGTAGACAGGTGGGCGATTCGTGTCATCCGTATTGTTCTCGTGGGAGCGCCATTCCTTACCCTGTCGATTTTATCTTCTTTTGCAACCGGGCTTTGCGCGTTAGTATCGCCGCATGCCGCAACAAGTCCAATGTCCAACCTGTGGCCAACCCTACGAGATCGATCACGATATGGTAGGGGAGGCGTTCTTCTGCGAGTGCAAACAAGCCTACGAGGTGGCGGCGGATTTGTCGCTGGTCGCGATTCAGCTGCGTCCCGCGGATGAGGCGGTCCCGCAAGCGCGCCCGCAACAGCTGCAACAGCGCCCTGCGCATCCCCCAAAAAAGAAGAAAGCGAACAAACACATCTTTCTATGGATCTTCCTGGTCTTTGGCCTCGGCGCTATTGTGGCCGCAGGGGTGATGATGGTTCAGGTGAACAAAAAGGAGGCGGCGGCCAAGGCAGCCAAGGCGGCAAAGCTGGCGCAGGAGCGCGCGGCGGTAGCTGTGACGCCGGTGGTGCCTGGCGAAAAGAAGAAGTTGACGCTGACCCTGGATGGCAATGCGGTGACCGATGCTGCGGCGACGAAAACAATTGAAGCGCCCGAGCCTTCGGTGGATGAGTTGCCGGTCGATTGGCAGGTCGTTCCTGATCCGTCGAGCGCGAGTTGGGCGATTCCCGACGATTTTTCGCCCACAAATTTCCCGACGGCCAATCACCTGCTTTTGTCGAATCTGTCGAGTCCGTTTGTGGTTGCGCTGACCGCGGGCGAAGTGGAGGGGATTTACACCTACACCCTCTACGACGTGAGTAAGGGTGCGGTGGTGAAGCAGGTGGAGTCGCCCTTATCACCGTATCTGCAGATGGAAGATTGCGCCCTCAGCCCGGATGGAAAGTACCTGGCCCGCGAGGAAAGTCAGGGTTCGCTCAAAGGTATCCGCATCTGGGATGGAGCCACCGGATCCCCGATCCATTTGTTTCCAGACGTGGCCGATGGGGCTAAGGTGCTCTTTCAGGGATTTTCAGACGCCGAGCATATCGTCGTGGTGTATGGCAGCAACCCGCGGAAGATCCGGCGCACGAATGTGGCAAAACAGGAAGAGGTGAACGCCTTTGAAATGCCACAGCTCAGCGGCCGTGATGCGCGGGCCAAGCAGATCTTTGCGATCAGTCCGGGCGGGGCTTTTCTGGCCGTTCTCACCCGCGGTGCCCGCGGCCTGGTTTCGATATACAACCTGGAGACGGGCGAGCTGGCGGGCATGGTGAAAACCGGTGAGGGCAGTAATGATTGTTCGCCCGAAGGCCTGGCCTTTTCGGATGCTGGAACGTCGCTCGCGGCGCTGGTCCGCAGAGATGGTCGCGATTTTTTCATCACCGGTTGGAACGTCGAAAATGGCCAGGTGATTGCGGAGGCGGGCCCTATCGCCGCGCGCGAGGTGGACCTGCCGGAGAACGTGTCGCCCGTGCTCTGGCTTCAGGACAGTTCGGGTTGGGTGGTGTCGGGACGGGTGGTCCTCGATCGGGCGGGTCAGGTACTGCAGACCTTGGATGCGGTAAATGCTGTGCGCCGTGATGTTCGGGTGGCGGGCGGGCGCCGGTTGGTGCGGTTTGCTCAGGGTGCCCCTTCGCTGAAGGTGCTTGAGCTAGAGTAGCTCGTTGCCCGGGGGGACGACCTTTCCGTCGATCCCGTAGTCGTAAAAAATCTGGATCAGGCCCTGGCGGCGCAAGCCGGTTCGGTATAAGGCGCTCGAATGATCGGGACCAAAAATTGCGTGAGCGGTTTGTTTGATCAGGCTGTTGATGGGTTCCGAGGGGAGGAGGTCCAGCAGGCCACTTTGAAAGAGGTCTACACGATCAACGGCGGCCACAAAGGGGATGAAAATGTTGGTCAGCATGCTCACGGCACGCGGACGACCGATCAGCTGGATGGGCAGGGCTTCGAGGTCGGCTCCCAGGGCGAGGCGACGGGTCCAGTAGGTCTGCGTATTCACTTCCAGGAGCTGCAGTGCTTTTTTAATCCAGCTTTTCGGTGGGTCTGTCGGCATGGTCAGGAGCTGATCGGAGATCAGCTCGTCGAGGGTGAAGAGATGGGCTGCCGCCATCATGCGTCGACGCGGATGGTTGGCGGGCCGGGTGTTGGCCAGGGTCCAGGCGGAGGCCTCCATGCGCCGGTTTTCCCATTTCTCGGCGCGCTTCCACCAGGCGTCCCAGGCGGAACGAATCATCTGCCGGGATTCCGCATCGGCGACCTGGGTGGGATCTTCCGGCATGAGCCCGGACACACCGAGCATGAGGGCATAAGCAATTTCCGGATCCCCGCCTGACTCGTTGCGCAGTTCTTCCAGCGGCAAGCGTTTGGCGAGGATACGAAAAGGCGTTTTGTTGTTTTTGTAGCCGAGGGCGGACATGAAGGCTTCGTAGAACGCCTGCTCGGGACCCAGCCGTTCGATGGCCTGGGCGAAGAGGAGGGTTTTTCGGCGCAGCCGCTCCTCGCCGGCGATGTCGAGGAAGTGCTCCCGTTCATCGGGTATCATCCCCGCTAATTGATTGCGCAAAGGGGTGAGGGTGCCTTCAATTTCGTACGGGTAGGCGGTCACGTCGATTTTCTCGAATGCAAAATAGGGATCGTGCGCGAGGAGGGGTTGCAAGGCGACCTGAAGGGTTCCCGGAGGCAATTCGTCCTGCGGCAAGACCCCGGGATACCAGGTGAGGTGAAGTTTCACGTTGCGATAGTTGGGGTCATCGCGATGTCCATGGTTCCGCCAGTCGGCAGGGCGGATATGCACTTCCACATCGCCGGCGATGCGACGGCGTTCGGGTCCGACCTGCACGACGCCGCCGATGAAGTCCGGACCGGCTTCCAGGTTCCATTGCCCAGGGTGTTCGACGAGCACGGCTTCGCCGGTGGAGGTCGTCAGGCGCGGAGGGCGAAAGCGTTCATCATACCAAATGGCATGCAGGTGTCGTTCGGAAAAGCCATCGGTGTCGCGTGGGCGACGCGTGGGCTCGCGGACCATCCGGGTAAAGCCGCAGGCCGGGTCATGGTAGGAGAGGGCGCGTGGGTAAACGTGATAAAATCCGAGTTCTTCCGGCTGCCTCATCCCCGTGTCTCGCTGATGGATTTATTGGTTGAAGGCGATCTTGCCGGGCTTGCGCAGGATAATCGCCGGGGAGCCTTCGTACCTGTGCTCGTTTACCTTGAAGCTCGCCCGCATCTTGCCGGGCAGTTCGTTGTAAACCGCTTCAATCAGCCCGGTTTCACTATCAAAAATAAGGCGAATGATGGCGTTGTCGGGCATGCGAGCCCTCAGTGGGTTGCTGTCCGATGGGGTGAGGTTGTAAATCCGCAACGTATCTCTCTCGATGCGGTCGCTGAAGACGAAATGCTTGAGCAGGCCTTCGTACCCATAGAGGCCATCGATGATATAGTCCGAGGGGCTCAGCAAGTGATCTGCATCGATCTGCCAGTTGGGGGCCTCCGTGCTCATTCCGATGGGTTCCTCGCCCGGGGCTTCCGTCCACGTGTAACAATGCTCACCATCCCAGACCGCATTCAAGCGGCCCACGGGCTCTTCGTAGTAGGTCTTGTACCGTTTACCGTCCTTGAAAAACCAGGTGATAAAGGCGTGTTTCTGAGTGCTTTGCTCAGGTTTAAAGCGGGTGATGGTTACATTTCCCTCAAAATACAGGGCCTTTTTCCTGGCGATCTTTTTGCCCATGGCCTCGACTTCACGGGTGATCTCAGGATCCGTGACAGCGGGGTCGTTCTGAGCTGAAGTGATGCCTGCGAACAGAAGTACCGCGACGATCCTTAAGACCATTCGCGGTAACCCCATCACCCATGCGTTTTTCCATGTACGTACCATCTATTCCTGCAAGGGCAGTTCAATGGGATAACTTGCAAGTATTTGCAAGTCTGTTGGTGCTTTATCCCGTTTTTCGTGAGACGGATGTGCCGCCTGCAATTTTCCCGCAGGTTTCGCTGATCTGTCGGGGCTGAGCATCTGCACGTGTTTTATAATGAACCACGCGCTGGAATGTCTGAGGCCACCTATGGATTGACCCTACTATTTGGTATTGTTATGTACGCCCTATGATTCGTGTCGAACAGTTGACAAAAAAGTACGCCGGAACCGTGGCGGTAAATAACCTGAGCTTTCGCGTCAATCGCGGTGAGATCGTGGGGTTTCTCGGGCCAAACGGCGCGGGTAAGACGACGACGATGCGGATTATTTCGGGCTACCTGCCCGCAACCGGCGGCCGGGTCGAGGTCGCGGGACGTGATGTCTTCAAGGAATCGATCGAAGTACGCCGTCGGATCGGCTACCTGCCCGAGAACTGCCCACTCTATCTCGACATGCGGGTGGATGAATATCTCAAGTATCGGGCGAATCTGAAGGGCGTCCCGCTCCGCGAGCGGAAAGAACGCATCCGTGAAGTAAAGTTGAAGTGCAGCCTCATGGATGTGAGCAGCCGGATCATCGGGCAATTGTCTAAAGGGTATCGTCAGCGCGTGGGGCTTGCGGATGCCCTGGTGCACGATCCGGAAATTCTCATTCTCGACGAGCCCACGTCCGGGCTGGATCCCAACCAGATCCGCCAGGTGAGAAAGTTAATTCGAACCCTGGCCCAAACCCACACCATTTTATTGAGCACCCACATTCTGCCGGAGGTGGAAACCACCTGCGACCGAGTGCTGATTATCAACGAAGGTCAGATCATTGCCTCGGATACCCCGGAGACCTTGCGGAATCGCCTGCAGTCGAGTTCCAATCTGGAGCTCGAGGTCATGGCCTCAGACAAGGATATCAAAAATGCCTTCAACCGCATCAAAGGCATTCGTTTCGTGCGTACCCAGAAGCTGGACGCCTGGACCCTGGCCAAAGTGGAGTGTGAAGATGGCTTGGACCTCCGCGACAAGGTATTTGAGATGGTGGTGAAACAGGGTTGGAAGTGCCGCGAGCTGCGTCAGGAGAAAAAGTCGCTTGAAGATGTGTTCGTGGAAATGACGGGAACGGTTACACCTGCCGTGGATCCGAGCGACACGGCCCAGGGAACGGCCCGTGGGGATCACGCCGCGTGAACGGGTTCTGGACGTTGTGGAAACGCGAAGTCGGGTCTTATTTCCTTTCGCCGATCGCCTATATCACGACCGTATTTTTTCTGGTCGTAATGGGCTTCAGTTTCTGGTTCATGGTGAACCTCAAGCTGATTTCCGGTGCGATGGCACACGAGATTACCCGGGAGATTTACGCATCGTTTTTTACCTGGATCGCCGTGTTGATTGTCATCCCGGTACTGACCATGCGCTGCTTTTCCGAGGAGCATAAGTCCGGGACGATTGAAGCCTTGATGACCGCCCCGGTAACCGATCTTGCGGTGGTCATGGCCAAGTATCTCGGCACGCTTTTTTTCTATGTGGTCATGTGGCTGCCGACGGCTTCCTATATTTTTATTGTCAATCAGTTCAGCTCCACGCCGTTTCAACTCGATCCCGGCGCGCTCATCGGAAGTTACGTGGGCGGCCTGATGGTGGGGGGGCTGTTCATCGCTTTCGGCATGCTTTGCTCCTCAATGACCTCGAACCAGATTGCCTCAGCGATCATGACCTTTGCCATTGTCTCGGTCCTGTTTTTCAGTGGGTTTTTACCCTTTATTTCCGATTCAAGCATGATTCGTGAGGTCACGACCCATCTTTCATCCGTCATGCATATGCTGGATGCTTCCCGCGGGGTCATTGATTCGCGGTCGGTCGTCTACTACCTCTCGAGCATTGCCCTGGTGTTGTTCACCACGGTGAAGGTCGTGGAAGCGAGGAAGTGGAAATGAATCCTCCGCCGGTGCCGGAAAAATCTGCGAACAAGCGGGTGTGGGAAAACCGTCGGCGCAAGGTGCTGGTCGGGCTGAACACCAGTTCCGCATTGCTGCTGGCCGGACTGCTCTGGCTGATGGTCAATTACCTGGGCTCCCGTCACTATCGCCGGGTCGATATTTCCGCTTCACAATATTATGACTTGAGCGATAAGACTGAGTATATCCTCGGCAGTCTCACCAACCGGGTTGACGTCAAAGTGGTTATCCAGCCGGGAGGCACGGCAGAGGAGCAGAACCTCTATGAAGATGTTCGAAAGCTCATCCAGGAGTATGAGTATGTCAGTCGCAAGATCAAGGTTGAGATCATCGATCCCGATCGGGACAAGGGGCGCATCGAAGAGCTGCGTGTGTTGTATGATTTGACCGATTCAAATGTGGTTATTTTTGAATCCGGCAACCGCCGCAAGAACGTCACCACCTTGGATATGGGCGTTTTCAAGCAGGACAAACCCACTGCGTTTGGCGGCCGGCCGGAGCTGAAACAGTTTCGCGGTGAGGCCGCGTTCACGGCGGCGATCCTCTATGTGACCCGTCCGGGACAGCCGACGGTTTATTTCCTGTCGGGGCATGGGGAGAAAGATATCGACCTGTTTGATCCTTCGCCTACCGCGTATTCAAATATTCGCCGTGAGATGGAGCTGGATAACATCCTGGTGAAAAAGTTGGACCTCGCGGGGGAAGAGCGCGTGCCGGAAGACTGCAGTGCCCTGGTGGTTGCCGCTCCCACGGTTGCGCTGTCCCTGCCGGAGGTCGATCTGATTCGCGCCTACCTCAAGGATGGGGGCCGCATGATGTACCTGTCGGATCTCCTGAGCGTCACCCAGGTGGAGCCGTTGCTGGAAGAGTGGGGCGTGCGCATGGGCGATGGGTTTATTCTCGATATGAAAAAGACGCCGTTCAAGGGCGGAGTCATCGTCACGCAGTACGGCGATCATCCGATCACGGCCAAACTGGATGGCATCGCCTCCGTTTTCCTGCGTCCGCGTGCCGTGGTCCCGATCACGCCGGTACTTCCGGAGAACCAGGGGCCGCGTGATCAGCCGCTTTTTGTGCCCTTGATGTCCAACTCGAAGGCCGGCTGGTGGGAGCGCAATCTCCAGGTCGATCCGCCGGAGTTTACCCCGGGCGAGGATATTCCGGGTCCAGTTTGTTTTGCGGCGGCCATTGAAAAAGGCGCGGTGGCCCTGCCTGGAAAATCCCCCGCCAGTGGGGATGCGGTTGAGGTCGAGCTCGAGACCACCCGGCTCGTCGTCGTGGGCGATTCGGCCTTCGGTTCCAATTTGCATAAGTCAGGCGGCTCTACGGCCTTTTTTCTCAACAGCATTAACTGGCTGATCGATCGTCAGCAGTTGATTTCGATCCCACCCAAGGATATTCGGAAGGTGAAGCTGCTTATTGAGAAGCCCGATCTCGACCGCTTGTTTTTTACGGTCGTCGGTGGCCTGCCCGGCATGGTAGCCGTGTTTGGTTTTCTGGTCTGGTGGCGGCGACGGAGCTGATCGCTTTATGGGGACCGGATTTATTAATTTTGCCAGCGGTGATTGGCTGAAACGGTATTAGAGTTAAGGCGTGAACGGTAAAACCACATTTTTTCTTCTGTTGACGGTCATCCTCCTGGGCGCATTCATCTACAAATTCGATGCGCCGACCGAGCCGAGTCCGGCGCAGCTCCAGGCCCAGGCCAAGCGCGCCTTCCAGGTGCAGCCCGGTGAGGTGAAGTGGCTGAAGATTGATTACGAAAAATTTTCCGCCAAGTTTGTCTACAAGGATGGTGCATGGGTGCTTGCCCGTCCCGAAGGCGCCCGCGTGAAAGATAATGTGATCAGCCGGCTGCTAACCAAGCTGGAGGGAGTGGAGAAGGGCGAGATTATTACCGACGCGGATTTAAAGCGTCGCAACATGACGCTCAAGGACTACGGGTTTGATGCGCCGCTTGCTCGTATCGTGCTCGGATCGGATGGCGAGGCACGCAATTACCTGATTGGCCGTAAGTCCTTTGTCGGCGACAACGCCTACATCAAGGAATCAACCGGGAAGGATATCATCACCGTGCCGGCGACGTTTCTCGAAGCCATCCCGAAGTCCATGGAGGAAGTGAAGGACCGGGCCATTTTCCTCGCCAAGGCGGAAGACGTGACCAAGCTGGAAGTGAGACGCTCCGGTGGATTCCTCCAGGCCGAACGGATGCCGTCCGGCAGCTGGTGGTTACAGCAACCGGTCAAAACCCGGGCCGATGCCAAGAGCATCTCGCACATCCTCTCGCGTTTGTTCACGGCCCGCATCGAAAAATTCA